>JAFQEZ010000007.1 GCA_017398805.1 Bacteroidaceae bacterium | reverse complement strand
TTTCTGTGTTACGTTTGCCTTCAAAATCCTCATTTACGCTTAGTAAACTGCGGTTTTGAAGCCTGCACAAGCGCACTGCCTGCGGCGAGCCTTGGCTTCGTTCGCTGTAAAACATTAAAGTAAACTTTATGTTTAGCTCACTTGCACAAGCCTTGAACTTTGCTTTTTATTCACCCCCAACAAAGTTGAGGATGACCCGAAAGTCATCCTCAACTTTGTTATTATAAAAGATATATCTTATATAATTATGTTCGCGCGCATGTACGAGAACATATCGGCCTTCTCAAATTTATTGTTCAAAATTTCCCCTTATAACAAAAATTAAAGGGCATATTTTGTTATTGCGCTTAACTTGCATTAACTTCGCAAAATATTATGGCATGCAGTTCAATGCCTTTTGTTATGCAGCAACGTAGAGAGAAATATGATCTTCTTGCAGTCGTAGGTCCCACGGCCTGCGGCAAGACTTCGCTTGCTGTAGACCTTGCACTTGCCATTGGGAATGCAGAGATAATAAGTGCTGACAGTCGCCAAGTCTATCGTGGGATGGATATTGGTACGGGCAAGGATGTCGCAGAGTATACGCGTGAAGGTGTGACTGTCCCGTCGCATCTGATAGACATTGCAGATGCAGGTGAAAAGTATAATCTTTTTGAGTTCCAACGTGATTTTCTTTCAGCATATGAGGATATAAAGTCACGTGGCGTATTTCCCATAATGTGTGGCGGTAGTGGACTTTATGTAGAGTCGGTTCTCAAGGGATATCGCCTCTTGCCTGTGCCCGAGAACCCGGCATTGCGTGCTGAATTAGAGACCAAAAGTCTCGAAGAGTTGACTGCGATTCTGGCTAATTATAAGCAACTGCATAACAATACGGATACGGATAATAAAAAACGTGCGATACGTGCCATTGAAATTGAGGAGTATTATCTCTCGTGCCCTGTAGAGGAACGCTTATTCCCGCAACTTGAGACATTGGTGATTGGTGTTTCAGTGGATAGGGAGGTGCGTCGTGCGCGGATAAGCCGTCGCTTGCGTGAACGTCTCGAGAGTGGGATGGTCGATGAGGTACGTTCGCTGCTTGACAGTGGACTTAAACCGGACCAACTGATATACTATGGACTGGAATATAAGTATCTGACTCTTTATATAACAGGTGCTATGAGTTATGATGATATGGTCCAAGGACTTGAAATTGCAATCCACCAGTTTGCGAAACGTCAGATGACGTGGTTCCGTGGCATGGAAAAACGTGGAACAGAAATACGCTGGGTGGATGGTTCGCTTGGACGCAGCGAGATTGTTGGACAGATAACTGATATGCTTTATGGCTGATGCGATAAACAGGAACAAAAGGCGTTGGGGTATAATATATGTACCCAGAGACGGTTCTTTGCGTCCGATGAAGAAGTGGAACGAAATTCGTGACTATCTTATTGAAAAGGGCGTTGAGTTCGACTGCATTCAGTCGGAAAATTGTTCTTCTATTGAACGTCAAGCAATGATGCTGGCCGACAATGGTTATGAAACCATAGTACTTATAGGTGGCGATGGCGCGTTGCAGGATGCAATCAATGGAATAATGGCGTCGGTAAATTCGGCTAATGTGGCTCTTGGAATCATCCCTTGCGGTATCGCTAATGATTATTCTTCGTACTGGGGCGTAAATGAGGGAGACTATAAAAGTGCTGTGGAATATATAATGGCGCGTCGCCTGCGTAAGGTGGATGTGGGCTGTTGTATTTATAATACAGATGAAGGCGAGCAGAGAAGATATTTTCTTAACGTGTTAAATATCGGTGTGTCGGCATATATAGTTGAGCTTGCCAACATGAAGAGAACTTTTTTTGCCAAAGCGGCTTTCCGGGTACTCGGATTGGTGCATCTGCTTTTCAAGAGACGTAACTTTCATATGAAGTTCTCCTTGAATTGCCAGACCGTAGACAAGAAACTGATGATGCTTTTCATCGGTAATTCGCGTGGTTACGGAATGACTCCCAGTGCAGTCCCTTATAATGGTTGGCTTGATGTGTCAGCAATAAGGATGCCGAAGTTTCTTGGAATCCTTGAAGGACTGCATATGCTTGTACGTCGACGTATACTTAACTTTAAACTTGTTGAACCGTTCCGTACTACAGATGTAATTATTGAGGATGTGGGTGGAGCCGGCATAGGTATCGACGGACGTCCGTTCAAACCGACATTCCCTCTTCATGTTACAATAGAACCTGAAGTGCTGAATTTGATAATTCCTACAAAACTAAATAAGAAATCATGACAATCAGAGAACTGACATCTACTGAGAATTTTTTCCTTTTGGCCGGACCGTGTGTCATTGAAGGCGAGGAGATGGCAATGAAGATTGCCGAGCGCATTGTGGCTATAACTGCCGACAGGAATATCCCTTATGTGTTTAAAGGATCGTACCGTAAGGCAAACCGTTCGCGTCTTGATTCGTTTACCGGAATAGGTGACGAGAATGCGTTGCGTGTTCTGCGTAGAGTGCGAGAGACATTCAATATCCCCGTTGTGACGGATATCCACTCTGCGGAGGAGGCTGAAATGGCTGCCGAGTATGTTGATATCCTGCAGATACCTGCATTCCTTTGCCGTCAGACAGATTTGCTAATTGCGGCTGCAAAGACAGGCCGCATCGTGAATATAAAGAAGGGGCAATTCCTTTCTCCCGAAGCGATGAAATTTGCTGCAGAAAAGGTTGTGTCCGAAGGAGGTGCAGGCAATGTGATGCTTACAGAACGTGGAACTACATTCGGTTATCAGGATCTTGTGGTTGATTTCCGCGGCATTCCACAGATGAAGAGTTTCGGTTATCCGGTCGTTATGGATATAACACACTCTTTGCAGCAGCCTAACCAGACTGCAGGAGTTACAGGCGGTATGCCACAGATGATTGAGACAATAGCAAAGGCTGCGATAGCGGTCGGTGCGGATGGTCTCTTTATAGAAACTCATGAAAATCCGTCGGTGGCCAAAAGTGATGGTGCGAATATGCTTCGACTTGATCTTCTTGAAGGGTTGCTTGACCGCCTGCTAAGAGTAAGGGCCGCAGCCAGGTGATAACCGATTAATATTATATGGGGCGACTTTGACAGTCACCCCATTTTATTCTTGTATTGATGAAAAAAACTCTGCTTCTCTTTTTTCTCTCCTTTGTGCCGATATTGGCCAATTGTGCGTCGAGGAACGATACTGTGGCGTTGGCGCTTATGGATAAAATGTCTGTTGCGGTCAGGCGTTCCGACGTAGGTATGCTTGAAGCACAGCTTTATGTAAGACAGAGAGTAGAGGTAGAGAAGAAGAATCTTATTGTCAGCCTCTTCCCTGATATGACGGTTTTTGACAAAGGGGTGAAATCTTATCTGTCGGAATATCTTTATGATGTGATATCTGTTCATGGCTCTTTGCCCAAAATACGACGTACTGCATCACTCTCCTCGTTTGGGCACGGTAACGGAGAGATGGATAGGGTGATGTCGTACATGTCGCCGCATGTATACGGCGAACGGCTGTTTGCCGGTGAGTATCTTTCACCGCTTGAACAATCGAATCGTGCATACTATAGGTTCAGCCTGGATACAGCATTCCTCGAAACAGGAAAACAGCGGATTCTTTTTGTTTCCCGCTTCGACAATATCCAGCTGTTCAGCAGTGGGGCAGTGGTGATTGATGAAACGGATTCTTTGCCTGTAACGATAACACTTGAAGGATGGGATGAGCAGTCGCGTTTTGACGTGGATCTGTTTATGGGAAAAAATAAACAGGAGCGTTTTGTCGTTGACTCCATTGCGCTGAAGATAGGATATGCTTTCCTGGGTAACCGTATGGAAATTGATGTTGCCGGTGATTTTTCCTACAAGGAGTTCCGTGCCTTGGATGACGATGACAAACCTTCCAAGAATCTGGTTGCGACATCTGATTTGCCTGAAAGATTGCCGAATGTAGATGATGTTCCGGGACGTTTGTCGGCTGCACGTATAACTCCGTTGACAAAAAACGACTCTCTGTTATATATTTCCAATAGAGCGTTTGGGGGTGTGGATATCTCTGTTGATACTGTAGGAGGCGTGAAGGAACGTATAGGACAGTTCCTGTGGAGAGTGGGCGACCGTGCGATAAGCAGCCATACTCTTGTCTGGGGTGACAGCGACCTTAAATTCTCGCCGCTGATAAATCCTTCTTATCTCTCATATACGACCAGCAAAGGGTTTTCTTATAAGTTGGCTTTGAATTTCAGAACTCGGATAAGTAGAAAGTGCGCATTGCAGATAAAGCCGATGATTGGATATAACTTCAAGTATAAGGAGTTCTATTGGGGCATAAGGAGTGCTTTGTCATTCGCACCGATGAAACGTGGTGTCATTGCGGTAGATGTGGAGCGTGGTACAACTCTTTACAGCAGTGCATTTCATGATGCAATCAAGAACACTCCGATCGATTCTCTTGATTTCGGGAAAATGCCGATTCTTTTCTATCGCGAAGGTCATATCAGGTTAACGGCAGGTTTTGAACCGGTGAATGGTTTTGAACTGCAAGCCGGTGCAACCTACTACAGACACTCTTTGTATGGCGATGCGGTTGGGGTGCAGGTTGCAGGTGACGAGGTGAAGGAGTATTACCGTCAGTTTGCACCTCATTTGCGTGTTACGTGGCATCCGGGCATGTATTATTATGTGGCTGATGGCAGAAAGGTGAATGTCGGATCTTTGGCACCTCGCTTTGCTTTTGATGTGGAGCAGGGCATTAGTGGCGTCATGGGCTCACATGGAGTGTATACCCGTGCGGAACTTGATGTGCAGTACAAACGGCGGATAACTTCAAGCGGCTCATTATACCTGCGTGCAGGCGGTGGTGGCTATTTCCATACAAAAGATATCTACTTTGTAAAATATGCTTTTCTTAAGGATAATCCGTTGCCGCTGGATAGGGATGATGAAGCGAGTGGGGTATTTCAATTGCTTGGCAGGGAGTGGTATAACTCGGCAAACAACTATGCCCGCATAAATGCGAGTTATTCTTCGCCGTTCATGCTTTTGCAGAGAATTGTGCCACGTGCAAGTTTTATAAAGAATGAAAGTGTGTATGCAGGATTGCTCTTTATATCACACCTTTGTCCCTATTGGGAATGTGGGTATGGTGTGGAGACTCCATACATTGATGCCGGTCTATTTATAGGCTTTGAGAATGAAAATTTCAGCCGAGTAGGATGCAAAGTCTCATTTTCGCTCTTTAAAGAGTGATTTTTTGCTCGTTTTTTATTAATTTTTAAAAAATTACTCCCTCTTGCTTGTTGTTGTTTCTAATATTTGCTATATTTGGGGACTTTAGAAACTGTTTAAATTTCTAATAAATATTTCTCATATTGGGAACTGCAGTTTCGTTGTTTTTTATATTCAGAATGTCTGTTTTCGCCTTTTTTGCGGTTACATAGTCCGCTATGCGCCCTTTAAATTAGGAGTAAACATCCATTTTGCTCTATAAAAAACTTAACGATATAAATTTAAACAGCTTCTTTGATTCAAATTTTTTAATATATAAATTCGTACGAGATGAGTTATTTGCGATTCGAAAAAACGCTGATGACGAACTTGGAAGAGTCGTTGCAGAAGGAGATTCTGAGGACCAACCGTTCGGGTGCTTATCACTGTTCGACTATTGTCGACTGTAATACCCGCAAGTATCACGGACTTCTGGTTGTCCCCATTCCTGAACTCGATGACGAGAACCATGTGTTGCTGTCGTCGCTCGATGAGACTGTTGTGTTGCATGGTGCGGAATTCAACTTGGGTCTGCACAAGTATAATGCCGACAACTTCAGCCCTCGAGGCAACAAGTACATTCGCGAGTTTGCCTGGGAACGCGTACCGACCACTATTTACAACGTGGGCGGTGTATGGCTTAAGAAAGAAAAAGCCTTTGTGCATCATGAGAACAGAATCCTTATTCGTTACACCCTTCTGAAGGCAAACACAGCAGTAACCTTGCGTTTGCGTCCGTTCTGTGCATTCCGCAGTGTACGTGAATACACACACGAGAACAGCATTGCCGACCGCAGTTACAAGGAGGTTGAGAATGGTATCAGCATGCGCATGTATGCCGATTATCCCGACCTTTACATGCAGCTCAACAAGAAGAACGATTTTGTTTATCAACCTGATTGGTATCGCGGAATAGAGTATGTGAAGGAACTTGAACGTGGTTATGACTTCAACGAGGACCTTTATGTTCCCGGTTATTTCGAGGTGAAGATGAAAGCCGGCGAAAGCATCGTCTTCTCGGGCGGTGTATCTCCGATGACATCACGTACAATGAAGGCGGCCTTCGAACATGAGGAGGAGATCCGTTTCCTCCGCGATGACTTCATGAACTGCATGAAGTGTGCCGGCAACCAGTTCTTCAATGTACAGGGACAGCATACATATATCCTTGCCGGTTATCCTTGGTTCAAGTGCCGTGCACGTGACCTCTTCGTGTCATTGCCGGGTCTTACACTCTCTCAAGGTAATGTCGAGGAGTATGAGCGTGTTATGAAGACTGCACGTATTGCCGTTGAGGATTTCATCAACGGACGTCCGAGCGAGTGCAAGATATATGAGATGGAACATCCCGATGTCCTTCTTTGGGCAGTTTGGGCTATCCAGCAGTATGCAAAGGAGTGCGGTATCGAGGCTTGCCGTGACAAGTACGGTGACCTTTTGATGCTCATCTATGATTTCGTGCGAAACAACAAGCATAGCAACCTTCGTGTGACACACAGCGGTCTGCTTGCCACAAACGGCCGTGAAAAGGCAGTTACATGGATGAACTCTACTGCAAATGGTCGTCCGGTTGTACCACGTACAGGTTACGTTGTTGAAATCAACGCTCTCTGGTACAATGCCCTCAAGTTCTTCGAGGAGATGGCGAACCTTATGCATAACGAGGAGGTGCAGACTTCTCTTGCACGTCTTATCCCGCTTGCCGGCAAGGCCTTCACAGAGGTGTTTGTCAACGAGCATGGATATCTGTATGACTATGTAGACGGAGACTATGTTGACTGGAGCGTACGTCCTAATATGATATTCGCAGTGGCTCTTGACCACTCTCCGCTTGACTCGAAGCAGAAAAAGAAGGTTCTTGATACCGTTACAAAAGAGTTGCTTACTCCACGTGGTTTGCGTTCACTCTCTCCAAAGAGCGTAGGATACAACCCGAATTATGTAGGTCCTCAGATTCAGCGTGATTATGCGTACCATCAGGGTACCGCATGGCCATGGTTGGGTGGCTTCTACTACGAGGCATATCTCAAGATCTACAAACTGAGTGGTGTCTCTTTCGTTCAGCGTCAGATGATTGGCTTTGAAGATGAAATCGTGCAGCATTGCGTAGGTTCAATTCCTGAGGTGTTCGACGGTAACCCGCCATTCAAGGGACGCGGTGCAGTTGCATTCGCAATGAACGTTGCAGCAATTCTGCGCACAAGCCAGATACTAAAACAGTATGAATCAAAATTGGAGGGATAAGATATGAAAGTATTAATGTTCGGTTGGGAGTTCCCCCCTCATATTTCGGGTGGACTCGGCACTGCAAGTTACGGACTTACAAAAGGCTTCGTTCAGCAGGGCGATGTGGAGATTAAGTTTTGTATCCCCAAACCATATGGTGATGAGGACAACAGCTTCCTTAGAATCGTAGCTATGAACTCTGTGCCCATTGTGTGGAAGGATGTCAATCATGACTATGTGAATTCACGCATCGGCAAGGTGATGACTCCGGAGGAATATTACCGTTACAGGGAACATATCTACAGCGATTTCAGCTACATGCACACCAATGATCTCGGTTGCATGGAGTTCGCAGGCGGTTATCCCGACAATCTTCACGATGAGATTAACAATTACTCAATCATAGCAGGTGTCGTTGCACGTACCGAGGAGTTCGATATCATCCACTCCCATGACTGGTTGACATATCCTGCCGGTATCCATGCAAAGCAGGTATCGGGCAAGAAACTGGTTATCCACGTACATGCTACCGACTTTGACCGTAGCCGCGGCAATGTGAATCCTACCGTTTATGCAATAGAGAAGAACGGTATGGACAATGCCGACCATATCTTCTGCGTGAGTGAGCTTACACGTCAGACAGTAATCCACAAGTATCATCAGCACCCCGATAAGGTGTCTACTCTCCACAACGCGGTGACTCCATTGTCACAGGATATCCTTGATATCGTTCCGCAAAAGATTCCTGGTGAGAAGGTGGTTACATTCCTTGGACGTATCACAATGCAGAAAGGTCCGGAGTATTTCGTAGAGGCTGCAGCCCAGGTTCTCAAGAAGACAAAGAACATCCGTTTCTGTATGGCAGGTAGCGGTGACATGATGAACGACATGATACGTCTGGTTGCTGAACGCGGCATTTCGGACCGTTTCCACTTCCCGGGTTTCATGCGTGGTCGTCAGGTTTACGAGTGTCTCAAGGCCAGTGATGTATATATCATGCCTTCGGTAAGTGAACCGTTCGGTATCTCGCCACTTGAGGCTATGCAGTGCGACGTTCCTTCAATTATCTCAAAACAGTCAGGTTGTGCCGAGATTCTCGACAAGTGTATCAAGACCGACTATTGGGATATCAATGCCATGGCCGATGCAATCTACTCAATCTGTAACAATGAGTCACTCTATGAGTATCTTAAGGTAGAGGGACGCAAGGAGGTTGACAGCATCACATGGGAGGATGTTGCGTTGAGACTGCGCAAAATGTATGAAAAAGTATTGGGTTGGTAATAATTAAAAAAAAGAAATAATATGAAAACAATTTGTTTCTATTTCGAGTTGCATCAGATCAGACAGTTGAAACGTTACCGTTTCTTCGATATCGGTAGCGACCACTACTACTATGATGACTATGCAAACGAAAGCATGACTATCGAACTTGCCGAAAAGTCATACGTTCCTGCTTTGCAGGCGATGCTTGAGATGATCAAGGAGAGCAACGGTGCATTCAAAGTTGCATTCTCTGTGTCAGGTGTCGGTCTTGAGATGCTTGAGCTCTATGCTCCACAGGTAATCGAACTCCTTCACGAAATCAACAAGACCGGTTGCTGCGAATTCCTTTGCGAACCTTATTCACACGGACTCTCTTCTTTGGCTTCAAAGGAGGTGTTCATGGAAGAGGTTATGCGTCAGAACCGCAAAATCAAGGAACTCTTCGGCAAGAAGCCAAAGGTGTTGCGCAACTCAGGTCTCATCTACTCTGACGAGATCGGTGAAATGGCATCACAGATGGGCTTCAAGGGTATGTTGTCAGAGGGTGCAAAGCACATCCTCGCTTGGAAGAGCCCACACTTCGTTTACAACTGTGCGCTTGCTTCAAACCTGAAGCTGTTGCTTCGTGACTATAAGCTTTCCGATGATATTTCACTACGTTTCTCTAATCCGGAGTGGAGCGAGTATCCTCTCTTTGCCGAGACATATATTGATTGGATAGCGCAGTTCCCCGAGGAGGAGCAGGTAATCAACATCTTCATGAATCTCTCTGCCATCGGTATGGCGCAGCCACTTGAGTCACACATTCTTGACTTCTTGAAGGCATTGCCGGCATGTGCCGCTGCTAAGGGCATCACATTCTCAACTCCTTCTGAGGTTATCGACAGCCACAAGTCTGTAGGTCCTCTTGAAGTACCATATCCACTCTCTTGGATGGACGAGGAGCGTGACGCAAGTTCATGGTTGGGTAACACATTGCAGCGTGAGGCTTTCAATAAACTTTACAGTGTTGCAGACCGCATCATGCTTACAGATGACAAGAAATTGAAGCAGGACTTCGACTACTTGCAGGCTGCTGAGAATCTCCGTTTCATGACCACAAAGCAGAACGGTATCATCACAGAGCGTTGTATCTACGAGTCTCCATACGATGCTTTCACAAACTATATGAACATCCTTGGCGACTTCCTCGCACGTGTACGTGCACAGTATCCTGATATGGACAACGAGGAACTCGGTGCTTTGCAGCAGGTAATTGACAACCAGGAGGTTGAGATTGTTCAGCTCGAGGCTGAGGTTGAGCAGTTGAAGGCGAAACTCGCAACTAAGGCAAAGAAGGCTGCAAAGAAAGAAGATGCTGCTGAGGCTGTTGCTGAGGAGAAACCAAAGAGAAAGTGCGGACGCAAGCCGAAGGCTGAGTAAATGCACTCTATGATATGAAAAATACAGTGGTCTGAACCAGACCACTGTGTTTTTGTGTTTAATGTTTAATGTTGCGTAGCACGGTTCTACATTATCTTTTTTGCCAGAACTCTATGTACTTTTTGGCAACTTTTTCTGGTGTGTGATGCTTCTTTATGAATTCAAGGCTCTCTTTCTGCATGCCGGTTATCAGATGTTTGTTGTCGAGAAGCCGGTTGAGTTGTGAATATACGTTCTCTTCGCTCGGGGTGACATTGACCATAGGACGCAGCTCCTTTTCGCCCAGTATTCCGTAACACTCCTCCTCTGCGCCACCTACAACAATCTTTCCCTTTGACATTGCCAGAAGGGCATTCATGCCTGGTGAGTATCCGTAAAGTTGGTCTATCAGCACATCGCATTCATCGACCATGCGGTTGTATTGTTCAAATGGAACATTCTCGGCACGCAGAATCTTGCATTCGTCAGGGCGTTCGCACCGGATGCGTTCAAGTGCGCGTAACATTATGTCTGTACCTTTATATATGCTGCGTTCTTTCTGTATGCCAATGAAGATGCGTAGTTTCCTCTCTGTGGAGTAGGGTGTTGAGGTCATTCCCTGTAAATGTATCGGAAAGGGGATGAATGTAAGCTTTTCGCTATATTTCTCTGTATATGCAGTATGGTATTCGTACATTCCTGCGATTATTCCATTGCACTCCTGTGCTATCGTGTGGTTCAACTGTGCTTTTGGGGTATCTTTCCAATCGGCAGCCTGTTCGGTGGTGTAGTCATTGATGATAGCCTTGTCACCGATGTTGAAATCGGAATAGCGGAAGATATGTGGTTTCCGCGTACATGCTTCAACCCAATATGCATCCATACCGAATGCTCCAAGGAATATCTTTCTGTTATGTTTCTTTAGATATCGGTATATCGGTGCTATACGTTCAGCCTTAAGTTCAAGGAACATAGGGTTTATCAACTGTACGATGTCATATCCACGCAAGAAAGGAAGCAACGAGTATAGTTTGAACATGTAGCTTATGCCGCCAAGCTTGGTGTACCGGCGGGTTAATGAGATGTCGCGCCTGTAATCCTTCCAGAAGTCGCCGTTGCTGACAACACATACTTCGTGTCCTGCCATACGTAGTCCTTCTGCCAGAGTCCAGTGTACGTTGCTGTATTCGCCAATCAGGAGTATCTTCATTTCTTAGGGGAACTGTTGCGCAATGTCTTGCGGCGTATTATTTTTATTCCTCTCTTGCTGTTGGATAGTATGCGGAATATTCTGTATTTTGCAGAAATCGGTAACTTTGGAAGAGGATATAATTCAAGTTTGGCAAGGCGTGTGGAGCATATTTCAAGGATCTCATCATCGCTTTTGCCAAGATATATCATGTTTATGATTGCATCTACTGCAAGTGTCGCCAACTTCCTGTTGATGCCGGACTTCTGGGCTTCTGATGCATTTATGTAGAATGCTTCCTTGAATTGGTCTATTCTTGAGATGACCCGGAACATGTTCTCAAGTCTGTTTTCTGCAAAATCTGCTGATTTGTTCGTTGTTGTGGAACCTTCTCTTATACTGTAGTAGTAAAGTGATGCATTGCACTCTACTAAAGACGTAGAATAGTAGTGAAGGATAGTGTTGAACTCTTCATCTTCGTGGAATATGTTTGTCGGGAACTTTATTCCCTTGCTTATGGCCGCTTCTCTCAAGAAAATATATGTGCACGGACTCCCCGGAAGGTTGTTCTTTGTCATGAATTCAGCACCGGTAACGGGTTTCGTGAACTTTATCCGCTTTTTTGGCTTTGGGTAATTCTCATTGGTGCTGACAACCTGCCTAAAACGTAGTATCTGCGGTTTCTCATTCTTGAGATATTCCAGACATGGTATCAGTTCTCCGTTTGTCATAAGGTAGTCATCGGCATCAACGAACATTATATATTCCCCATGAGCTTCCTCCATTCCTCTGTTGCGTGCACCTCCAGGCCCACTATGGCTAATTGGTATGAGCCTGAGATTGCCTCCCTCGTATATATCGCTAATCCATGTCGGCGGTTCTTTGGAACCGTCGTCAATTATCAGAATCTCGTAATCTTCTTGCGGAATCCCTTGTCTGGTAATGCTTGCAATGCATCGTGTAAGAAGTTGTTTCGAGATGTTGTAGTGTGGTATGATAAAAGAGATGAACATGCTCATTTCAATTTTTTGTGGAACATAGAAAGCATGCGGCAATGTATGCCTGCGCCCATAAGGGCAAATATGGTGTATTTGATTTTACGCTTGAACGGAATGTCCATCTTGTATAGTGCGGAAATAGAAATCTTCTTGCCTTTCAACAGTTTTCTTGCTTCTTTCAATTCTGTTTTTTCACTGTCGGCACAACGGTGCAGGGTAGTGATATTGTCCAGGCAACGGAACAGAATCTTGTCTGCCTCTTTCTTTAATTCCGGTTTTGCCGATACTTTGTCATGTAGTGTAGCAAGGTTTCGTGCAAGAAAGAAGTATGAGTTGAATGAATGGTTATTGCTTATACTCTCGTTATTGTCATAGTAGTAGTAGAAACCTGCATCGGAGTAATATACGGTTTCGCAGCTTTCTATGAGCATGGGGGTAATGAGCGTATCCTCGAAAACTTCCTTTTCGGGGTAACGTACAAACATGAACATGTCGGCACGGTATATCTTGTTGCACGCAAAACAGTGTTCATATCCTTCCCGCCTGACCCAGTCGTTGAATACATTCTCATTTCCTGAGACTTTTTCCGGATGGAATGATATTATGGCCGCTCTGGGTGATTCGTAGTACTTGTGAATGGGGTATTCAAGGATGTCGATGTCGGGGTTTGACTGCAGGATGCGCATGTTATAATAGTATGTGGCTGATGCAACAGCATCATCTCCGTCAACAAAAGTGATGTATTCGCCTCTTGCTGCTGCAATCCCTGCGTTGCGTGCCGATGACAGACCACCGTTTTTTTTGTGTATTACTCTGACCTTGTCGCATTCCTGTGCGTAACGGTCGCATATGGCACCGCAATTGTCGGGTGAACCGTCATCTACAAGTATGAGCTCATAGTCGGTGTATGTCTGCTGCAGTATGCTCTCTATGCAGCGCTGCAGGTGTCTTCTGACTTTATATACCGGTACTATTATGCTTAATTTCATTTTATCAGTGCTATGGCATGGCGGTCGTGTATCAGTCTGTTCCATGCGTATACTGCAAAGATAAACAATTAGTGCCAAATATCCCGATAAAAGGGTGCTTTTTTGTCCAGATATTTTTTTTGTCATGCAATCTTGTCGGTATGTGCTGAATTGCATCTGCCGTAAGGCGGAAAATTCATTGCTTTTTTGTATCTTCGCAAAATAATAAACCGCCTGAAGCAGGTGATTGCCGCCTATTCGGATGCGTTATCCCATTTGCCGTTTTATGGATTACAATAGACACGACAAAGAAAAGACAACATATAGACGCACGATAAAATATCTTGGACTTTTTGGGGGCTCACAAGGGCTCTCCATGTTGTTCAATATGGTCCGCAACAAGTTTGCAAGCGTGCTGCTTGGTGTGTCGGGACAGTCTGTGATTGCCATAGCCAACCGTACGGTACAGATGTTGAGCGAATGCACCAATCTCAGCCTCTCTTTCAGTGCTGTCCGTAAGCTTTCCGATGCGTATGATAATTCTGACGAAGAGACATTGCTGCGCTGTATAAAGGTAGTGCGTAGCATGGCATTCTTTACAGGGCTTTTGGGTGTTGTGCTCATGTTGGCGCTGATGCCTTTGGTGAGTGGTTGGATCTTCGAGGATGCCAGCAGTTACTATCTGCCACGTTTCATGCTGATGTCACCTGTGCTTTTCTTTATGGCTGTAGCTAACGGGGAACTTGCAATCCTGCGTGCTGTCAAGCGGTTGAACAAGGTCGCCGCATATACGTTGGTTTCATCTCTCCTTTCGCTCATAGTGTCGGTTCCGTTCTATTTCCTTATGGGCGTAGGAGGCATTTTTCTTGTGATTCTCTTTACAGCTCTTTTTCAAATGTGTCTGCTGCTGAGATTTACACTGCCGATGTACAGGTATAAGGTTGAACCTTTTTCGATGTCTCTGTTGCGTGAAGGAGTGGATATTGTGAAATTCGGTGCAGGGTATATCTTTGCATCGATCTTCACATCGTTCTCAATGTGGCTGATACTTGCATTGCTGTCCGATATGGGTGATGGCGAGACTGCAGGTCTATTCAGTGCAGGATTCATGATGATGACTATGCTACCCGGAATATTGTTTGCATCACTTGATTCGGAATATTATCCCCGTCTTTCAGGTGTTGCCTCGGATGCCCGGGCTCGTAACCGTATGGTTAATGAACAGGTAGAGGTACAGCTGCTGGTGCAGTCTCCTCTTCTGATGGCTTTTGCAGTAGCGATGCCGTTGCTCGTGCCGATGTTCTATGACGGCAGTTTTATGCCGGCAGTGACTATGGCGCAGTTCGCACTGTTCGGTATGTTCATGCGTTCTATGACATATCCGATATCCTTTTTGCCGATGGTGAAAGGTGATACTTTGCTCTTTGTCACGCTTGAGATGATTTTCAATGCAATGCTTATCGGCTTTGTTGCTGTCGGCTTCTGGTCGTATGGGTTGACCGGTGCCGGAATTGCTTTGGCTATGGCTCATACGGTAGATTTCTTTATGGTATATATAGTGGCAAGATGCAGGTATGGTATGCGCCTCTCGGGTGAAGCCTTACGCTGCCTGTTTGTGCAGTTGCCACTTTTTGTAGCGGTTATAGCAACGGTGGTGTTATGCAACGGTGTTGCTTACTGGTTGCTGTCGGTTCTGTTTCTTGTCATTTCCTTTGCCGTTACATTTTATATGCTCAGTCGTAGAGATGTTCTTCCGGGAAAGGTGGTGCGTTTGGGCAACCGGTTGGCAAGATATTTTAAAAAATAAGAGTGACAATGATGAGAAGAATATACATACTCTCATTTTTAATTATGATATTATTCCTGCATCCCTCCAGAGCGCAGGAGATTGATACCACCTTCCGGGTGCCTTTTGATTTTGAACTTTTGCTCAGCGGAAATTTCGGAGAATTGCGTTCTAATCATTTTCATGCAGGGCTTGATTTCAAGACACAAGGTGCTGTAGGGAGAAAAATAATGTGCGTTGCAGATGGATATATAAGCCGTGCGAGTGTAAGCACCGGTGGCTATGGACTTGCAATTTATGTACAACACGACAACGGGTATATGACTGTCTATGGTCATCTTGACCGTTTCCCGGAAGCGATAGCAAAGAGAGTCCGTGACTATCAGTACGAGAATGAGACATACAGTGCTGATATCTCCTTCAAGCCGGGAGAATACCCTGTCAAACGTGGAGACGTGCTTGCCTATGCAGGAAACAGTGGCTATTCTTTCGGGCCACATCTTCATTTTGAGGTACGTAACTCAGCCGGCGACGAGTGGTATGATCCGATGCGTTTTTACAAAGGATATCTGAAAGATTCTCGCGCCCCTAAAGCCAATGCATTTATGATATATCCAATGCGCGGAAGTGGGGTGGCGGATGGAAAATATCTTTCAAAAGCAATACAGGTGAAGGATGAGGCTGCTGCCGATACTGTTGATGCTTGGGGATGGATAGGTCTCGGGGTAAGAGCGCTTGACTACATGGACGGGACCAATAATAAGTATGGCGTGTATGGTGTCGAACTACGTGTAGACGGAAAACTCTGTTTTTCAAGTAAGATGGACCGTTTTTCTTCGGAGGAGAACAGGCTGATAAATTCCTGGACCGATTATCAGGCATATGTTGATGAAGGGAAGTGGTGTCAACGTATGTACCTGCAGGATAATAATCCGTTGAGAGCACTTGAGGCAAATGAGAACAATGGATTGATATATGTCGGAGAAGAACGGCTTTACAAGGTAGAGTGTCGTTTGAGCGACTATCATGGTAACTCTTCGGATTATTCGTTCTATCTTCGTGGAAGGAAACAGGATTTTCCCGTGGTAAATAGCGAAGGAGTGCGTCTGCATTGGTATGTGGGCAATTCTGTAGAGTTTGAAGGTCTGCGTCTTGACATTCCCGGTGGCGAACTCTTTGAAAGCATCATGATGGATGTCGATATGATTGAGAACAAGTATGGAATTTCCGGCAGATATCTTCTCGGGGAGAGCCCGGTGCCTCTTTGGCATGGTGCTGTATTGTCACTTGAGATTAATGAGGATGCTGTTGCCGACAAATCCAAACTCTACATAGAGTCTTTTACGAAAAAAGGATGTTCGCCGATTATATGTGATTATAAGGATGGCCATGTTTTTGCCGAGGTCAAGGCTTTGACCGGTTTTGAGGTTGCCGTTGACACTGTCGCACCGGAACTGAAAACCCTAAATGAAAAGAGTTGGTCAAAGAAGGGAAAAGTCCTCTTTTCTGTCAAAGAGAAGGAGACTTTTGTCAAATCGTTCCGTGGTACGTTGAACGGTAAATTTGTGCTCTTCAGCTACAATGTCAAGAACGGACGTATAGAACTTGATTTGAAAAAGGAGAATATCCGTCGCGGAGAACACCTGCTGAGGCTGGAGGTTGCTGATGCATGTGGTAACAGGAGTGTCTATGAGAAGAAATTTAAATATTGACGTATAAAAAAGATATGAGAAAAACGGTTTTATTATTTGTGGTAATGGTGCTTTTTGCTTCAACAGGTGAAGCATGTACCAATTTCCTTGTAGGCAAGAAGGCCTCTAAGGATGGTTCTGTATTCATTTCGTATAGTGCCGACAGTTATGGTATGAGCGGTTTTGTCGCTCATTTTCCTGCTGCAGTACATCCTGCGGGAACAATGCGTGACATCTACAATTGGGATTCGGGGGAATATCTCGGACAGATTCCTGAAGCGAGGGTTACATATAATGTGTTGGGTAATATCAACGAGCATCAGGTTGCCATCGCAGAGACAACTTTCGGTGGGCGCGAGGAGCTTGTTGATACTGCGGGACTCATCGATTACGGCAACCTTATCTACATTGCATTGCAGCGTTCACGTACAGCGCGTGAGGCTATAGATGTAATGACATCCCTTGTGGCTGAGTATGGTTATTACAGCAGTGGCGAGAGTTTCTCTATTGCCGACCCTGATGAAGTGTGGATTCTCGAAATGATAGGTAAGGGCGGTAAGGAGAAAGGTGCTGTCTGGGTTGCGATACGTATCCCCGATGACTGCATCTCGGCTCATGCCAACCAGGCGCGTATCCGTAAATTCGATATGAAGGACAAGGAGAATGTGCGCTATTCCAAGGATGTGATAAAGTTCGCTCGTAAGATGGGCTATTTTGACGGAAAGGACGAGGATTTTGACTTTGCAGCAGCATATTGTCCTGCCGATTTTGGCGGTTTGCGTTATTGTGACGCACGTGTGTGGAGCTTCTTCAATATGTTCGGCGAGGAAGATATGACAAAGTATCTTGCATGGGCTTCCGGTGACCCCAATGCAGAGCCTATGCCTCTTTATATGAAACCGAAGTCTCCTGTTTCTCTTCAGGATATGCAGCGTGGAATGCGTGACCATTATGAAGGTACTCCTTTTGATGTGACAACCGATCTTGGTGCCGGTCCTTACTGCATGCCATACCGTCCCTCTCCGTTGAGTTTCAAAGTGGATGGAAAGGAGTATTTCAACGAACGTCCCATATCGACATTCCAGACCGCTTTCACGTTTGTGGCTCAGCTTCGCGATTGGCTTCCGAATGCGATAGGCGGTGTTATGTGGTTCGGCACTGATGATGCCAATATGGTGGTCTTTACTCCGGTATATTGCTGTGCTACAATGGTGCCTGACTGTTACAGGGAGGAGTATGCCGACCCTGTGGAATTTTCTTGGAAATCATCTTTCTGGGTGTTCAACTGGGTTTCAAATATGATATATCCAAAGTATTCTATGGTGATAGATGATATGCGTTCGGTGCAGGGTGCTCTTGAGAAGAAATTCTATGATCAGAGCAAGGAGGTAGAGGCAGAGGCGCTTGCTGTTATAAGGACTTCACCCAAATATGCAATAGAGATGTTGACAGACTTTACATGTAGCAGCGCTGAGGAGGCTCTTGGCGAGTGGAAGAAATTCGGCGAGAAGGTGATTGTAAAGTATAACGATATGGTTGTCAAGGAAGAGAAGAATGGTAAGATACAGCGCGGAAGTACAGGATTGGCCGGAAGAATCACACGTCCGGGATATCCTCAGGAGTATCTGAAACAGGTTGTGGAACAGACAGGTGACAAATATCTGATTCCGCAATCAAAATAACGATATAATTGTTTTTTATTCCAGGAATTAATTATATTTGCAAGGATTACGTGATTTGTTGCTATTAATCAATAACTAACTATAATATGGATCAGGAATTAATCAAGATGGTAACGGACAAGGCCACAGAGTGGCTTTCTCCTGCTTATGACGAAGAGACACGCAAGGAAGTTCAGGCAATGTTGGACAATGAGGACAAGACTCCCCTTATTGATGCCTTCTATCGTGAACTTGAGTTCGGTACAGGTGGTCTGCGCGGTATAATGGGTGCCGGCAGCAACCGTATGAATATATACACCGTGGGTAAGGCAACACAAGGTCTTGCGAACTATTTGAACGAATGTTTCAAGGATTTGGATCAGATTTCTGTGGTTGTAGGTCATGACTGTCGCAACAATAGCCGTCTTTTTGCCGAGATTTCAGCAAATATCTTCTCGGCAAACGGAATCAAGGTATATCTTTTTGAAGACCTCCGTCCGACACCTGAGATCTCTTTTGCAATCCGCCATTTGGGTTGCCAGAGCGGTGTGAACATCACTGCAAGCCATAACCCGAAGGAGTATAATGGCTATAAGGCATATTGGGATGACGGTGCGCAGATGCTTTCTCCACATGATGTGAACACAATCAAGCATGTCGAGAGCGTGAAGGTTGAGGATATCAAGTTCCAGGGTAACCCTGCACTCATAGAGGTGATTGGCGAGGCTGTCGACAATGCGTTCCTTGATGCAGTAAAGGGCTTGATTATCGATCCCGAGGTTATCGAACGCCATAAGGATCTGAAGATTGTATATACTCCAATCCATGGTTGCGGACGCGTGCTCATCCCGGCATCTTTGCGCCGTTGGGGCTTCGAGAATATCCATTGCGTAGAGGAGCAGATGGTAAAGGACGGAAACTTCCCGACAGTGGTTTCTCCTAACCCTGAGAACCCCGAGGCTATGACAATGGCCGTAAATCTTGCAAAGGAGATTGATGCTGACCTCGTTATGGCTTCTGACCCTGATGCCGACCGTTTGGCTATCGCCTGCAAGAACAAGGCTGGAGAGTGGATGATTATCAACGGTAACCAGACATGTATGATGTTCCTCTACTACATCATTACCCAGTATACAAAGCTCGGAAAGATGACCGGCAAGGAGTTCGTTGTAAAGACAATCGTTACAACCGAGGTTATCAAGAATATTGCCGAGAAGAACAATATAAAGATGTATGACTGCTACACCGGATTCAAGTGGATTGCAAAGGTTATCCGCGACAATGAGGGTATTGCCAAGTATATCGGCGGCGGCGAAGAGAGCTTCGGCTTCTTGGCTGAGGATTTCTGCCGCGATAAGGATGCTGTTTCTGCATGTAGTCTGATAGCAGAGGTAGCAGCATGGGCAAAGGATAACGGCAAGACTCTATATGAGTTGCTTATGGATATATACGTTGAGTATGGTTTCTCAAAGGAGGTTACTGTAAACGTTGTGAAGCCGGGTAAGAGTGGTGCGGACGAAATCCGTCAGATGATGGAGAACTTCCGTGCAAATCCGCTTAAGGAGATGGCTGGCGAGAAGGTGGTTTGCTACAAGGACTTCAAGGCTATGAAGCAGACTGATGCCGAGGGCAATGTAACTGATATTGATATGCCGGAGCCATCCAATGTTCTCCAGTACTTTACAGAGAGCGGAAACAAGGTTTCTGTACGTCCTTCGGGTACTGAGCCGAAGATCAAGTTCTACATGGAGGCAAAGGGCAAGATGGGTTGCCGCGAATGTTATGCCGATGCAGCTGCAAAGGCTGATGAGACAATCGAGGCCATGAAGAAGGCTATGGGCATTTGATAGGTATAACCTTATATATAAACAGATATGGCAAGCGCCCGCAAGGTTGCTTGTCATATCTGTTTTATTGTTTTGCCATAAAATACGTCAGTTCGATATAAACCCGTTCAAATCGCGAAACTATCATCCTGACAAAGCGAAGCGGCGTAAGTATCTCTGCCCCCGTTCTCTATAGATGCTTCACTGCGTTCAGTATGACAAAAATGGGTTCAGTAGAAATTTCGTGTGGACGAAATAACCCAAGTAAATAAAACTGTTATCCCTTTGTTTGTTTTACCATTAATCTGTTGTCGTTTATTCTTCTTGTTGTCGTTCTATCACATACTTTTCGTGACCGAAAAGTACGCAAAAGGTCCCGGCACACGGAAATTCCAGTCGACCTTTTCTTTGTTGTCAACACCGCCTTTACCGCAACCCGTGCGGCACCAATTTC
>JAFQEZ010000045.1 GCA_017398805.1 Bacteroidaceae bacterium | reverse complement strand
GGGTAACTGAGGGAGTCCCGCAGCACCCAAAAATCAAACAGAAAGTTCAAGCGGCAAGACCTTTTCGACTGAAGGATATCGCTTGCGATTCCTGAACAAAGAAAAGGTCGACTGGAATTTCCGTGTGCCGGGACCTTTTGCATACTTTTCAGTCATGAAAAGTATGTGATAGAACGACTATAAGAAGAATAAACGACAACAGATTAAGGGTAAAAACAAACCAAGGAATAACAATTCTATTTACTTGAGTTATTTCGCCCACACTAAATTTCTACTGAGCCATTTTGTATGAATCAAGAATAGGAACGGTGTGAACACAAACAAAAAGAGGGTGACCAAAGTCATCCTCTTGTTGTCAGGGGTTGAATAAAAAGCAAAGTTCATGGCTTGCGCAAACGAACGGGTGGAAGCTTGCTTACACACAAAGTGAGTGCAGCCAAGAGAAAAAGCATGATTGTCATGCTGAACGCAGTGAAGCATCTATAGAGAATGGGTGCATAGATCCTTCCGCCGCTTCGCTTTGTCAGGATGACAGTTTCGCGATTTGATTGAGTTTATATCGAACTCACGTTATTTCACAACGAGTGCCAGCAAATTCCGGGTACCGGATTTACTTTTTAGTCACCACCGTATCATCAAAAGAGTTACCCCTTATTATTCAGCCTTGCGGCGGATAGCACGACGCTTTGTTGTTGGTGCTTCAGCCGGTTTCTCCTGCTGTATACCTGCAAGTTCAGGGTCAATCATGATACGTCCGCAGTTCTCGCAAACAATGATTTTCTTTCTCATGCGGATATCCATCTGGCGCTGTGGTGGAATCTTGCTGAAACAGCCGGCACATGCGTCACGCTCAACGTAAACGATACCGAGACCGTTGCGTGAGTTCTTGCGGATACGTTTGAAAGAGGTCAAAAGACGTGGCTCTATGTTCAATTCAAGGTCACGTGCCTGCTCACGGAGCTTCTCCTCCTCGGCCTTTGTCTCGGCAACGATATCCTCGAGCTCGGCTTTCTTCATCTCAAGATCCTTTGTACGCTCCTCAAGCATGGTTGTTGAACGCTCAAGATCTTCGTTCTTCTGCATCTCCTGCTTCTTTGCATCATTGATTTTCTTCTCATCGTGCTCGATAACAAGACGGTTATACTCGATTTCCTTGTTCAAAAGGTCGAACTCACGGTTATTGCGCACGTTGTTCTGGTCGGCAGTATACTTCTCAATGTTTCTCTTTGCCTGTTCCATCTCCTCACGGAAACCAACGACATTCTCATGAATGCCCTGGATATCGTTCTTGATATTCTCGATACGGGTACCAAGACCAACAATCTCATCCTCAAGGTCCTTAACCTCAAGTGGAAGTTCACCGCGCAGAATCTTTATCTTGTCAATCTGCGAAAGGATTGTCTGCAACTCATAAAGGGTCTTCAACTTCTCTTCTACTGTGTATTCAGCAGGATCTTTCTTTGCCATTTTCTTAAATATTTAAAGTGTTAATATATTTTCATTCAAATTGTCATTCTGATGGAGCCGGGCGACTGAAGAACCTCTTGCCACAACAGGACAACAGATACGTTACATATAATTCACAGGATTGGCATTCACTGTTGTTGCCTGCACCTTCACGCCCGGACAAGCCTTTTCAATGATTTCCCGGAAAATATCCATCACGCATATCTCGCTCTCATAATGCCCCACAACCGCAACAATCATCCCGTCGTAATTGAAGAGGTCGTGATAACGTGCCTCACCGGTTATGTAAAGATCGGCACCTGATGCCATTGCCGCAGAAGCAAATGAACCACCGGCACCGCTACAAAGTGCAACCTTCTTTATTCTTTTACCATTTAGAGGAGTATGACGCAAGCACCCTACTCCAAGTTTTTCCTTTACAAAGCCGAGGAACTCAAGTGCATCGCACTCTTCGGGAAGTTCACCGATGATGCCTGTACCGACACTGTCCCAACTGTTCTTCAACGGATAAATATCGTATGCAGGCTCTTCATAAGGATGTGACTTGAGAAGCGCAGAGATTACACGGCCCCTCATGTATGCAGGCAGAACAGTCTCGATGCGTACCTCCTCTTCGCGGTGCAGTTCGCCTACTTTGCCACAGAAAGGATTGCACCCCTCCCCGGCCTTGAATGTTCCGTAACCGTTCACGTTGTAGCTGCATGAGTCATAGTTGCCTATGTTTCCGCAACCGGCTGCAAAAAGGGCTTCGCGCAGAGTATCGGCATGCGAAGCCGGTACATACACAGCAAGTTTAAGCAAGGAATCATTCTTCGGTTCAAGGATACGCACGTTGTTTAGACCGAACATATCGGCAAGACGACGGTTTATTCCCAGAGGAGCATTGTCGATGTTTGTGTGAGCCGAATATATTGCAATACCGTTTGCCAGTGCCTTGATTATAAGACGTTCAATATAGTTCTTGCCGGTAATGCGCTTGAGTGGCTTGAAGATTATGGGATGATGAGATATAATGAGGTTGCACCCCGATGCGATGGCCTCGTCAACGATGGCCTCGGTCACATCAAGACACAATAAAACCCCTGCAACTTCCGCATCTGTCAACCCAATCTGCAATCCGGCATTGTCAAAATCGTCTTGCAGCGGCAGAGGCGCGAACATTTCAAGGGCATCTGCTATATCTTTTATCTTTACCAAGATGATATAAGAATATTCCGACTGCGAAGGTACAGTTTTTTTTGCACCCACGCAAATTTTAACAGCAAATAAGAGGTTGCTTCGCCAGTTTTTCTTCGTTTTTTTCTTCGTTTCTATTGGTGCTCCGGCGGCTTGCTCCGCCAAGCCTTTCGCGCACCACGTTACGAAGAAAACAGTTTTGCTTACAGATTTTTAGGACCGGGTAAACTTAGAGGGCGAAGCGCAGGCCGTAGTTGAAGATACCGCCGTCGGGAGAGCCGCAGATACTGACAGCGACGCGGCAGATCCGCGCGTCGTTGTAACTGCTACCTCCACGGAGCACGCGGTAAGAGCCCGTTGAGGGTCCTTTGGGGTTGGTCTGCGACGATGGGGAGTAATCACCGTACCAGTCATAGCACCACTCCCACACATTGCCGCTCATATCGTAAAGACCGAGTTCGTTGGCATGCTTCTGTTTAACCGGATGAGTTACGGAACCACTATTGCCCCCATGCCATGCAACATCATCTGCATTATTACTGCCAGCATAAAGGAAACCGTTTGAACGATTTCCACCACGAGCTGCAAACTCCCACTCGGCTTCTGTGGGGAGACGGAATTTCCTTCCGTTTGGCAACTGACCGGAAAGCAGGCTGTTCAACTTTTCCACGAATTTCACACAGTCATTGTAGTTTACAGAGTCAACAGGCAGATTCTCGCCATCCTTAAAATTGGAAGGATTGATACCCATTACTGCTTTCCACAGTTCTTGGGTCACCAGGGTCTCTCCTATATAATAATCACTCAATGTAACGGAATGGATTCTATTGTCTTTCCCGAATTCATACCATTTACCCTCTTCACCCATCTGAAACCTTCCGCCTTCTACAGCAATCATCTTGAACTCGACGCCATTCGCATTATAGGTGCGTGTACAGAACTCATCACGGTCATCAACTTCCACTACAATCTCAGTTTTGCTGTCTGAAGTAAAGTGCCCAACAACGGTTGCACCATCACTTTCATCCGTACTCTGTACTCTGTTATCTGTTATCTCACTTTTGTTGTCAAGCAACAAAAGGAATTCATCGATGCTCTGTGGACGATCCTTTACACGGAACTGCATTGTAGCAACAAGTGCATCTTTAACTTTCTGTGACACATTCGCCGATATTTCGGGTAAACCGTCATTCATGACATCGCTTGCCTCGGGAGGGGTATCTCCTGTAACAAGTTTGAACAGGGTTGCTCCCAAAGAGTATATATCGGTTGCAGGAGAGAAATGGCTTACACCGCCACGCTTGTATTGCTCCATAGGCGCATATCCGTGACTGATACCTACCGGGGTGGTGCTTGTCTGCTCGCCTTCGCTGTCATACTGTTTGGCAAGACCGAAGTCAATAAGAACCGCATTGCCATCACCGTCAAGGAGTATATTGGCAGGCTTGACATCAAGATGCATCATCTGCTTGCCATGTATGAATTCAAGTGCAGATGCCACTTGACGTATATAACGCAGGGCATCACTCTCGCGCAAAGCACCGCTTTTCACCTTGTCGGCAAGTGAACCGCCTTCAAGATATTCCATGACATAATAGGCTGTACCATTCTCCTCAAAGACATCTATGACAGAAATTATATTCTTGTGTTTGAGGCGATAGATGTTACGTGCCTCCTTTATGAACTTAAGACGGAAACGTTCGACAAGGTCACCGCTGCCTGCAGAACCGACAAAAACCTTCGATGTCGATTCATCACGGCCATGGAGTTCCTTCATAAAGAACTCCTTTATTGCAACCTTGGCATCAAGTGTTGTCTGCACAGCAGAATAGGTGATACCGAAACCACCCTGCCCCAACACTTTACCGATCACGTATCGCCCACCTTGGAGCTGTGTACCTTGTTTAAGTTCCATAATTGCTGCAGAAAAGAATTTACAGGATTACTGTATCTTGTCGTATGCACTCTTTATCTGATCAAGAGCCTTCACAAGCGTTGCACGCGGGCAGCCGAGGTTCATGCGCATGAAGCCTGAACCGCCTTCACCGAACATTGCACCGTCGTTCATGGCAACCTTTGCCTCGCGGATGAAGAACTCGACAAGTTCATCGTGCGGCAAGCCGAGGCCACGTGCATCAAGGAAAACAAGGAATGACGCCTGTGGACGTATCATACCCATCTTAGGCATGTTGGTTTTAAGATATTCCTCCATGTAGTCGATATTGGCCTCTACATATTCAAGCATCTGACCGAGCCACTCTTCGCCTTCACTGTACGCTGTAGCTACCGGACCTGTGGCAAACACGTGTGCAGTGTCAAGTTCGCTCTTGCGGAGGAATTCATGATACTGTTCGCGAATCTTCTCATTCTGGATTATATGATAAGAACTCTTCAAGCCTGCAATATTGAAAGTCTTGCTGGCAGCCATAAAGGTGATGGAGTTGTTCTTTGCATCCTCGCTGACCGTTGCAAAAGGTGTGTGCTTGAAGCCTTTCAGCGCCATGTCGCAATGAATCTCATCACTGATGATGAGCACATTGTTCTTTACGCAGATGTCGCACATCCTCTGCATCTCCTCTTTATTCCACACGCGGCCACAAGGGTTATGGGGGTTACAAAGAAGAAAGAGCTTGCAACCTTTGATTTTCTCCTCGAAATCGGCAAAATCAACCTGAAGTTGACCGTCAACAAGTTTCAAAGGACTAGTTACAAGAGTGCGTCCAAGATCGAGTGTCACATGGTGATAAGGATGATATACCGGTGGCTGGATGAGCACCTTGTCGCCAGGCTTTGTAAAGCACTGGAGAGCAAAAGAGATAGCAGGAACGATACCGCCCACGAAACCTATCTCCTCGGGCTGTACTTCCCAACCGTAACGGCGAGAGACCCAGTTCTGTATTGCAGGTTTCCAACGGCTGCATGTGTATGTATAACCAAGCACCTCGTGGTCCATTCTCTTGCGTATCGCATCTACGATAAAAGGCGGAGTCCTGAAATCCATGTCGGCAATCCACATTGGAAGCACCTCCTCGGTACCGAACATCTCCTTTACATTGTCATACTTCAAACAATCCGTGTGTTTACGCGGAACGATTTCGTCAAAATTGTATTTCATATGTGTTTTATTTTATTTCTATTCTGTTATCCTTTGCATTGTACCCAATGCAGTCATCCTCTATAAATGCCTGTAAAGTGCCATCGGCTGAAAGTTCCTCAACCGTTCCGGCAACAACCTTGCCATCTGCCACAAGCCAAATCCGGTCGGCAATCCTAAGGGCAAGTTCAAGGTCGTGGGTCGAAACCAGAACTGCTTTGTCCTCTTCCTTGGCAAGCCTGCGGAGCATCTGCATCAAATGCACCTTGCTCTGGAAATCAAGATATGCAGTCGGTTCGTCAAGCAGTATTGTCGATGTCTGTTGCGCGATTGCCTTTGATATAAGACACTTCTGCCTTTCACCATCACTCAACATTGATATATTACGTTCGGCAAACGGGAGAATCCCCATCATCTCCATAGCCTGCTTCACTATCTCCTTGTCATCATTCCCAAGCGTTCCCCAGAAATTGGTATATGGCGTACGTCCGAGCGAGACAAGTTCGACAACACTCATATTTGCGACAGAAGCAGTATCGGTCAAAACCACCGAGACCTTGCGAGCAAGTTCCTGGAGCGAAAGGAGTGATGCCTCTGAACCATCATATTCTATTGTTCCTGAAAGAGGTTTCTGATATCCTGCAAGTGTACGCAATAAAGTAGACTTGCCGGCTCCGTTACGGCCTATCAGCGCCACCAGTTCACCACGGGATAAGGATGCAGATATCCCGCCGACGACTACAATGTCTTTCTTGCCGTCCCTGTACCCTATTGAGGTGTTCATTAAACCGATGGCGCAGAGTTCCATATCATTACTTATACTCCATCCACTCGTTGAGTTGATCAAGAATCTCGTTTCTCATATTCTCGGGCATGTTCAGGATACGTGCCGTGTGACTGCCGCCGGGCTGGATGAATACCTTGATGTTCTTCTTGTTACGGTCACGCAACCATGTGATACCGCTTGCTGTCCATGGGTCGACTTCACCGTAGATTAGAATCATCTTGGGGTCATTCTCGGTATAATAATCGGTAACGAAACGGTAGTTGCTGTCATCGAACTCTACGTCGGCAAACTCCTCGGGAAGGAGAACGCGCTTGAGATAACCCTCAATCTCCTCCTCGTCAACATACTTACGGAATGGCTCGATATTATATCCGTAATAGCCGAAATCCTTGACAGCCTGGACAAAGAATGATTCAATGCTGTTCTCTGCTGCAAAATAGTCAGGACCACACATCTTTATAAAATAGTTGACAATAGTCTTGTCATCGGAATCCAATGCCGGGATTGTATTTGTAGGAGTACCCCACTGCCACATTGAGAACTGATACTCAAGCACCAGCAGGTCGTAGATTGTTGAAGAAGGCACACGGAATACGATACCTTTGCTGTTGCAGTAATCATCGAACAATGGCAACAGACGCTCCTTGCGCTCAAAGAGTTCCTTCTGGAAATTGCGGATAGCATCGCGGTTGGCCTTTGTGGATACCTGCTCAAGGAAAGACTCATGACGTCCGTCCTCAACCGCACAACTTAGAGGACCTACATAAGGAACAGAAACATCAAGATCCTCGGGATAGTAAGCACGCAGGAAAATTGATGTAGAACCGCCTTTGCTTATACCAGTTGAAGCCCATTTCTTACCATAGAAAGGCTTGAAACTTGTGATGATTCTGTGATAATCCTCCATTGAGTTCTCTATTGTGAGATAATCCCAGTTACATGGATCCGGGGTTGACTCCAGGAAATAACGGTGTTCAACAAAGATGATGTTTGCATCCATAATCTTTGTAAGCTCCTCCATGTAATGTGGACTGCTGAAAGCGTAGTCGGCACCATAACCCTCGGTAACAATAACGACAGGACGGTCATATCCGCGATGACCGAGCATCACGCGTTGCTCGAACGAACCGGCTTCAGGGTTATCGGTATCAAGCAGTTGAGTAAACTTCATCAGATAGTACTGACGTGTTGTATCAGCCTTCTCCAATTTCTCAAAACTCTTCACATACTCAATGCCTTTAAGCATCTTCTCTACATCGCTGTTCTGTGCAAAGGCAACAAATGCCATAAGCACAAAAGAGAGCATAAGTGTCAATCTCCTTTTCATAATCATATATTTTATTCTATAATTTACGCAATATATTCAATATCCCACAAAATTAGGAAAATTAAATGATTGTTTAAGGAATAGTATCATTTATTTCAAAAAATATTCGCTATTTACTCAAGCAACAGAATAGTGTATCATATAAAACTGTCAATTCAGCAACCTTTACGAGTGAACTCATCAATACATTTGCAGCAAAAAAGATGAGAAAGAAGAAGATTATTTTCAGTTCATCGGGTGGCACACCTGCCATGAAATTCCTGCAGGAGATAACAGAGTACTTTGGAGAAGAAGAGATTGATCGTATTGCAGCGCGTATTGCAGCGGCATGCATGAAAAGCAGTATAATTATAACTGCGACAGCAAACAGCGGTACATTGGAATTATCCGGCAATACAGCAAAGTGCATTATAATGAATGCTGGGAACACTTTGGAACTTGAGAGCGACAACATAACGGTAAACGGCACAGTTCTGTGCATAAACAATCTATAGAGATGGCAGCAATAAACAAAATCAAGATTGGAGAAAACACATATGACATTACCCCACAAATCGGTACAGGGTTACAGTTCGGGACACAGATTGACAACTACAACATTGTATATGTGAACATAGGAGAGGCAAAAAGAAACGACAACCCGTTACAAGGCTGTGGCATAAGCATTACACCGGCAGGATTCATCATTGACACCACAAAGTTCACGGCATTTCTTAAAGCACTCGGTTTCAAGACCGAATAAAATTATGGTAACTATAGTAATTACTGCATATAACGTGGAGAATTGGATTGCAAAAGCAATTGAATCGGCATGCAGGCAAACATTCGACAACCTGGAAATAATTGTAGTCGAGGATTGCTCTACCGACTCTACGAGAGAAATTCTATCTACAATAGACGACTCTAAGGTAAAGATAGTTTACAATGTCGAGAACCTCGGTGCCGGAGCATCGCGCCGCAAAGGAATAGAAGCCGCCAACGGCGAGTATATTCTTTTGCTTGACGGTGACGATTGGATTGAAGAGGATTTTATCGAAAGACTATACAACAAGGCAGTCCAAGAAGATGCCGACATCGTAAGCGGCGGCATTACCATTATACATAAAGATGGTTCCAAAGAGAGTGCATCCTACGGCAACTGCATCATGGAAGGGGATGACAAGATTACAAGATTCTGGGGAGAGAAGATTGTATTCATGAACAACAAGCTGATACACCGCAGACTGCACGAGAAAGTGCCCTACTGCGTACGCCGATTCATTGAGGACACCCCGGTGATTATCCCGATGATGCACCTTGCAAACAAGGTCGTATACATAGACAATACAGGCTACAATTACCGTATGCACGAAAAGAGCCTTACACACTCCGCTTCGGATTTAAAGTATGCTTTATTCCGCGCATTATGCGCCGAGGATATCGTCAGGTTTTTCGAAAAGCATGATAAGGGGATTCTTGAACGCTTGCCATTTGCAGAGGCTTATTCCAAATGCATATATGACATAAAAGAATGCAACCCCACCGCAGAAATGATTGCACCGTACAAGGAGGAATGGATTGAGTTCACAACAAAACTGATAGGAAGAATCGTGGGAGATTAAGGAGCAAGAGTTCTTGGATTCATTAATGTCATAGACCTATTTATACAATACGAGGACGGCATCAAAGATGCCGTCCTCGTATACTTTAAAACCGGAATCAATATGCCGGAGCGAGATTATTGCGCTCGATATCCTTGAAGTAGTTTACAGTACCTACCTTCAACTCTGCAGTTGCAGCATCGTCACATACGATGATACCGCTCTGATGCATCTGAAGAACACTGATTGTCCACATCTGTGTCACGCTACCCTCAACTGCATGATAGAGAGCCTGAGCCTTGTTATGGCCGTTAACGAGGATAAGAACCTCCTTGGCATCCATTACAGTGCCGACACCGACTGTAACTGCAGTCTTTGGAACCTTGTTGATATCATTGTCAAAGAAACGTGAGTTTGCAATGATTGTGTCAGTTGTCAAGGTCTTGATACGTGTACGTGAAGCAAGTGAAGAACCCGGCTCGTTGAATGCGATGTGACCGTCGGGACCGATACCGCCGAGGAAAAGGTCGATACCACCGTAAGACTTGATCTTGGCCTCGTAGCGTGCACACTCTGCAACGAGATCCTCAGCATTACCGTTAAGGATGTTTACATTCTCCTTCTTTACGTCAACATGGCTGAAGAATTTGTTCCACATGAATGAGTGGTAGCTCTCAGGGTGCTCCTCAGGAAGACCTACATACTCGTCCATATTGAATGTAACGACATTCTGGAAACTTACGATACCCTTGTTGTAGAGATTGATAAGTTCTTTGTATGTGCCAAGAGGAGTTCCGCCTGTAGGCAAACCAAGAACGAAAGGTTTCTCTGCTGTAGGTTTGAAATCGTTGATTTTCTTTGCTACATAAGATGCAGCCCAGCATGAAAGCTGCTGATAGTTTGGTTGAATAATTAAACGCATAATATTAAGTATTAAAAAATGTAATTACCTTTTTCTACTAATTTTTCAAATTGTGTATCAAGCTTAAGGAATTGCGGTACATACCGTTTAATACCGTTCACGGCAATCTCCTTATGCATGACAAGAATATCAGTTCCGTCATAATCGACAAAAGTAGATGCACCACCCACATTGCCTTCAACAAACGGCTTGTCCTCGACAATCCATGGCCCATTTATTGGATGACCTAATTCTTTCTGCGAGTATGCAACTGCGACAACGCTTTTTCCGTCAAACGTTGAAGTAAAAAGCATTCCGAAGCCACCTTCTGCGGTCATGAAGTACTCCGGTGATTCCAACACCCCACTCTTCCATGGCAATTCAGACACATCCAACATTTCAAACGGTTCGCCCAAACAGCCATCCTGATTGCCTGCGAGCATCTGTATTCTTATATTCGCGCCCTCGGCATCACTCCCTGCATAGATAATACAGGTATTGCCCATACCATCATCTGCATATGCAGGCCATACAGCGTTCTCTGCAACATCAATCAAAGGTTGAGACTCATTCAAAAGCTTGTAAGGTCCTGTAATCTTATCCGAAGCAAGAACCGAGCATGCATATCTATCTTCCCCACCGCTCTTGTAGCCAAAAGAGGCCACAAGGTAATATCCGTTATCACGTCTGTATATCTCGGGCGAAAAAACCGATGGAGAACTGCCCGTCCACGCATCGGAAGGCAAGTCCAGAATATCGTATGGTCCTCTCCACAACTTCAAATCAGCACTCGTCCACATGAGGGCACCGTCGCCGGTCATATAATAGAGGTTCGTCGCCGGTTCGTACATCACAAACGGATTCTTCATATCCATGGAATCAAGAGCGACCTCCCGTGCAGGCAAACCGTCGGGAGTTGCCAAAAGGCAGTCACCCCCGTCCTTCGTCTTTGTTACAGTGCCATTGACTGCAGTCTCTTTAGTCTGTTTCTCTTTTCCCGACATGGAATCAACCTTACTCTCCTGTTGACCACACGAGAGGAGAAACGGAAAAACCAACAAACATAAGAAACTTCTCTTTTTCACCCTAATTTATATTTATTCGTAAAGATAAGCATTTTTGAATGAAACAAGCAAGCAATTGGGCAAAAAAAAGGTTTTCAGATATTTTTAGCCCCAAAAGTAACATTCAATGCCACATAAACGGGTTAAAAAAAAATAATGCACTGGCAGACAAAGGTCTGCATTTGTTCTATTGTCAGAACCTAAAACATATGCATTATGAAAAGTAAAGGAATTCTATTGTTTTTATTGCTTATGACCGGCATCGTTGCGATGCCTTTGAATGCACAGGAGAAAAAGATGAGCCGAAAGGAGAAGGAAGCGGCATGGCGTGCCGAGCGTCTCAAGAAACGTGCGCAAGAAGAACGCACCGAGATGATGAATGACTCGATACAGTATGTCCAGGCTATCAATGCCATAAGGAACGGCTCGTGGGCATTGGAGGCAACTAACGTCACATTTGACAACGGGGTCACACGTTACGTTACACAGAGCACCAATTTCGTATCTATCAATGATGGAGAAGGAGTTGTGCAGACTGCTTTCAACAACAGCAATATAAGTTCGCCTAACGGATTGGGCGGAATAACTTTAACCGGGAACATAAATGGTGAGGAGTTGAAAGCAGATAAAGAGGGAAACATCTACTATAATTACAACATTCAGGGAGCAGAGATTTCCGCAACGGTAAGCGTTGTCATAACAGCACACACAAATCAGGCAACAGCAACCATCAATCCGAACTTCAGCAGCCGCCAGATGACTATGAGCGGATACATTTATCCTTATGACAACTCAGGAATAATAGAAGGAACATCGGGTTACTACTGACTGGATAGCGGAGTTACGCCCGGAGATTGGTGGTACTACCGTCCTGTTTACCGCCCGGTGATGCCACCACCGATATACAGGCCAAGACCGCCACGTCCTCCTGCACCGCCTTCTTTCAGGCCCAGTTATGGACCACCGGGCATGGGTGGCAACAGGCCGCCAGGATTCGGTAACGGAGGAGGAGGAGGTGGTACACGTCCACCCGGGTTTACAAGATAAGGGTGACTTTTGAAGTCACCCTTATCTTGTAAACATAATCTTTATTATAAAAGACCTTTTTACTCTTCAGCAGGTTTCATGTTTGTGTAAACGTTCTGCACGTCATCATCCTCCTCAAGACGCTCTATAATCTTGTCGATTGTTGCACGCTGCTCATCGGTAACATCCTTGAGGTCGTTAGGGATGCGTGTGAACTCACTGCCGGTAATCTCGAAGCCCTTCTCCTCAAGTGTCTTCTGGATTGCACCGAATGACTTGGGATCGCCATAGATTGTGATTTCGTTCTCCTCCTCATCATACTCATCCTCCACGCCAAAATCTATAAGGTCGAGAATCAGTTCATCCATGTCAAGACCATCCTTCTTTGTGAATGTAAAGACACTCTTGTGTGTGAACATGAAGTCAAGACTGCCCTGTGTTCCGAGTGTACCGCCGAACTTGTTGAAGACTGCGCGTACATTGGCAACGGTACGTGTAGTGTTGTCTGTTGCAGCGTCAACGAATACGGCAATACCGAAAGGACCGTATCCCTCGTATGTAACCTCCTTGTAATCCTTCTGGTCTTTACCCATCGCATTCTTGATAGCACGCTCGATGTTGTCCTTTGGCATATTCTCGCGCTTTGCATTTGCAATGATTGCTCTCAAGTGTGAGTTTGTATCGGGATCGGGACCACCAGCCTTAACGGCAATAGCAATCTGTTTTCCCACGCGGGTAAATGTACGTGCCATGTTACCCCATCTTTTCAGTTTCGCAGCTTTACGGTATTCAAAAGCTCTACCCATAGTAAAATTTATTTTAGTTTGTAATTTATTTATTTTTCATTCTTCATTTAGATCCTTCGACTACGCTCAGGATGACAAGTATCGCAAAATACGACAACGTATCATGTCGAGCAACACCGAGACATCTCAAAGGTTTCAGTTTGTTTCAGCTTTCACCTTTCACCTTTCACCTTTCAGTTTTCACCTTTCACCTTTCAGTTTTCACCTTTCAGTTTATCTCTGCACTGCACCTAGACGTTTCTGGAAGTTCTCCATCAGGCGCGCCATGGTCTTGTCGATGACCTTGTCATTGAGAGTCTGGTTGTCATCCTGTAGAATGAAGCTGACAGCATAACTCTTCTTGCCCTCTTCGAGGTTCTTGCCCTCGTACACATCGAACAGGGTAACCGCCTTGAGAAGTTTCTTCTCTGTCTCACGTGCTACCTGCTCAATCTGAGCAAATGTCACATTCTTGTCGAGGAGCAGTGCAAGGTCACGCTTTACAGCAGGATACTTGCTTATCTCAGCATAGCCTATTTTGGCATTCTTGACAGCCTTCATCAATTCAGTCCAGTTGATATCGGCATAAAGCACCTCGGCATCAATATCAAAACGCTTTGTAATCTTCTTGCGCAAGATACCGAGCTGAGCAACAACCTTCTTGTTGTTCTGCGCCTGAACCTGTATTGCAGCAGAGAAGATATCATCGCTGAAAGTTGTTACAAGACGCATACCGGGTTTAAAACCAAGACGATCGAAGATATGCTCGACAACAGCCTTGAGGTCATATACCGACAATGGACGGCCGGCCTCAATCCACGAAGAAGCCACATTGTTGCCTGTCATCCACAAGGCAAGGTGATAGCTCTCGCTGTAAGGACTGAGGATTTTCTCCTCGGTACGCTTGTCGGCGTCAAAACGGTAGCAGTTGCCGAACTCAAAGAAACTGAGGTCTGTAAACTTGCGGCTGACGTTACGCTGTATACTCTCAAGACCGCCGAACAGCATTGTCTGACGCATCACGTTGAGGTCGTTGCTGAGCGGATTCATAAGACGTACAAGATTCTCGCTCTTGAAGCACTCAAGGCCATCATAATAACCGGCAGCAGTGAGCGAGTTGTTCAGAATCTCGTTAAAACCACAACCTACAAGCTGCTCCGACACAAGATTCTGCAACTTATGAGACTTATCCTCAGCGCCCTTTGTTATGATTGAAGAATGAAGGGTATTGTCGAAGTTGATGTTATTATAGCCATAAATGCGCAATATATCCTCAACGACATCGCATGGACGCTGAACGTCGACACGGTAAGGAGGAACAAGAAGAGAAAGCCCCTTCTCGCTCTCGCTCACAACCTTCATCTCAAGTGAAGTCACAATGCTCTTTACTGTCTCTGGCGATAGATCCACACCGATAAGGTTGTTCACATAGCTATACTCAAGTTCAACCTTGAAATCCTCTACGGGAACAGGATAGATATCCTTTATATCCATTGATATTGTACCGCCTGCAAGTTCCTTGATGAGCATTGCAGCCTGCTTCAACGCGTAGATCACGCAATTGGGATCGGTGCCTCGCTCATAGCGGAAAGAGGCATCGGTCTGCAAACCATGACGACGTGCTGTCTTGCGCACCCATGTAGGGTGGAAATATGCGCTCTCAAGGAACACGTTCTTTGTCTCCTCGGTTGTACCTGATTCAAGACCGCCGAATACACCGGCAATACACATAGGCTCTTCGGCATTGCATATCATGAGGTCACGCTCCGAGAGTTTGCGCTCAACACCGTCAAGAGTAACAAATGGAGTACCCTCGGGGAATGTACGCAATACAACCTTGCCACCCTTGATCTTGTCAGCATCAAAGCAGTGCATGGGCTGGCCATAAGCGTGAAGTATAAAGTTTGTGATATCTACAATGTTATTGATAGGGCGTATACCGATAATCTGCAACTTATTCTTTAGCCAATCGGGGCTTTCCTTTACGGTAACGCCCTTCACTGTCACACCGGCATAACGCATGCAGGCCTCGCTGTTCTGCACCTCGATATTAATATTCAGAGAGTTGTCATCAACCTTGAAACCGTCGCATGAAGGACGACGCAAAGCGCTGCCTCCCTTGTTCTGCATTGCATAGGCGTAAAGGTCACGTGCCACACCATAGTGCGAGCATGCATCGGCACGGTTAGGAGTGATATCGACACCAATCAGATAGTCGCTCTTGATATTGTAATACTCCTTTGCAGGTGTACCCGGTACTGCATCAGCCGGCAGCACGATAATACCGTCGTGGCTGTTGCCGATACCGATTTCATCCTCGGCACAAATCATACCGAAAGACTCTGCACCGCGGATCTTTCCTTTCTTGATTGTAAAGCACTCGTCACCGCTGTAGAGCTTTGTGCCAATGGTTGCAACAACCACCTTCTGACCTGCAGCCACGTTAGGTGCACCACATACGATCTGTACGGGGTTGCCGTCACCAAGATTCACGGTTGTGATATGCAAGTGGTCGCTGTCTGGGTGATCGATACAAGTGAGAACCTCACCGATAACCAAGCCCTCAAGACCGCCCTTTATTGTCTGCACCTCCTCTACTCCATCAGTTTCAAGACCTATTGAAGTAAGTGCCGCAGAAACCTCTTCGGGTGTCATGTCGAAATCGACATACTCTTTAAGCCAATTATAAGAAATGTTCATATACTATTATTTATTATTTCCGTGTCAATAAGCAGGCGCAAAATACCGTAATATGCGCCCATGATATTCCAATTTGCAAAATTACACTTTTTTCTTAAAAAAAAGAAAGCAGAAGCGAAAAATGTGTTTAACGTTTAGTGTATAACGTTTATAACGTTTATCACAACAACAAAGAATGACAAAAAGGAGGTCAAAAGCCTGCATTTCCTTAAAGGATGACAAAACTCTAAAAATGACAAAAAGGGGATTTGTCAGGACGTATGCCTTATAGGCGATAATTAAAATTTTAAAATTATGCTTGTTGAATTATTAAATCGATTTTTTGGCGGATGCAGAGAAGAAACACCGCCCAGACCCAATGTAGCTGTCGGGGTAAAAGAAAGAGACAGCAAGAGAAATGAAAAGTACTGTTCCGATATTGAAGCGCTGAAACAAAGATACGGAGCTGAGTTTAAAAGTGGAGTCTGTATTGAAATTCCACTGAAAGAGATTATTAACCTTTGCCCTAGAGAACGCAGAAGAGCCGATGCTTATATAGGCTTGGTTGGGTATTTGAAAAGCGAATATGGGGTAATACTGAAAATCACATCAAACAAAACTAAAATTTAATAAGATGATAATAAGAAGGAAACATGTCAGAAATAAAACAGGCAATCCCACCAATGACTGGGATATTGAAATAGAGCGAGAACGCCAAGAGACTGTTGAAGACAATGGTAATATTGTCATTGATGATAGAAAGAGAAGTATGTATTTTATTAAAGACAACAATTATGGCAACAGAAAAAACAATTAACGGTAGGAAATGTAAATGTCACAATGGAATATGGGTAACGGCTGATGGGAAATATGTAGCAGTTGATACCATTTGGAAGACTGCGTTCAGCGAGATTCCATCTACAAAACCAGCAACAGTACATACAGATAAGAATGGTGAAAAGTATGTAAGAAGGAAGATACGAGGCAAATTTTACAATATATATATAAGGATGCTGTCTATGCTTGTTTCTGTCCACCGGTACCAAATAAAAGCAAGGAGTATGTGGTGTACTACAAAGATGGTAACAAGAACAACCTGAATTATACGAATCTTGACATAAAAGAAGTTGTAAAGGTTACTACACATACCACAGCAAATAAAGTAAAATTGAACAATGGCTTAACCGTAACAAAAGACGGACGAATAATTAAAGGGAAACAAGAAGTGCATATATCCGATTGTATTAGTGATGCTGACACAAACCTTATGAGTTGTATACTTCCTCACGTATCTGACCCCAACAAAATATCTGGGCACCTCTTTGTGGACACCTAATGGCCATTGCCGGTTATGTTTCAGGAGAAAGGTACAGCCTCGGAAATCCACGAGTGCTACATAAGGATTATAACCCCACAAACTTTGACAGTAGCAACCTTGAATGGGTAGAGTCTACGGATCCTCGTTACATAGAATATCAGAAGAAAGTTAAGGAGTGGAAACACCAAAGGAATGTTGAACTAAATCCCGGTCAACAACTTCACCCAGGCTGGTAATAGAAGAAGAGAAAACTGAAACTAATCGGTTCTCTCTCATTTCATCAGCCAGAAGGTTGTCTATTAATATCCATATTATTCATTAAAATCCTCATGTGACGAATACTTGCTAGATACTCGCCACCTAAATTTGCTAATAAATAACTATTATTTGTTCCTTTGAATGTTATTTGTTTTCAATGATTTTCTTGTATTCAATAGGCATAACTTTAATAAACTCTGAGGAATACTTAACCCAATTACGCAACATAGAGGAGGCAAGGCGACTTTTAGTATGTTCGTAATGGGCTTCTATATAGCAATGTAATTCTGAACGATCAGCAGCGTTCTCTACAAGAGTCAACTCAACGGAGTCCAT
>JAFQEZ010000044.1 GCA_017398805.1 Bacteroidaceae bacterium | reverse complement strand
CATTAAAGTAAACTTTATGTTTAGCTCACTTGCACAAGCCTTGACACAAAGTGTCTTGTCTTGGCTGCGCTCACTTTGTGTGTAAGCAAGCTTCCACTCGTTCGTTTGCACAAGCCTTGAACTTTGCTTTTTATTCACCCCAACAAAAAGAGGATGACTTTGTCACCCTCTTTTTTGTTGTTTTTATTCTTCAACAGTCTATGCTGTTTGCTGTTCTACAATTTTCATTGCATCCCAATATGTCCTTCCGTTCTGCTTCAGATTCAAGAAGAGGTTAAGCAGGATTATGTTGAATATTGCAATGTACATAAGTATTGAACTCTCGGCAAGAATGCATATAGGCAGGCACAAGAGTTCTGTTACAACTGCAATGTAGAAACCGTTCTGCTTGTGCATGAGCAACATTACATATGCTGCAATCAGAATGAGACATCTGACAATGTTTGCAGAGAAAACAGCGACAGCACCTTCCGGCATGCCGAATATTGATGGACAAAGTACAGAAATCGCAGCGTCTGCAACTGCTACAACAATGCTGAAAATTAACCAGGATGTAGTGAAGACATTGAATTTGATTTCGCTCTTTATCTCATTTGCGCAACCGCAGTGTGTGCACTTGTTAAGAAATGCAGGGTACTCTTTACCGCACTCATTACATTGTTTGATAGTTGTGTCTAACATGGCTCTGTAGATATATTAATTATTTATTATTCTCTTACGTAATGCAGGCCTTTTGCTATGTCGTAAACATCAATCTTGTTTGCATTTCACCGGGTAGGCCTTTATAACAAGACACAAAGTTAACGCTTTTTCGATAAAATGTATTTATAAGGTCTGTTTTTTTATCGCTTTAAGGGCAAATTTGTATTATCCGATGCAAATATAAACGTTTTAATTCTAAAATTAAAAATAATGAGGAAAATAAAAGAAAAAACTTTGTCGGATTGCAGTTTTGTATTATCGTAGTTTTTCTCTTAAAAACTCTCCTGTATGCGACTCCTTGCATGCGGCAACCTCTTCGGGGGTGCCTGCTGCAACAAGGTTACCGCCGTTCTCACCGCCCTCAGGGCCAAGGTCAATCAGATAGTCGGCACACTTTATCACGTCCAAGTTGTGCTCGATTATGACAAGCGAGTGTCCTCGCTGGAGCAGGCGGTTGAACGATTTGAGCAGTTTCTTTATGTCGTGGAAGTGAAGGCCTGTGGTGGGCTCGTCGAAGATGAACATCGTGGGGCGGTCGCTCTGCATGCTAAGGTAGTAGGCGAGTTTGACACGCTGGTTCTCTCCTCCGGAGAGGGTAGATGATGACTGCCCCATCTTTATATATGCAAGGCCTACATCCTGCAGTGGCTGCAGGTTCTCGGCAATGCGCTTCTGTCCATGTTCCTGGAAGAAGTTTATTGCATCGCCGATGGTCATCTCCAATATGTCGTGTATGCTCTTCCCATGGAATTTAACCTCCAGTACCTCATTCTTGAAACGCTTTCCGTGGCATGCCTCGCACTCAAGCTTGAGGTCGGCCATGAATTGCATCGATACAGTTATGGTGCCTTCGCCCTTGCACTCCTCGCAACGTCCGCCGTCGGCATTGAAAGAGAAATGTCCGGCTCCGAATCCCAGTTGCTTTGCAAGCGGTTGCTGTGCAAAGAGGTGACGTATCTCGTCATAGACCTTGAGGTATGTGACCGGATTTGAACGCGAAGACTTGCCTATTGGGTTCTGGTCGACGAACTCCACTCCGCAGAGTTGCTTGAGCGATCCTTCCACGGCTTCGCACTGTCCCGGTGCATCGCATGCATTCCCGAAATGGCGCATGAGCGATCGGTAGAGTATGTCGCGGACGAGTGTAGATTTGCCCGAACCGCTGACACCGCTTACAACGGTGAGGGTGTTGAGCGGAATCTTTACATCAATGCCTTTGAGGTTGTTCTCTCTTGCTCCCTTGATTGTTATCCAGTTGTTCGACTTCCTGCGGTGAGAGGGCAGTGCTATCGTTTCTTCACCCAAAAGATATTTTACAGTATAACTGTCGCTGCCTTCCTTGAGGCCTGAGATGTCGCCACGGTATACGATGTTGCCTCCGTATGATCCAGCCTTTGGGCCCACGTCGATTATGTAGTCGGCTGCACGTATTATCTCCTCATCATGCTCCACTACAACAACGGTGTTGCCAAGGTCGCGCAGACGGTAGAGTACGCTGATGAGTCTGTCGGTGTCGCGGCTGTGCAGGCCTATGCTGGGCTCGTCAAGAATGTACAATGAACCTACAAGGGCGCTGCCCAATGATGTCACAAGGTTTATGCGTTGGCTCTCACCTCCCGACAGGGTGTTGCTCAAACGGTTAAGTGTGAGGTAGCCCAATCCAACGTCAATCAGGCAATCTATGCGGCTGCGAATCTCGGCAAGTATGCGCTTTGCTACGGCAGTGTCGTGTTCGTCAAGCGTGAGGTTGTCGAAGAACTCCTTCAAACGTGTTATGGGCATCTCGATGAGTTCGATGATGCTTGTGCTGCCAACCTTGACATAACTCGCCTCTTTCTTGAGACGTGTGCCGTGGCATGTAGGACATATCGGTTTTCCGCGATAACGTGCGAGCATCACGCGATACTGTATCTTGTACTGGTTGGCCTTGACCATGTTGAAGAAGTTGTCTATGCAGATACTCTCGCCGTACTCCTCAATCCATGGACCTTTGTGCCAGAGGTAGTCCTTCTGTTCCTGTGTAAGGTTGTAATATGGCTCGAAAATGGGGAAGTCGTCCTTTGGTGCACGACGGCAAAATTCGTTTTTCCATTCTCCCATCTTCTCTCCACGCCAACAGAAGACTGCGCCGTCATAGACGCTGAGCAGTTTGTTTGGAATGACAAGGTCCTCGTCAATGCCTACAATACGTCCGAATCCTTCGCAGTCGGGGCAGGCTCCGATGGGCGAATTGAAAGAGAACATCTGTTCTGTAGGCTCTTCGAACTCAATGCCGTCGGCTTCGAAGCGTATGCTGAAACTGTGTGGGTTCTCTTCGTCCATGAACTGCAGCAGGCATGTACCGTTACCCTCGTAAAAGGCTGTCTCGGCGGAGTCGAGCAGGCGGCTTCGCGATTCGTTGCTGTTGCTAACTGTAAGGCGGTCTATAAGCAGATCGGGCTTCTCTCCTTTCTTTGGGGTGTAATCCTCGATGCGTATAATCTCCTTGTTCAATGCCACTCTTGTGAAACCCTGCTGAAGGTATATCTGCAACTGTTCCTCAAGAGTGCGGCCTTTACGTTTGGGTATTGGAGCAAGCAACAGGAAACGTGTCCCTTCGGGGCGGCTCGCGGCACATGCAAGCAGGTCCTCGGGACTGTCTTTCTTTACAATCTTGCCGCTTATGGGGGAGTATGTCTTGCCTATGCGCGCATATAACAGTTTCAGGTACTCATATATTTCGGTGCTTGTGCCTACGGTTGAACGGGGGTTGCGGTTGTTTACCTTCTGCTCTATTGCTATTGCGGGCGGTATTCCTTTGATGAAGTCGCACTCTGGCTTGTTCATCTGTCCAAGGAACTGACGTGCATACGAAGATAGAGACTCGACGTAGCGGCGCTGTCCTTCGGCATAAAGAGTGTCAAAGGCAAGCGATGACTTGCCCGAACCCGAAAGTCCTGTAATTACCACGAATTTGCCTCGTGGTATCTCTACATCCACGTTCTTGAGGTTGTTGACACGTGCTCCCTTGATTGTTATATTTCTGTTGCTTGCCATAAATCGCTCTATTCTTAGAAACAGCGAATTTACGTATTTTTTTAAGAAGTTGTTTGATTTTATCTCTTTGAAATGTATACTGTAAGTTTTTTTGTGGAATTTTTTGTGTTTTTATAAAAAGGGTGTACCCGTTTCTCGCGAAAAAGGTACACCTTGAAACATCGATTGGCATTTTGTGTCCCGAAGCACTAACAATACAGCGAAATTGATAATTATCAAAATTAGTTTAAGTATAATAGGACACTATTTTACCATTGATGTTTATGTGGCAGGTTTACAAGAATTGCCTGCCGTAAAATAATGAGACAAAACAAATATTTGGGGTAGACATCATATTGTATTAAGTTTGCTGTCAATATATAAACGTGTTAAACTTAGTCTTCTTCCCGTTGATAATATAGATACCGGGTCGGCTAATCCCTTCAATCTTGCGGCCGTTGAGGTCGTATATGCTTTCGATAGCCCCGCTGTTTGTATTTACATTCTCAATTTCTGTCTCATAAGTACCGTAAAGTGTAGGGTAGATCGCATTTTCGGGAACATTATTAGCATCTGCTACTACAAAAGCACCGTCAACATAAACAAGTACAAGGCCGTTGCTTGTGATTGTTGCAGTGCTTGTCTCGTCATCGGCAATTGATATTGTCCAAGCATCAGCAGGTGTTGTTCCCGACATTAGTCTGTCTTTGTACAGGGTGCTTGTGTAGATATAGTTGCCATTAACATCTTTAATATGAAAATCGGTATACCACATACCTTCGGGCTCTACAGCCTCCAGTGTCAAAGCGTAGTAAGCTCCCTCTTTTACATTGTTCCCGTCAACACAGCTCTCCTTTGCCGGCAGGCTTTTGCCGTTGGCTTCTATTGGAGTGGCAACATTTCCGTCAGCTACCAGGAAATAGCTGCCGTTTTCAACGGCTGCTGCCCTGTGGTATGTAACCTCTTCTGTAATTATAAACTCTACAGCCGAAGCAGCACTTACATATACCTTGTTGCGGTATGTGAGCTCAACAATAGCCATGATGGTGCAACTCTTCTCTACTGTAATAATACCGTCTATGGCCTTTTTGTCTTCAACTGTGGGTTCGCTTCCATCGGTAGTGTAGTAGTATGTAACATTTGCAACACCCTCGAGGTCGGCTGTTGCCGAGTGTACGTTTACGCTTTGAGTGCCAACGTAAACACCGCTTGTAAGGTCGAATTCAGGAGCTTCGAGCTTGTTTTCCAGCGGAGCTTCAACTTGGAATGTGAACGACAGGGTTGCCAAAACAGCTCCATCATTGCCTGTTATGCATTCCGCTGGCAATTCAATTGTGTAAATTCCGGTGTCTGTTACAGTGTTGTCGAGAGTGAACATAAGTTTGTTCTCCTCAACTACAATTTTGCTTGTTGCTATGGTGCCGGCAATGTTTCCATTGTTGTCATATATGTCAATAGAGCTTACTCCGTTGTCTTTGCTCCAGTCTACAATAATGTTTTTGTTGAATTCAATGGTAATATCATTGAGCGTTTCAACTATATCCTCTGCGGCAGGTGTTTGTGATATAACTTCAACAGGTTGTGGCTTCTTGTTTCCCTTGTAATCCAAACGGCAACGTGCTGCATTAAGAATCTCTCCGCTGTTATTGTCGGTTACTATTATAGTCATATCCAACATACGCGGTTCAATAATATTGCCAGCTAAAGGTAGTGTAAATTTGCTCGGTACGGTATCGCCTGCGATAATATCATTGCCATATTGACAGGTATCGTCGCTGTATGTTTTTCGTACCACATCTCTGAATGGCATATTAACTGCATAGTCTAGGTCTTCATAACCGTTGAAGCTACCAAAGACACCTCCTGTATAGAGATTCCACTGTTTGTTCCATACACTATCTTCTGTTAGGATGAACATATAGCTGCAACTTAAATCACTGCTGTTCAATGCGAACAGTGTGGTAGTCTCAATCTCGATATTCTCATCGGTAGAGAAACCTTCGATGGTTACTTCTACCAAAGGTTTTTCTTTCCTTCTTGTGTTTGCAAGTTCTGTGATATCGTTGTACGATTCTCCCCTTGCGTTGCGGTCAATGAGCACGCTGCGTCCGTCTTTTATGTTGTGCCTTTCGTTCAGGAACTCTCTGTAGCTCTCTTCGGCGGTTGGAGTCATTGGGTCCTCGTCTATGTTCGGGCCGTGCAGCTGCACTCCAATGAACCACGGCTGGTCATCTAATCTCTTGTATCCCTCAATAGCTCTTAAACTATATCCGTCATTGCTGTTTATATAGCTTTCTGCTACAATGTTTCTTCCGCGGCTGAGGCTCATCAGGTAGAAGAAACTGCTGCTGTCTTGTGCATAACAATTTCCATTGTTGTCCATAATGGCCAAGCGATATGCCTTGTTTTCAGGTGCGTCGCCGGGAAGTGTGTTCTTGAGGCTGAATTCATAAACCTCGTTCGGGGTTATGTTCAGTCCTGTATATGTTTGTGTTATGGTATCTTCTTCTGTTGTAAGTAGTGCGGTAAAGGATGTTATAGTGTCCAGAATACCCGCTTTTAGTCTGGCAGTCACCTGCCCCTTGCCATTGCTGGCATAATAGTCGCTTGTTATGCGTACATTTCCTTTTGTTACGCTTTCTCTGCTGCCAATTGTTATATCATCGATGAACAGCATCCACCCGTCTGTAGTAGGATTTATGAAACCAATATTGACAGTGTCACCGGCATACTCCGAAAGGTCGCAGTTCCAGCTGTTCCATTTTGTTCCATTCTGCGAATTCATTATAAACTTAAGATTCGCCCACTTTAAATCGCCGATTTCTGTATCCGGTTCAATCTTTTCTGTTGTTATAACAACAATATATCCATCTTTGTAAGTATCCCAAGCACTGCGAGACCTCCAAAACATTTGGCAGCTTGCAGAGTCTTCGGGTAGTGCAATGTCGGGTATTACAAGCCAGTCGTTGGCCTGCCCGCCATTTTCGTAATATGAACAGCTGCATACAACATTGTTTATAGAGTCGTTTGGGTCGCTCCAAATGCTCCAAGCTGTGTTTTCGGGGAAACCGAGCCCGCTCTTTGGTGTCAGGCCGTCGTAATCCTTCAGTATAACAGTTTCCGGAATCCCATTTTCGAAATCCAAATTATATATACATGTCTGTGCGCATACTCCGCTAATCGCACTTACGAAAAGAATGAATGTATGTAAAAATCTGTTCATTTTATTTTTTTTAAAAAAGGAATGAGAGTATATAAGGATATACCCTCATTCCAAATTAATTTATGTTACCTTTCGGTAGTTTACTTCTATTACTTGTTGATATTGTTGGACTTGTTGATGTTGTTGGTCTTCTTTACAGTTACTGTAACAGTTTCTGTAACAACCTCACCCCACCAGTACTCAACGACAACAGGGAAGTTAATCTCTATGTTCTCCTGAAGAACAGTACCGTTGTTCTTGTAGTAGAACCACTCGTCAACTGCCTTGCCGTTCAAACCTGTTGCCAAATCCGGGTCGGCGAGAGCTGCAGCGTCAACGATACCTGCCTTGATGTGTGAAGGCAGAGGCTGGTTCTTACCTGCTGCAATGTTGCAAGTTACACCGCTGTTATCAACAGTTACACGTTTAACACCATAGTATCCGTAGTAGCTGTTGCCCTCAACAACTGCATTGCCTCTCCAGTCGATCAAACTGATAACGTCTGCAGCCTTAAGGAGTGTACCGTTGCCACCAAAGTCGTTGCCGTCCTGGAATGAACCTGCTGATTCAGGATTTACGTTGATAGGACGAACATAGCGTACGTCGAATGTTACCTCATTCTTGCAAGGAATAGCCTGTGTACCCAAGCAGCTCTCGAACTCAGCTCTAACAGCGTATGTTACAACGAGCTTGTTGGTGTTCAGCAACTCTTCGGCAATTGCATTGTTGTTGTGGTCGTCGTTGAGTGTAACCTCTGTACCGTTCAATGTTGCAATGAGGTGGTCTGTCAAACCTACTCTGTAGTAGAGCTCCTTGCCATCGTTCTTAACAACGAATGTACCATTTGTCTTGCTGCCTTCGCAAGATGCACCCTTAATAATGTACTCGATGTAAGTATCGCTGATACCTGTTGTTGTGCTCACCTTGTAAGTACTGTTGTTTACAATGTTCTTGATGAGTGTAACAGGGTCTTTCTGGTCTAAGTAGAGTGTGAGCAGGTTGTTAACGAATGTACACTGTGCAGTAGTGTTCTCGCCTACGTTAGGAACGCGAACGTTGAACATACCAAGTGTCTTCTCTGTGTTCCACATTTCGGCAAACTTCTCACCGTCGGCAGGGAATTCGAGTACCTTGCGTGCCGGAATTGCTGCAGAAGGCTTGAGGTTGAGTACTACATAGTGGTTCTTGTTCTTGTGCTTGTAAACAGCCTGTGCCTTAGGTGTCGTGCCAGCTTCGTCCCAGATGTATTGAGCGGTGTGAGACCAAGTCAAACCGTAAGTTGTAATCTGGCCGGCGTTTGCTGCAATTTCAACATTCTCGCTTGTGCCATACTCCTTTTTATCGATTGTTACTTTTGCTGGATATGGCTGGAATACGTAGTTGTTTGCAAACTCTTCCTTAGAGATGCCCTCCTTAGAGTATACAGTGTTCATATCCTCAGCAGTAATCTCTACTTCGTCGCCATTGCAGAAGTGGAGGTTCTGGCCAAAGAAGTCTGTTGTTGTGATATCGTAAACATTGAATGTTACGCCCGGTTCTGGTGTAGGACCTACTTCCTTGTCAACAATCTCAAGAACTACGTATGCAGTCTGGAGAATAGTCTTCTTGCCGCCATTCTCTTGGTGAACGAGCTCTGCCTTAATAATAGGAGTACGGCCAATAGAAGAACGCAAGTTGTCACCATCCTCGTATGTAGTAGGTGTAACAACGCCGTTTGCATCGAGTTTGATGAACTTGGCTTGGTCGGTCGTCACCTTCAAGCCGTTCTCCATACCTGTAAGCTCAAACTTCATATTTGTGTAGGCAATGCTCAAGTGGTAGTCTTCCATCTGAGTAAACTCGCTGTGTGCAGTACCGCTCATAAGGCAAGTGCGTACATAGTCGTCCAAATCAATTGTCTTGTCGTAAGCAACAGTAATGATACGGGCGTCCTGTGCAGCTGTTGTGTTTACTGCAGCGTCGTTTATTGCAACATTCTTTGCATCGGCCATTGTAGCCCAGTAGTGTGCATTGTTGCCGGCTGTTTTAATAATGTTCTTGCGTGCAATGAACAAGTCCTCGCTGCGGAGCGGGTCTGCTGCTACAGTTGCGTAGTCCGAAGTGATAACCGCGCCGCTTGCATTTGTAACCTGCAATGCAATGAGGTCAATCTTTGAACCTTCAGAAGGTGTGCCTTCGAAATCTACATCAACAGTCAACATTCCGTTTTTAATATTGTTGTATGCAGCCTCTACGTTAGAAATGGCACGGGTTACTTTGAAATCCTTTGTTATACTTACGTATCTCAAAGAGCTCTTGTCAATACCGTTCTCATTTACTGTAGAAGGGTTCAAGTGATATTGTGCAGTTACGTTAGGTGTGCAAATGATGTTACCACCCTTTGTAAGTACACCTGCGTTGATAGCGTTAACACCGTCAACTACGAGCTGTGGCTGGAATACCAGACTCATAAGGTCGGCTACTGTTGAAATGAACAATCCGTCGGGATAACCGGCGATACCGCTGAACATAACACCGGTTTCGGTCTTTACGGCTGTCATAGCTGATGACTTCCAGGAGATACCTGAGTCTTTCTTGTTGCCGTCTGCATCCACATAGTCGAAGTTGCCGGTTTCAGCATTCGGTACATAATAACCGCCATCCTTGCCGTCAACACCGTCCTTGCCGTCAACACCGTCCTTGCCGTCAACGCCGTCCTTGCCGTCAACGCCGTCCTTGCCGTTAACGCCGTCCTTGCCGTCAACGCCGTCCTTGCCGTTAATGCCGTCCTTGCCGTCAGCACCGTCTTTGCCATCTTCACCTACGGCTTTATATTCTGTTGCAACACCGTCTACGTACCAGTAACCGTCATTACCGATAGTCCAAACAGCAGCGTCTTTGCCATCTTTGCCGTCGGCACCGTCTTTACCGTTAGTAAGCTGCTGGGTAGAGCCATCGCTCATTGTCAACAGAATACCTTCAGCATTCTTAGTAACATTTGTGATTACAACTCCTTTTGCAAGCAAAGCCTGAATTTCGGCAATTGCATTGCTGTTGGCTGTAATCTGTGTCTGCAGGTCCTTGATGTCATCATCATAGTCTTCTGAACAAGACACAAATCCTCCGGTAAAGGAGAATAACAGTCCTCCCGTAAGGAGTGCACTGAATAATTTTTTGTTCATCATAATTGAAATTGATTTAATTTATAAATTAAAAAAAACTAGGAAAATTGTTTCTGCTATAAAATGTTCCAATTCTATTTAATAATAAGGTTAAAAGATTTGTTAGATATATTCATTCTGTTAAATGATTTCTTAATCTGTTTCCGTGAATGCGTCTTTTTTTATAATTTAGCACTTGCTAGTTCAAATGATTGTGCAAATATCAAACAAAAAATTGAAATGGCAAAGCAAATGATTGATTTTTTATTGAAAAACGATGGAAATAATTGAAAGGATACAAAAAATAATGGAGAGAGAGGGGCTCAATGTTGCCTCTTTTGCGAGAAGGATTGGAGTTGTGGATCAAACAATCAGGGGGATTGTTGTTCAGCGCAGAAATAAACCTGGGTTTGATTTGATAGTTAGAATACTTCAAACATTTGATTGGGTAAATGCAGAATGGCTAATCTTAGGTGTAGGCGAAATGTCAAAGCCTGAACAGGAAAATTTGAACAATTCGGAACGGTATTCCATAAAAGATCTTGTAATGTATTTGAAGGAGAAAGATGTGAAGATTGAAAAACTCATAGAGGAGAAGACGGAATTCAAAGTGTTGTATGAAATGGCAAAAAAAGAACTGGAAAGCGGTTCTTTATAGGCAGTCGGCTTTACTTTTCTGTTGAGCAGGCTTATGAAAAGAGGTAATATTGTTTTTACCTCTTTTATTTTACGGGTAAATTGACTACCTTCGCCGGTAGAATTCAAAAATAGAATAATGAAACTGAAAGATTTATTATCCATTCTATCTATACTGTTGCTTTTCTCCTGCGCAGGTACAAGAGATGTTCTAAACGATGCTCCCGCTCTGCCGAAGCGTGAGTTCCGTGGTGCTTGGATACAAGCTGTCAACGGACAGTTCAAAGGGATGGATGAACAGGAGATGAAGTCATACCTTATAAAGATGCTTGACAATCTGCAGAAGGTGAATGTAAATGCAGTCATTTTTCAAGTGCGCGTCGAGGGCGATGCTCTCTACTCGTCGGAAATAGAACCTTGGAGCCGTTTCCTTACAGGTGTTCAAGGACGATCTCCGGGATGGGATCCTTTGGCATTCATGGTACAGGAGTGTCACGATCGTAATATGGAACTGCATGCGTGGATAAATCCTTATCGTGCACGTACGAAAGGCACCAAGTATGTGGCACCGGGGCATTTCTGTAAGGTAAGGCCCGGAAACTTTGTCGAATATGAGGGACAATTGTATTTCAATCCGGCATTGCAGAGTAACCGAGACCATATATGCAAGGTGGTTACGGATATTATAACACGTTATGATGTCGACGGATTGCATATCGATGACTATTTCTATCCGTATCCGACAAAAGGTAAGGATTTCAATGACGATGCGCAGTATCCCAAGGGTAAGTATGCCGATAAGGGCGAGTGGCGCAGAGAGAATGTGAATCACCTTATATATCAGCTCCATCGTACGGTCAAGGATTTGAAACCGTGGGTGAAATTCGGTGTATCACCGTTCGGTATATACCGTAACGAGGCGAGTGACCCTAATGGCAGCAAGACAAAAGGATTGCAGTGCTATGACGAATTGAATGCCGATGTGCTGTTCTGGATAGACAAAGGCTGGGTCGATTACTGCATACCTCAGATATATTGGGAAATTGGACATAAGGCTGCCGATTATGAGGAGCTTGTCGGCTGGTGGGCAAAAAATGCTTCCAAACGTCCTTTGTATATCGGTCAGGATGTGCAGCGCACAGTGAAGGCCAAGGATGCATCCGCTTCTACCGGTAATCAGCAGGAGGCAAAGTACAGAATGCAACGTTCTGCAAAGGGTGTGAAGGGTTCATGTTTCTGGGATGCGGCGTCTGCTGCGAACAATGTCGACGGATACAGGGATTATCTTGCTGAAGGCATTTACAAATATCCGGCCCTTATGCCAAAATATGAATTCATAGATAATGTGGCTCCCAAAAAGCTTAAAGGCGTGAAGATGATAGATGACAACGGTAAGAAGGTGCTCGTATGGTTGCATGACGAGAAATCCAATACGCAGGAGATGAACAAGGCTTACCGCTATGTTGTGTATCGTTTCGGTAAGAAAGAGCGTGTGGATCTTGATGACCCTTCAAAGATAATGGCTATTGTCAAGAACGGATATTATGAACTTCCTGACACTCTTGTGGGTGAATATCAGTTTGTGGTGACGGTGCTCGACCGCATGCAGAACGAGTCGGAAGGCGTAAAATGCAAGGTGAAATTATGATGGATAGTATCACGATTCATGAGGTTTGCGAGGTCAAGGAGAGCTATGTGGCATCATTGAATGCCTTGCTGCTGCAGTTGTCTTCGAAACCGCGTCCTTTTACGGTAGCGGACCTTGATGCCATTGTAAAATCGGATGCCTCACATCTTTTCGTGGTTGAAACCGATGGGGTGGTATGCGGAATGCTCACTTTAGGTGAATATTTCTCGCCTACGGGGCGTAAGATGTGGATTGAGGACGTTGTGGTTGATGAGGCTATGCGTGGGCGTTCTCTCGGACGTCTACTTGTGGAACACGCTGTTGCTTATGCCCGTAGCAAGGCACCTGTATCGCTGATGCTTACCTCGCGTCCTTCCAGAGTCGCAGCCAATGCTCTTTACCGCTCCTGTGGGTTCGAGTTCAAGGAGACGAACAATTACAAGATGGAGATTCCTGCTGTTGAGCAGTAATGTGGATTCAGTAGCAAAAAGGTGTAGGTTGACAAAATATTTACGGTTGTAATGAAAAAATCCCTCGTCACTACATAAGCTGCTGAAGCTGCACTCCTCGTGGAACCTAAAGGTTCCTTCGTCGCAACCAACGCTCATTCGCGTCGGCGGGAAGATAATTGCGCAATGACAAGCAGAGGTAATCTCTTTAACCGGCACCGTTAAATTCCACAGCTTGAACCTGTTTGATTTTTGGAAATAGTGCGAGGATTGTTTGACCGCCGGTTACACGGTTGCTTGCAAGCGGGTAACTGAGGGAGTTGGCATAGCCTTAAATGTGCTGCACTCGTTTTGTAACTTACAAGCAAGCTTGTGTTACACTCGTTGGCAACATTTTTCCGCAGCACCCAAAAATCAAACAGAAAGTTCAAGCGGCAAGGCCT
>JAFQEZ010000006.1 GCA_017398805.1 Bacteroidaceae bacterium | reverse complement strand
GCGTACTTTTCAGTCATGAAAAGTATGTGATAGAACGACAACAAGAAGAATAAACGACAACAGATTAAGGGTAAAACAAACCAAGGAATAACAGTTTTATTTACTTGAGTTATTTCGTCCACACGAAATTTCTACTGAGCCAAAAAAGGGAGTACATTGCTGCACTCCCTTCCATAATTCATTTGACAGGTTTACTGATGCACGTCGCGCAACAGGTCATTCACAGTCTTCACCGGGTTGAATGTAACCAAAGGAACCTCAACAAAGAGAGTATTCCAGTCACTCATAGCACCGTTCCAGAGACCCGGAAGCTCCATAGCCTTGAGTTCGCGTCCGCTCTTTGACTTGTGCGAGATGAAGCCGGTGTTCTTGTCCACATATTCGGGCAAGTTGAATTTCTCGCCCTTGTAGTTCTTCACTGCACATACAAGGTCAACGGGGTTGAAGTGTGTACCGTTCTCGAACATTGCCTTTGCTGCAGCATTGTTCATGTCAATCTGAGAGCTCTCAAGAATCTGCAATGAGACAGTACCGTCCTGGTTATATGCAAGGAAAGGACCACCACCGGGCTCGCCCACATTCTTCACCATACCGCATACGCGCATCGGCCTGTTGAGTTTCTTGCGCAGATAAAGTACAAGGTCACAATCTTCCATATCCTTGATTTCCGCGTTACGGCACTGCAGGGTCTGCTGCAGGAAGTGTATCATCTCCTCAATCTGTTCGTGAGTGTAGTTGCCGCTGTCTATAAGGCGCAGATACTCAAATGCCTTCTCCTGCATCTTCACGAGGATACCGGCCAACAGTTTCTTATATGTTACAGTATCGTCCTTCAAACGGTCGGGAACAACATTGTCTATGTTCTTGATAAAGATAACATCTGCATCGATATCATTGAGGTTCTCTATAAGCGCACCGTGTCCACCGGGACGGAACAGAAGATTACCGCCATCGCGGAAAGGTGTATTGTCGGCATTCACGGCAATAGTGTCAGTACTCTGCTTCTGCTCCGAGAATGAGATTTCATACTTGACACCGAACATAGCCTCATAACGTTCCTTGCACTTTGCAACGAGTTCCTCAAAAAGGACTTTGTGGTTCGGAGAAACAGTGAAATGAAGCTTAACGACACCGTTGGCAGCCGCATAAAGCGCACCTTCAACAAAATGCTCCTCTGCAGATGTACGTGAACAGCACTCATAAGTATGGAATTTGAGGAGTCCCTTTGGCAACGCACCGTAGTTCATGCCTGTAAAATCAAGCAAGCAGAACACGACATCCTTGTATTGTCCCTTTTCAACAAGTTCCTCAATTGAAAGAGACTTGTTGCTGCGACATGCTGCATTAAGGTCCTCGTAGAAAGCGAACTTTGTGATGTTTGCAAAGAAGTTCTTCTCGAAATCTGTTGTCGGAACTTCATAGTCTGCACTGAGGAATGCAAAGAGGTCCTTGAACATGCGGCTTGCAGCACCCGATGCAGGCACAAACTTCAGAATCGTATTATCACCCTTGCAATACTCGTCCCATCCCTTAAGATATTCTGCGGTCTCTTCGGGTGTTGGGTTCAGTATACCCTTCCCTATTGTGGCCGCATCTTCCAGTTTAAGGAATGGGAAACCTGTCTGGAATGTTTTCAACTGCTCGGCAACCTGTTCGGCCGAGATACCTTTCTTGCTCAAAAGGAGATTGTCTGCATTGGTTAGCATAATATGGTCAGTTTAAGTTAAATTACTTTCTCAGCGAAAATAGAAATAATTTCCATAAAAGACAAAAAAAAGCAGATTTTTAAGCAGAAAAAACTATCTTCGCGGAATAAAACAACAAGAAAAGTATTATGCAGGAACTTTTTGTATTTACAAATGAGGAAAAATCGGAGCTTCGCACACTGCTTTGCGAGCTCAGGAAGAGCGTTGAAGGAAAGTTCTTCGGGAATGAGTACAAACTTGTAAAGGAGAGCATCGCCAATGCCATTAGACAAGGCAGAATCACACGTGACAGACTCGGTTTCAACCCTATAATCCTTGATTTGAAGACTGCCCTTCTGGTTGGACAGGAAATAGGTTTCCAGCACGAGATCATGATAAGCATCATGCTCAACCGTTGTGTTCAGGCCGATACATCTGTCATTGAAGGCATAAAGGACGAACTTGGAGAGAATGCAGTAAAGATTCTCGACAACCTTGCGCAAATAAACAGCATATATGCCAAAAGCCCCACAATAGAGACCGAGAATTTCAGAAACCTTCTGCTCTCGTTCACTAATGACATGCGTGTAATACTCATAATGATTGCAAGCCGCCTTGTAATGCTCCGTAGCCTGTTCGGTTCGGATAACGAAGATGCACGCAGGATGATTGCTCGCGAGGCATCCAAACTATACATACCACTTGCGCACAAGCTCGGTTTCTACAAGCTCAAATCAGAGATGGAAGACCTTGCACTGAGATATACCGAAACTGAGATATATGCAGAGTTGAGCCGCAAGCTTGAGGAGACTGCAGCATCACGCGAGGACTACATCGCATCATTCATAAAGCCGATAGAGAAACAGTTGAAGATGCAACCGCATCTCAAGTACCGCATAAAGGGACGCACTAAGTCAATCAACTCCATATGGCAGAAGATGAAAAAACAGCAAAGGCCATTCGAGCAGATATATGACCTTTTTGCAATACGCATCATCATTGACAGTGAACCGCAGAACGAAAAGAGCGAGTGTTGGCATGTCTACTCAATCGTAGCCGACATGTACACTCCTAATCCACACCGCTTGCGCGACTGGCTCTCCGTGCCCAAGAGCAACGGTTACGAATCGCTCCACACAACAGTAATGGGTCCAGAGGGACGTTGGGTCGAGGTACAGATACGCACCGAACGCATGGATGCTGTCGCCGAGCATGGTCTTGCCGCACACTGGCGCTATAAGGGAATAAAGAGCGAGAAGGGACTCGACAACCTTCTGGCATCTATCCGTGATACTCTGGAGAATCTTGGAGAGGAGGAAGCAAGTGACAACAAGTTCAAGATGGAGCTATACAAGGATGAAATCTTCATTTTCACCCCCAAGGGCGACCTCTATCGTCTTGCAAAAGGTGCCACCATCCTCGACTTTGCATTCAGCATCCACACCGGGCTCGGATGCAAATGTACCGGTGCGCTTGTCAACGGGCGCAATGTGCCGATACGCCATGTCCTGAACAACGGTGACCAGGTAGAGATCATAACATCCAACAGCCAAACTCCTAAACAGGCTTGGCTCAGCATTGCACAGACCGGAAGGGCGCGCAGCAAGATACGTCAGGCACTTAAGGAGATAAGTTCACGCCAGGCCGACATGGGACGTGAGGCTGTAATACGCAAACTCAAGAACCATAAGATAGAGTTCGACGAGTCCATAATGGACCACCTCATACGCAAAATGGGATTCAAGCGACTTAGTGACTTTTTCCAGAATGTCGCTGAAGGCAACATTGACATTGCCGACATATTGAAACGGTATCAGGCATTGCTCAACCCTGAAAGCGAACAGGGTGACCAGACACGCAGTGCCGATGAGTTCACATACAAGCAGGAGGATGAAAACAAAGGCGGAAAGGATGTACTCGTCATCGAACGCAACCTCAAGGGAGTCGACTATAAACTCTCTAAGTGTTGCGCACCTATTTTTGGTGACGACATCTTCGGGTTCGTGACAATCAACGGCGGCATATCAATCCACCGAAAAGACTGCACAAATGCCAAACAATTGATTGAACGCTACCCTTACCGTGTAATCGAGGCCCGTTGGAGTGATGTGGACAATCACGGTACACTCTTCCCTGTAACCTTAAGGATTGTAGGTCATGACGACATCGGCATTGTAACGAACATAACATCTGTCATCAACCAGGAAAAGGATGTAATGATGCGTGGAATAAACATTGAATCACACGATACACTCTTCTCGGGTACACTCTCGCTGATGATAAACGACAAACTCAAGCTGAACAAGCTGATAGCAAAAATCGAAGGTATAAAAGGTGTAAAACAAGTGAAGAGAGGTTAAAAAAACTGTTTTTTGTCTCATTTAACAAAATTTGCTGTAATTTTGCAGAAACAACAAAAACAAGAAATATCATGAAGAAGGCTATATTATTTGCATTTGCCATAATGCTCTCATTTGCAGCATCGGCACAGAAGAAAGCCAATATCGAGTTCGAGAAGACAACAATCGACCTTGGCAAGTTCGGATCAGACAATGTTGTACAGAAGTGCTATTTCGTTTTCAAGAATACCGGTGATGCCGACCTCTACATACACCAGATTCTTCCGTCATGCGGTTGCACCAGCAACAGTTTCCCCAAGCATGGCATAAAGCCCGGTGCAAGCGATACAATATTTGTCACATACGACGGTAGCCGCAAAGCACCGAAAAAGTTCAGGACAAGCATTACCATCCACAGCAATGCAAAAGAGGAGATGACAAAGGTCTACATTAAAGGCGAACAGCTTGCAAGACCAATCAAGGAAGTTGAAGTCATAGAGGTTGAAGAATAAATGATAACCAAAAAGAAAGATGAGCGTACACTGGCACGCTCATCTTTCTTTTATACTATTCCGCAATTACCTTACAAGCACTGCACGGCCGTTCTTGATATAAATGCCTGGTGCAACGACACCGTCAACCTTACGGCCCATGATATCATACATTGTTTCATCTTCAACAGTATCGCCATCTGTCACGACACTCTCTATTGATGTAGGCACAGCACTCTTGGCAGCGATATCAACATCAATGGCAGCCGGGAACAGACGTTCCGGGTCATAGAACAAGGCACAACTCTCCACCATTGTCCCGAGTGTCGGAGATACCATTCCGTTGAAAATCTCCGTACCATTGAGAAGAACCTTTACAGGCTGCGAGAGGTCATATTCATCCTCATTGAGATATATCCTGAGCTTTCCTTTGCTTGCCTTGCTGTATTTCTTGTTGAAGAACATTTCGATGCCTCCCTGAGAGTACGAAGTGGAATAGTTCACAATCTTTGCACTGAGGTCAATGGTATTCCCATCCCTCTTAAGTTCATAGCATGCACGCGCATTGGAACTTGTTGTCGCATTTGCAATGACTCTAATGTTGTAGAAAGCCTCACGATAACGTCCGTACATGGCATAGTTTTCCCAATGTACATAATCGGGATGAGCATCACGGGTAAACTGCGCAAGCCATGGGGTTGTCGGTTTGTAGTCAATGCTGTGACCATAGTCCGGTATAACCTCGATAAAGTGGTTATAATATCCCGGATGGGCAGCTGCAAGCTCATCGGCAACCTCAAGCGCCTTTTCCGTGAGAATATTCCTTCCGAAACCATCATCAAGGGCACCGGTACGCAAAGAGAATGCGATGTTGGCCACATTCTCCATAGGGGCATTCTTGAGCGGTTCACCGCCTGCCATGGGGCCTGCACCTGCAAGATAGTCGGCATAGAACGATGCAAGGCGCTGGCTTCCGTATGCACCCTCGGAGATACCGAAGAAATATATCTTGTTAGGGTCGACATTCTTGCTCACAAAAGCCAGACGCAACAGTTTCTCCCATGCCCACTGCTTGCTCTGTATTGCCCAACGGTAATACTCGCCATAGGCGTTGGGTATCTGCGGAACAAAATATATTCCCGGGCTGTAGAAACGGCGCAGAGAGAGTCCTATGCCGGTCTCCCACTCCTGAGCCTTGTCACCCGAGCCATGCATGTACAGGAAAAGAGGATATATGCTATCGGCATTATAACTTGGATATTCATTGCATCCATAATAATATGGCATAGTAGCATTGGGTTCCAACGATGAGGGAAGTTCCCAAGAACCGCTATTTCTGTTCTCAAGGATATCGAGCGGAATCAGTTTTTCCTCGTCGTAGTTCTCCACGGCACCTTTCCAGATGTTCCATATCTTTTCTCTTACCGTAGGTATTTCTGCTACCGGAATCAACGATGCATCATCAAATGAAACCTCTTCATCAGCTATAGAAGCATTGAAATAACCGGTGATGATATCCTCATTTATTACCACATCGCTCTGTGCAAGTGAAGGTAGAATACCGGCAAATGCAATCATCGAACAAACTGCAAATTTCTTCAAAGTCATCATAGTCATGTAATATGTATCAGAATACAAGTTTTTCAATGAACGAAGATTTGCCCTCTACACGACCTTCGATATAATATACAAGCGAGCCATCCTCGCCCTCTTCCTTGTGACGATAGAGTTCAACCTTATCGCCTGGCTTGACCTCATTGTTGAAGTTGATTACAAGTTCCTTGAGGTGACGTGTTGTAGTTATCTCAAGTTCAATGGCATTCATAGACCACTCGGTATATTTCACATTATTCACATGTCCAAGCATATCAAGGTCTGAATATGCGACATCACGCACTGCAACACATACAGGAGTACAATCCTTTGGCATTACAATCTTTGGAGCAGGTTCTGCAATGACATCCTCCTTGATGCACTTTTCGTCATTCTCTACAAGTTCGGGAAATTTCGACAGACGACGTGTATCAATATCAATTACCAGCCATGACGATGTAGCAGAAATCAGTTTCTCCTTACCCTCCTTGTCGTATACAACGAAATCACGCAGGAACTGGAAACCCGTAGCACCCTTGTGCCATGATTGTACATTTATATTGTCGCGCCACTTTGGCAGGCGATGAAATATCACGTGCATCCTTGCAAGCACCCAACCCTTACGTGTCACATGCATAGAGTCGTAACCCACACCAATGTAATCGGCATGTATATTCGCCGCCTCTTGCGCATAGTTAAGGAATGAAGCAGGTTTGAGTGTCGATGACATGTCGGCATCAAAACTTGGGATTCTCTTTATTGCACTGTACTTTTCTACCATGATGTATAATGTTAAATTTTTTTGTTTCAAAAATCTATAGACATATTGACAAGTCTACGCTTTACAGCCTCAGTCTCAAGCAGAATCTTGATAAACTCCCTTGCTGCACTCTTCTGATAGGCGCCTTTCAGACTCAAAAGTGAAGCCTCCATGACATTTCCCGGTTCATCAATGGGAATTGCCTTGAAACGTGTGTTGCCGAAGACAGCCGAAGTTGAAAGAATTGTCGCATAAGAACCCGTTGAAACCATCTGCAGAAGAATATTCGTTTCATTGAGTTCAAGCCTTGACGAATATTCGATACCCTTTCCTTGAACAAGTCTCTCAAGCATCATACGTGCCTGCAGGTCATGCGATGGAAGGACAAGCTGCAAGTCCGCTATCTCACGAAGCCCCATACTCTTTCTTGAGGCAAGCGGGTGCTCCTTTGATACCACGACAGCCAATGCATTCTCGAAAAGAGGCATAGAATCTACATCAGGTGCATCGAAAAGAGGCTTGTAAGAAAGAATGAAATCGAGTTTGTTCTCCCTGAGAAGTACAAACAGCTCGTTCACGGTCTTGTAACATACCTCAAGTTTTATTTCGGGATACACCTTAATGAACTCCAGAACACCTTCGGTAAGTACCGTGCTCAGGCTATACGTCACCCCTACCCTCAACTTTCCGGCTTTCACATTCTGCAAATCATACAGACGTTGTACACCATCCTCGGCATCCTGTATTGTCTTGCGTGCAAAAGGAAGGAACTCCTCACCGGCCTCGGTGAGCGAAATGTGACGGCTGTTACGAAGGAAAAGTTCAAATCCGAGTTCAAACTCAAGTTGCTTTATCTGCTGTGAGAGTGTACTCTGTGTTATATAAAGATGTTTGGCAGCAACCGAGAAATTCAGATACTCGGCGCTCTTGACAAAATACTTGAGTTGGCGCAATTCCATCGGGTCATTTTTTTATCAGGTGCGAATATAAGAAATCTGTCCCACAAAACCTTCATTCTTTCTCAAAAATGAGGTTTGTGGGACAGATTATTATAAGAAGATGTATTTTATGCCTTCATCAGATACCTATAAAGATCAACATCAGATAACCAAGTACAATACCCATGGCACCAACGATGATTCCCACCTTCATCATATCCTTCTGCTCAATAAATCCGGTTGAGTGCGCGATGGCATTCGGCGGTGTAGAGATAGGAAGAATCATTGATACTGAAGATGCGATAGCGATACCCACAAGCATTGCCTGAGGGCCACCGACACTGTCAAGAGCCGAACCAAGACCACCTGCTACCACACCAAGCACCGGAACAAGCAACGATGTTGCGGCCGAGTGAGAGATGAAGTTTGAGAAACCGAAGCAGATGAGACCGGCAAGTACCATGACAACAATTGGTGAGAAGTTGTCGAACGGAACAGACTGGACAATAATGCTGCTGAGGCTGTTGTATACGAGTTCACCGGTCTCCGGGTCTGTAACCTTGTAATTCAATGCCACACCGAGTGCGAAACCACCGGCAACCATCCAGAGTACGCTCCAGTTAATCTCCTCAAGGTCACGGCGTGTAAGGATACCTGTAGCACAGAATATTGCGATAGGAATCATTGCCACTACGTTGGTATCGATACCCCAAAGGTCTGTACCGAACATCCACATGAAGATTGTCACAAGGAATGCGATAACTACCGACCATGTCTTGTAGTCCCATTTGATATCACCCTCAATCTCAATCTTTATGCTCTTCTGCTTGAACGGGAAGAGGAAACGCAAGAGCATCCATGAAAGAACAAGAAGAAGGATTACAAATGGCGCCATCTTGATAGTCCATTCAACAAAACTGATACCCATACCCTGTGAAGAGAGATAGTCGAGCGCAATCATGTTAGGAGGTGTACCGATAGGAGTCATCATACCACCAAGGTTTGCACCGATGGGGATTGCAAGTGCAAGTGCAATACGTCCTTTGCCGTCAGCAGGCAGCGAACGGAGAACAGGAGTAAGGAATGCAAGCATCATGGCAGCAGTAGCTGTGTTGCTCACAAAAGCCGAGAAGATGGCAGTTACAAGAATGAAACCGAGCAACACAATCTCGGAACGTGTACCGAAAGGCTTGAGCAATACACGCGCAAGAGCCACGTCAAGCTTAACCTTTGTAAGTCCTATGGCAAGCACGAAACCACCGATGAAAAGCATGATGGTAGGGTTTGCAAAACAACCCATGATATCCTTGAAGGGAACATAAGGAGAGAGTTTCTTCTCCTTGTATACTGCACCTTTTGAAACACCGTACTGTTCACATATTGATTTCACGCTCTCTCCATTTGCGACAACGTGCTTGAAAGTTATGCTATCCTGCACCTCTGTAACAGGAAAACTTTTTGTACTTTCAAATTTAAGTGTATCCTTCTTTGCAAGTTTATCACCATTATACAGAGCGTTAGGAACAATCTTTGCGTTCACATCAGCAAGCGGTTTGTTGTCCTTAAGATCTGCTATAACAGCATTACCGGCCTTGACTATGGTCAACGTATCACCTTCCTCAATCTTGGAATCACGTTGCAAAGAAATGGTTACAGTCTCGCTCTGGTCTTTAAGGAAACTGAAAGAGCTGGTGGAAACCGTCAGCAACATTACTGTTACCACAATCATAGAAGTCACCCACGAAGGCATAGTCTCGGTAAGCCACATAAGTGCAGCAAACACGAACAACGCAATGATTCGCTGGTGAACCGCCGTCATACCTTCAATACCGAAGGTCTCAGTAGGCAGAAGAGCAATCACACACGAAATCGTTACGATGAAAATCAGTTTGATTGCATTCAGAGGAAGCTTCCTCTCTCTCTTGTGGGACTTGTTCTTCTGGATTTTTTCCAGAATTTTGTATCCCGGGAAATTCTTAAACATAACTAATTGATTATTTATTGATTAAATTATATTTGCTAAAGTTATTTATTCAAAATTAATCAAAAAATCATACAAAAATACAATCTTATACGATTCTTTACATTGGCACACTATCTAAATTTACGATAACATCTATCGTTATTTTCAATAGATTTGCAATATTTTTATATTTTTATGTTAAAACTGCATAAAAAAGGATGCGTTTTTTAGAAACTATAACATTATATAAAAATATTTGGGAAGCCATAAGAGAAAAAATGAGTAATTTTGCCGCCGTGTAATAAGCTACATGTTGCATATTCAATAATAAGATGAAAGCATTTATATTTACAGGACAAGGGGCACAATTCAGCGGAATGGGAAAAGACCTATATGAGAACAGCCCCATTGCAAAAGAGTATTTCGACAAGGCCAATGAGATACTTGGCTTCTGCATAACAGATATAATGTTCAACGGCAGTGACGAGGAACTCAAACAGACAAGAGTCACACAGCCGGCAGTTTTTCTTCACTCGGTAATCCAGACAATCGTAATGGGCGAAGAGTTCAGGCCGGACATGGTTGCCGGACATTCCTTAGGCGAATTTTCAGCGCTGACAGCAGCCGGAGCATTGAATTTCGAAGATGGACTAAAACTCGTATACAAGCGTGCAATCGCAATGCAGAAGGCATGCGAAGCGACCAGTTCCACAATGGCTGCAGTTCTTGGACTTGACGATGAGACCGTAGAAAGAGTATGCCGTGAGGTAAGCGACCAAGGCGACATTGTAATTGCCGCAAACTACAACTGCCCGGGACAGGTTGTAATCTCCGGAAGCATCGAAGGCGTCGGCAAGGCTTGTGAAATGCTTAAAGAAGCAGGTGCAAAGCGCGCACTTCCTCTCAATGTCAGCGGAGCATTCCACTCCCCTTTCATGCAACCGGCTCATGAAGAACTCGAAGAGGCCATTAACGCTACAACCTTCAACACTCCACGTTGCCCTGTATACCAGAATGTGGATGCCAAGCCTCATACATGCTCCGATGAGATAAAGAAGAATCTCATCGCACAACTCACATCACCGGTACGTTGGACACCCACTATCATCAATATGATAAACGACGGTGCCGAGGAATTCACCGAATGCGGTCCGGGAACTGTACAACAGGGACTTATAAGCAAAATCAAGAAATCACTTGAAGCATAACAATACAAACATGTCACGCATAATCATTTACCAATTACTTCCACGTCTCTTCGGCAACAGTAATGCAAATTGCATCCCCAACGGTACAATAGAACAGAACGGTTGCGGAAAGTTCAATGATATCACCACAAAGGCACTTCGCGCAATACGAAATCTCGGTGCCACACATGTATGGTATACGGGAGTAATTGAACACACGACACGCAGCACATACACAAAACATGGCATATCGACAGACCATCCTGCCATTGTAAAAGGTGAGGCAGGTTCACCATATGCAATCAAGGACTATTACGACAATGATCCGGATCTTGCTGTCAACGTAGCAAAACGCCGCGAGGAGTTCAAAGCACTCGTAGAGCGCACACACAAAGCCGGCATGAAAGTCATAATGGACTTCATACCCAACCACGTCGCACGTCATTACGACAGCGACAACACTCCCGAAGGCACCTACCCCTTTGGTGAATTCGATGACAAGAACGCTTTTTTTGTAGGTCATAACAACTTCTACTATCTTGGCGACTACTCCTACGGTTGCAACCTCGATGCAAAGGATTGCGCCGAAGAGGAATACTGCGAGTCACCGCTCCGTGCAACAGGCAACGACTGTTTCGGAACTCCATCGCGCAACGACTGGTACGACACAGTAAAACTCAACTATGGTATCGATTACCGTACAGGCAACCGTCAGTTCTCCCCTGTACCCAACACATGGGTGAAGATGCTCAAGATACTCCGGTACTGGGCTGCACAAGGTGTAGACGGTTTCCGTTGCGACATGGTAGAGATGACTCCTGTCGAGTTCTGGGCATGGGCTGTTCCAAAGATAAAGGATCAGTTCCCGGGAATCATATTCATTGGAGAGATATACCAGCCACATATTTACCGATCATTCATAAAAGAGGGATGTTTTGACTACCTCTACGACAAAGTAGGTCTTTATGACACTTTGCGAGGAGTGATGAACGGACAGACATCGGCAAATGACATCAGTTACACGCTACAGAGCACTGCCGACATACGAAACAACATGCTCACATTCCTTGAGAACCATGACGAACAGCGAATAGCGTCGGACTTTTTTGCAGCAGATGCAAAACGTGCACTTGCAGCACTTATTGTTTCAACGACAATAGACAAGCAGCCGTTCATGCTCTATGCAGGTCAGGAACTCGGCGAGCGAGGTATGGACAAGGAGGGTTACAGCGGTGTAGACGGCAGGACAACAATTTTCGACTATTGGAGCGTAGATACCCTTCGCCGTTGGAAAGGCGACGGCAACTACACCGGAGAAGAGTTGACCGATGAGGAGAAGAAGCTCCAGACATTCTACAGCCGCCTGCTCAACCTCTGCAACAGCGACGAGGCATTGCGCGAGGGATTCTTCTATGGCTTGCAGTACGCAAACCCATACAACGAAATGTACGACAGCAACCACATTTTCTCATATCTGCGTGGAACAGATAAGGAGCTCCTCCTTATCGCGACCAATTTCAGCGACAGCGACAAGGAGTGCGAAATCTCAATACCCGAAGAGGCCCTTGCTTTCTACGGTATAACCGGCAAGGAGAAAAAACAGAAAGCAACGGAACTCCTCACCGGCAAAGCATTTGAGTTAATGCTGAGCTCGAACGAGAAGTTGCGCATCAACATACCTGCCAACAACGGCGTAATCCTGAAATTCAACATTTAAAACATACATTATGAAAAAACTTCTTACCTTTTCAGCGATGGCCATTACATGTTTGTTTGCCAATGCACAGACATCATTTGACCTAAAGCTCTACGAAGAGACAGTAAAGACCGAAAAGCAATACTTCAGAGACATAATCAAGGTATTCAACACCGACGATCCATATCTACGTATTGACGACGTGGCACTCGTGTATTACGGCTACGCTTTCACGCCCGAATACAACCCCATCAAGGACGAGAACGAGAAACTCCTCAACAAATATATCCTTGAGGACAACTTCCCCATGATATACAAGACTGCCAACAAGATTCTCAGTTACAATCCGGCATCGCTTGACGCACTATTCCATGCATGGATTTCGGGTAAAACCATAGGCAAGAGCGATACAGAGTACCTGTCATACGTCAACAAATACAAGAATGTCGTGGCCATGATCAAGGAGTATGGTGACGGCAAGAGTGCCGAAACAGCATTCAAGATTGTCCACCCCGAAGACAAGTTCCACATTATGCAGTCTTTAGGAATCAAGGAGGTAGAGTCAGAGACACTTGACCCAAAGACATTATGCTACATCATCACCGTGACACCATCCCCCAAGTTCCAGCACCGTCACATCTATTTCGATGTAAGCATCTTCCTCAACAGCAAGATAAACAAGAAATAAGAATCATAGCAAACAAAAAAAGAAGTTCCATGGGACTTCTTTTTTGATATACAAACAATCATGATTCTCATAAACATATGATATATCATGATTTTATCTTATATTTGTAAATAACACGATAAAGAAGCACCTATGAACAGAAAAAGAGTCTATTTCGACATGGACGGTGTACTTGTTGACTTCCAGTCAGGCATTGACAAACTCAGCGATGAGACAAAGGAACTGTACAAGAACAACATTGACGAAACACCTGGATTGTTTGCACTTATGGATCCTATTCCCGGTGCCATCGAAGCAGTACAGCTCATTGCAAAGAAGTACGATGTATACATTCTCTCTACATCACCATGGAATAATCCAACTGCAGCCAGTGACAAGATTGAGTGGGTAAAGAAATACCTCAACGGAGTATTTCACAAGCGCGTCATAATAACCCACCATAAAGAGCTGCTCATCGGTGACTATCTAATCGACGACCGTAGCAAGAACGGCGCCAGCGAATTCCAAGGCGAATGGTTGCAGTTCGGTTCAGAGAAGTACCCCGATTGGGATGCCATACTTGAGCATCTGCTCATGTAATCAAAAGCCCTCTTCCCTTTTCATCGGGAGATGCAATTGGACAGCAAATACAACAGATATCCACCAATACAGCTAAGTATATAAACCAATGCTATATCTATAGTTTGAATACCGCTCAAAGACATTACACTTAATGGTGACCAAATAAAGATTTGATGCACAACATATATTGTATATGAGTATTTATCAGACATATCCAGTATCTTGTTTTTTTCTATTGTTGCATACTTGTACAACAATAGAAAAATTGCTGCTCCCAAAAGGAGATGCGAGTATTTGCTGAAGCCCCCATTCCAATCGAAAGCCGACAAATCTTTGCATAACATATCAAACTTTACGAGATTCATTACCAAGGCAAACACTATTACAGAAAATGAAAGGTAGCCAAGGGAAGAGTTGTCAAAACGTTTCTCAATATTTGACAAGAAATATCCGAGCACAAAACAATTTATAATATCCCCTTCAAGAACATCGAATCTGGTAAAGAACAAGTGTACAAGAATCATTGCAAATACACCTGCAACAAACATCGATATTCCACTATTCATGCGATCCCTTATTGCATTCAACAAAGGCAACAGACAATAACAAACCAAAATAGACTTTATAAACCAAAGATGTCCCAATCCTCTTATTGTCCCTATAGTTAGAAAAGAATCACGTACTATAACAGGAGATATATAATCGGGACTTAAAATCCAATACAACGCAACCGCTACAATCAGAAAAGTCCAATATGGGACAATTATCTTCTTGACTTGTTTAAAAAGAATTGTCGGTACTGATTCAATTTTTTTATTCCATATAAATAGCCACTGATTATGAGAAAAACCTGTACACCGACATTGAAAAGACGAAAGAACACATTATCATAATACTGAAGTAAATGACAAGTAATTATCATTTTTTGTTTTAAATCCTTAACGTTACACATTTTATCTTTGCACTTTGACAACACCGTCTAATCGCAACCCACGCGGCACCTGAACTGCGCCCCTGTTAAATACCCCTCCGCCTGCGGCACCTCCCCTAAAACAGGGGAGGAGTTGGCTATCACGTAGTGACTGAGGGGTTCTACGCGCGACCTGTTGCTGCCGGTGTCATCGAAGTTGCGAGAGCAACTTTCATCTGCACACTTTGACAACACCGTCTAATCGCAACCCACGCGGCAACAGGTCGCGTGAAGCAAAGTTTGTCATGTTGAGCGCAAGCGAAACATCTCTGCCATTGAGTTTTTGCGAGCACTTGAGATCCTTCACTTCATTCAGGATGACAACAGCACCATGATACAACCTTTTATCACGTATATTATCTATGTCACAAGCAACTAAATATCATCCATTATATCTGCTTCTACCTCATCTCTACACACCTTATATGTAATGGCATCCTCATAAACGACAAAAACGCACCCGTCATTATATATCCCTAAGACGACATTGCCCTTATCCAAAGTATAAAACGAAGCATAGCCACATTTTCCTTTATACACAGCATCCATCTCATTACCGTCACCCTCTTCATACGGGCTCATAAAGAGTTCATACGATTCCGGTTCACCATATTTTTGGGTATAAGCCTCTTTTAACGAAAGGTATTCACCCTTCAATGCTTGCCACGATGCTTTTTGAGGAAACTTTACAGTAACATTCCACACCAATCTGCTTTTTGGTGTAGGAGAAAGATACACCTCACACGTATCCACTCCCGCAAAATCACCTATCATCAATATTTCGTTAAACGACTTCTCTTCAACATAATACCCCCTGAGTTCAAGTTTCGAAACAAAGATAGAGATATCACCACCCAAAGGAATACCTTTGAATGTCAAATGCTCCTGAGCGTTGGCGACAGCAGCAAGCACAAGAACAAAGATTACAATCAAGTATCTTTTCATATCAAAAAAAATTACGAGGTTACAATAATGCCTAAGTGACCTACATTATATCATTGCAAATCTATTGTTTTTTTATAAACAAACAAAATTCCGGGCCAAACATTAGCACACGCAGAGTCAACTGCCACGCGCAAAATTTGCACATACCGATATTCAAGATTATTTTTGTGGCATGAATATGCAAAGCCCTCCAAGGGAGAAATTACATAGCACAGGCCGTAAGGCCTATGGAATTATACAAAAACCAATAACAATGGAAATACCACAATTGAACGAACATAACAATGCGGAGCATCCACCAATACACAACGGAGAGTTTGACGTACCACCAATAGTCATATACACAAGCGAGGATAATGTTGTGTCGCTTGATGTAAAGTTGGAGAACGAGACAGTGTGGCTCAATCGTTCACAACTATCTATTCTATTTGACAGAGATATAAAGACTATTGGTAAGCACATAAACAATGCCCTAAAAGAAGAATTAGAAGGCTTACCAGTTGTCGCAAAATTTGCGACAACTGCCTCTGATGGCAAAATATACCAAGTAGAACACTATAACATTGAAATGATAACCTCTGTCGGTTACCGCGTAAAGAGCAAACGCGGTACACAGTTCCGCATTTGGGCAAACAGAGTGCTGAAGGACTATATTGTAAAAGGATATGCCATAAACGACAAGATAAGAATCGAGCATTACAACGAACTCAAAGATGTTGTCCGCCTGCTTGCACACACTGTACATTCACAGGAGAAACTGACCGATGAACAATCGAAAGGACTCTTCTCTGTCGTAAGCGACTATGTATATGCTCTTGACACACTCGACCGCTACGATTATCAACAACTGACAATAGAGAATACCACAAAAGAAGAACGCTTCCACGCAACATACGAGAATGCAATGGAAGCAATCCTTAGCTTAAAAGACAAATTCGGTGAAAGTAAACTGTTTGCAAATGAAAAAGACAACTCATTCAAAAGTTCTATCGGGCAGATATACCAGACATTTGGCGGAGTGGAACTCTATCCCAGCATTGAGGAGAAAGCGGCAATGCTGCTCTATCTTGTAACAAAGAACCACTCATTCAGCGACGGAAACAAGCGCATTGCCGCAATGCTGTTCCTTTGGTTTATGGAGCGTAACGGCATACTCTACCGCTCCGACGGCAGCAAACGAATAGCCGACAACACCCTCGTTGCATTAACGCTGATGATTGCCGAGAGCCGTACCGAGGAGAAAGATATAATGGTAAAAGTAGTTGTAAACCTCATCAATCAACAGAACCAATAAGATATCTTAACAATTAATAATACATTCACAATTATTGTCATTCTATATTTACAAGGTCATTGGCGGAGGGGTGGGAGTACTGCGTGCGACCAACCGCTAATGAACTTGCCGATAAAAAAACTAAAGTTTTGTCATTCTGACGACTGAAAGGAGGAAGAATCTCATAACAAACGTTGATGAGATCTTTCACTTCGTTCAAGATGACAGGTCCTTATAAAATAATATCAATCAAACATTCTATGGAAATAAATCAACCAGCAGCAAAGTTTCAGGATATGTCAATCGCACCTATGCACACTGTGGAGCACATTCTCAACCAGACAATGGTTAGAATGTTCGGGTGCGATCGCAGCAGGAACGCGCATATCGAACGAAAGAAGAGCAAATGCGACTATAGCCTGCCTTGCGCACCAACTGAAGAACAGATCGCCGAAATTGAGAACTGCGTCAATACGGTAATTGCACAGCACATGCCCGTAACCATTGAATTTGTGTCACGTGACAATGTTCCCGCCGGCGTTGACTTGGGCAAGTTGCCTGCAGATGCAAGCGACACGCTACGTATTGTACGTGTAGGCGACTACGACACCTGTGCCTGCATCGGTTCACATGTGGAAAACACAAGCGAAATAGGGACTTTCCGCATCATCAGCCACACTTTTGAGAACGGCATCTTGCGCCTGCGCTTCAAGTTGGAGAAATAAGCAACTGCATCTGTTTCATACGACAAGTTCTGTATCGGAAAGCGCTGATTTCTCACTATTTTTTTATATTTTTGCATACCGATAGAAGAAACATCCATGTTCAGGAAAAGAGAAGAGATATTCACAGCAAAGAGTGGCGGTACATTGGAAGAAATGTGCAGCGAAATTCTTATGCAGGCAAACGATAAAGGTTTGCTGAAAATCATCTTTTTCTGCAATGCAGCAAATGACAGCGAATATCTTAAGATACTGGAAGTGATCCGTTCGCTTGTCGAGAGTTTCTTCACAGCCCAAAAACCTCTTGTAAGTTATATTGCCCAGAAGCCCGGGAACTCTCCACTTGCTGCTGAGGCAATTTACCTTGATGACACAACTGCAAGCATAGAACGCCACGGCCGCTACACATTGCTGTGCAACGGTACATGCAAGGAGATTATAACCGAAGGTATTGTCCCGAGCGATGTTGCAATGAGCGCATTCGAACAATCAATGGAGATATTCTCCACAATAGGCGAAATCTTGAAGAGCAACGGTTTCCAACCAAGTGACATCTACCGCCAGTGGAACTATATCCAGCACATCACTGCAGGCAAGGGTGGCAGCCAGAACTATCAGGAATTCAACGATGCCCGTTCAATCTTCTACTCAAACGCAGAGTGGAGCAACGGTTATCCTGCCGCCACAGGCATAGGAACAAGCGCAGGAGGAATAATGGTGGAACTCAATGCCATCAAAGGTTGCGAATGCCCCAACAAGCCTATTGACAACCCGTTGCAGATTGCTGCGCACAGTTATTCACAGAAGGTGCTCGACGGCAAGGTCATAGAGGTTCTCCAAGAACGCACTACCCCAAAATTCGAGCGTGCACGTCTGCTCGGGAACGACATCTTCATATCGGGAACAGCAGCCATTAAAGGCGAAGAGAGCATTTTCAGCAGCGATGCCGTCGAGCAGGCTGCCGAGACAATGGAGATTATGGACAGGCTCGTATCCAAAGAGAATATCCCTGTTCCCAACAACGGCTCAAGATACAATGCCCTGCGCGTATATGTAAAGAGAGAACAGGATATCGATGCCGTATCCCGTTACATGGAGGAGCACTACCCTGCACTGCCCAAGCACTACCTTGTTGCCGACGTTTGCCGTCCCGAGTTGCTTGTTGAGATTGAAGGTATTGCAAGCATATGACAACTGCAAGGGAAAAATTCTCCCGGCAGCATTTCCAGACACGACAATAAACCCAATAATATACATATGAGAATAAAAAAGACTATCCTGATGGCAGCACTATCATTAGCAATAGGCGGATGCTCTACACAGAAACAGAATCCGTTGCTCAGCGAGTTCAAGACACCACATGGCATTGCGCCATTCTCCCGGATAACTATAGAAGACTATCGCGAAGGCATGCTCAAGGGCATGGAAGAGCATAAGGCAGAGATAAAGGCCATTACAGAGAACAGCGAAGCGCCCACCTTTGCAAACACCATTGTCGCACTCGACCAGAGCGGCAAGTTGCTCAGCAAGGTACGCGGCACATTCAGTCCCCTCTCAAGCAGTAACTCAACCGAAGAGATGCGTGCCTTGCAGAAGGAGATGTCACCACTCTTCTCATCGCATTACGACGACATCAACCTCAACGAAAAACTCTTTGCACGTGTAAAGGCCGTTTATGACAACCGCGCAAGCCTTACACTCACACCCGAAGAGAAGAAGATACTTGAGAACACATACGACCGCTTTGTAAACAGCGGAGCAGAACTTAGCGATACCGAGAAACAGAGACTTCGCGAACTGAACATGGAGATTTCAATGCTCCAGCTCGAGTTCTCGCAGAACCTTCTGCACGAGACAAACAACACATTCGTTGTTGCCAACAGCCTCGACGAACTCAAGGGACTTCCACAGGCGAACATAGATGCGGCAGCCAAGATGGCTGCAGCCAATGGACAACCGGGCAAGTGGATGTTCAACATGCAGCGTCCAAGCTGCAACCCGGTTTTGCAGTATTGCGAGAACCGCGACTTGCGCCGCAAGGTATACGAAGCATACTACAACCGCGGCAACCAGGGCAACAAATATGACAGCAAGGCGATATGTGCAAGACTCGTTGCACTGCGTCTTGAGAAGGCAAAGCTAATGGGCTTCAGCAACTATGCCGAGATGGCGCTTGAGAACCGCATGGCAAGCACTCCCGAAGCCGTATACGACCTTCTCATGCAGGTGTGGGAGCCGGCCGTTGCAAAGGCTAACGAGGAGCTTGAAGACATCCGTGCCGAAATACGCAAGGACGGATATGACTTTGAACCGGCAGGCTGGGACTACATGTACTACCTCGACAGGGCCAAGAAAGCAAAGTTTGCCGTTGACGAAGAGGAGATACGTGCATATCTTGAAATCAACAACGTCATGCAGGGAATCTTCCATGTTGCAAACAAGCTCTACGGCATCACCTTCAAGGAGATTACCGACGAGGTACCTTCCTACGAACCTACAGCAAAAGCATACGAGGTAATCGACCGTAACGGTACTACCCTTGCAATATTCTACAGCGATAACTTCCCACGCGAGAGCAAGCGTGCCGGAGCATGGTGCACATCGTTCCGTCCACAGAGCTACAAGGACGGCAAACGCATTATCCCAGTTGTAGTCAACAGCTGCAACATGACACTCCCCAACAGCGAAGGATATGCATTGCAGAGCATCGACAACGTAGAGACCATGTTCCATGAGTTCGGACATGCCCTCCACAACTTCATGCGCGATGTCAGGTACAGCGGTGCAAGCGGTGTAGAGCGCGATTTCGTTGAGTTGCCTTCACAGATAAACGAGCACTGGGCATTCCATCCCGAGGTTCTTGCCGTCTATGCAAAGCACTACAAGACAGGCGAGACAATCCCGATGGAGCTTGTTGCCAAGATACAGGAGAGCGCAAAGTACGGACAGGGTTTCGCTACTGTAGAATACATTGCCGCATCGCTCAGCGACATGGACCTTCACGTGCTCACAGAAGTTCCTGCCGATCTCAACGTCATGGATTTCGAGGCCGAGAAACTCGCCGATCGCGGAATACCTTCACAGATTCTGCCACGTTACCGCATGACAAACTTCAGCCACACCATGGGCGGCGGCTACACAGCTGGATACTACAGCTACATGTGGGCCGAGGTTCTTGATGCCGATGCCTTCGACGCATTTGCCGAGACAGGTGACATCTATAACCAGGAGGTTGCAGCAAAGTTCCGCAAATACATCCTCACTCCAGGCGGCATCGACAACGGAATGGAGATGTACAGGAATTTCCGTGGCCGCGAGCCTAAGATTGACGCACTCCTGCGAAACAGAGGATTCAAGTAACAACCAGAACCATAAAACAATGAAGACTCTTCCGCGTGGAAGAGTCTTCATTGTTTTAGAAGCCAATATACTTCACAACAGTTCCCATTCAACAAGTTCTCTTGGCAGGCTTATCCTCTTAGCTTCGCCCCTGCGTCCGTTGATGTAATAACTACTTGCCAGCGTATCATCGAACTTGAGCGCAAATGCCGCCTTTATCCTTGAACAATGCTCGTTTATAGCGTTGCAGAAAGGATTTGTCACACGTTCCACCTTGCTCCTTACAGAGGCCTCGTCATCACTCTCCACCATATCCCAGTACAACACCATAAGCTCTTTTCGGTAGTCGGGAAGGTCCTTGAAGACAATACCCTCCTCGTGACGCAGGAACAGAAGGAACACAGCCTTTGTCATCGGTGCCATGTCTATGGTCATATTGTTATATTCCGGGAGAGTAATATTGTAATTGTCATCAATACAAATGCGGCTGAGCGAACCATCTTTCCTGGCAATACTCTTTATCACAAGAGTGCCTATCCCAAGTTTATGCAGCTGTTCAATCGCCTCGTATATCTTATTTGTAGCCTCCTTGTACTGGTCCGATGCCATCACCTCATTGAAGAGGAAATCTGCACCCAGGCTGTTTACCGTAGTCTCCCACTGCACGGTTATAGGCAATGTTTCAGTAGCCTCTTCCTCTTCAAAATCCGCTTCGTAACATGAGTCATCGGGCGCAATGCACTCCATAATACCCCCTTTTAAGCGGCCATATATCTTTTCAAAAAAAGAATTGTCTTTACAGGATTCCTTTTCTCTCCTTTTCGACTCCTCTCTTTCACGGCGGAAACTGATACCACCATCCTCGTCTTCGGGCAGAGCTGCACAATACATAAATTCCGACTCCTCCGGTTCTTCAATCTCTATCGAACAACAGCTGGTGCCCGACGAGTAGCTGTCGGCATTTCTGTAATTAATCTTCTGAACAACACTTGCCAGTTCATCTGCCGGTGATTGTTCATCCAGTATCCACATCTCAAGAACTGCCAAGCGCTCTTTCCGAGTGCAGCGCATGATAAAAGGCGAGTCCGGCATATCCTCTACCTCGGAAAAAAGCATATCATACACGTCGGATGTCGCAAATCCATGCGTACGTTTGCCTGTAGGTACAATATAATTAAGGTACTCCTGTCCATTAATAGGTTCTGCAACCTTAGGCAGATAGACAAACTCCAGACCATGGGACTTAAAAGAACTCTCAAGAAAATCGAGTTTCTCCTCAATGAAGCCGCAAACCGCTGGCGAGAAACTCTTTTCCATATAAATCAACTGGTTATGATCTATTCCCTGCCAAGCAGACGACAATTCACTAATCGTTTTCTTTATGTATCTCATATCAATTTTCCTTTAGCGAAAGAAACAATATGCAGTTTTTCACATCAATTATTCAAAGCAAATATACATTAATATCCTATAAAAACAAACATGCAACATCCCTGCAAGCCTTGCAGGACAAAAAAATTATCCGTTCAGTTTTACAAAGGTTACTTTTGCAGCAAACAAACAATAAACAACAAATTATTAAACTATGAAAAAGAGAATTTACAATCTGATTATCCTCGACGAGAGCGGTTCCATGGAAAGCATCAAACACGCAGCAGTAAACAGCATCAACGAAAGCCTACAGAGCATTCGTCATGCACAGCGCAAGTATGAGGAGCAAGAGCATTATGTGACATTCGTAACATTCAACGATGAGATGAAGACACTTTTCGAGTGTGCCCCCATTGCCCTTGTGAACGATATAAGCATGCGAGATTACAATCCCGACTGCTGCACAGCACTCTATGACGCCATGGGAATTTCCATCAACAGGTTGCATAAGAAGGTGACACCTGAGGACAATGTACTTGTAACAGTCATCACCGACGGATATGAGAACTCATCGAGAGAATACGGACAGAGAGATATCAAGTCGCTTGTAGAGAGACTCAAGAGCGAAGGATGGGTATTCGCCTACATCGGTGCCAACCAGGATGTCCTACAGGTCGGCGAAAGCCTTGCAATACGCAACACTCTCAGTTTCGAGGCAACTTCAAGAGGCACAGAGGAGATGTCAAGAAGAATGAGCAGCAGCCGTGAAAGGCTATTCTCCTGCATGGCATGCGAAGAGTACAGCGCCGATGCCGCCAACGAATCATTCTTTGACGAGGATGACTTCGAAGAGAAAAGCAAGAAATAATCCTCATTAAATCAATCGGGAATATAGTTGTTCTTTCCGCATTAGAAATAGGAATCGCTATAACAGGATTATTCTGGGCTGCGGTATCGAAAGAAATTTCCCGCGTAGCGAATTTGTTACTGATTTTGGTGTCAAGGTTGATGGTAAAATCAAATCAATTTCAAAATATACCGAAACAGGCTACTATTGGACGCAAAACAGCGACAATTGGTATAAGGGACTCGTTCACGATGATGTCTATTGTATTTACACAAAAGACAAATTGAAGGATTTCTAAAATAATGATGATTATCCTCCTATTGCCTTTGGTTTTGGGAGGATAATCTTTTATACACAATTCGCATTGCAATAAACTCGTAAACAAAAAATGCGCTGCAAATGCTAAAAAATGCTTTCAAAAATGCCGTTTGTGCGAAAATTTAATTACTTTTACGTAGAGAAATATGCTTTAACAGAAAAGAATGAACAATTATTCAATGACATACAGCCAATTTGGGTGCTGCAGGAATAGCAGATTTAATCTGCTTCGCAGTTTTTCCTCCTCCTTGCGAGACATAGCTCAAGCAAGCTTGGCTCTATTCCCGCTTCGTTCGTCGGTTCAGCATTATTGGAGCAAGTTTCATACTGCGTTCACCTTGCACCAAATTTCTCCGGTTTTGCTAACCGTTTCCTCAGACTTATATCTACGCAATGGTGCTCCGCCCCTCCGTGTGGCGGCACAAGAAGTATTGCATCATCACATTACGGCGTTACCAGTCGGCACTCACCGTGCCATGTTGGAAACGTCGTATTTTTTCTTTGCGAAGTAATCAAATAGAATAATATTAAGACTAAGAAAAATGAAAGAGAACATTTGGTATGAACCTCCGAAAGTTGAGGTAATCGAAGTAGAGGTAGAAAGTGGTTTTGCGATAAGTGGCTATGGAGATGACACCTATGATGATTATGAATTTGGTGAGAGATACTAAAACGAATTGTTATGAAGAAAAAATACATTAAACCTGTGAGTGAGGTAGTAGGGATTGAACTCACAACAATGCTTGCCATGAGCGGACAAGGAACCGACACCAGTGGTGATCATGATTTTGGAAGTCGTGGTGCCAATGAGCATCGTGGCACATGGGGCAACCTTTGGGAAACTGAAAGCTGAAAGGTGAAAACTGAAAGGTGAAAACTGAAAACTGAAAACTGAAAATAATATATGAATAAACTGGAACATAAAATTTTGAATTGGATAAAGCTTTCCGCTTTAACCTTTCCCCTTTCCGTTTTCGTTGCTTGCCAGCAAGATGACATCGCACCCGACACACCCGACACTCCTACTGCCGGGCGCCATCTGCGACTGAGCGGCAGTGCGGGCAACGACAATGCCGCCACACGTGCTTCGTGGACGGACAACAATGACCGCAAGCTTACCTTTGCGTGGGATTACAGCGACCCCGCCGCAACAGAGTCGGACATGAAGATGGCGTTTACCAAAAGAGACGGCAGCTACTTGGAGACTACCGAGGGTAATCTGGTGACGGATGCGAGGATTCTGCGACATACCGATGCCGAGAAGCAGGACGATGCCCATTTCGCAATCTTCGAGACCATAGGTACATACAATCCCGAATGGCCTGATGATGTATTTGACGGATATACCGTGCACGCCGTTACACCTATAAACACAGCCAACAGCTCAACGGCAGAGGTTGTCATTGATGATGAGGGTAAAGGTACATTCATCACCACGCTCTATATGCCGACGAGGTTCACCCAGTCGGGGATAAACGACCTGTCACATCTGAGCAATTACACGTATATGTACACTAATGCTGTTCTTGACAATTGCACCGCCTCACTCTTCTTCGAACACCTTACAGCATACGTCCGCTTCAAGGTATATAATTGGCGAGGAGAGCCTGCCACCATATATGGCGTGAAGTTGGCGGTGATAGATTTCGAAGACAACCCCTGTTCCGCTTCGGGTGTTCAGGTGACTTACAATCCCAGCACTTATTCCTTAGACTATAGACCGGCAAACGAGGTTACAGACATCCAGGTGGATATTACCGATGGTAGTATAGATACCGATGGCAGCATATTCCTCTATGCTCCCGTATTCCCACAGGGAATTTTTGATCCGTTCTTTGACAAGCTCCTGCGCTTCACCATTATCGCACAAGACCCGACTGGTGCGGCAGAAGAAGGTGAATATGAGTATTTCACCTACGAGCTCGAAAGCACGGCTTTCAAGAACGTTACAGGCTCATACGATTGGAAACGCGGTAACCTCTACACTTTCCATCTCTACCTTGATGATGTGTTGAGAGTTCCCGAAGTCACCGTAAACGACTGGAACGAGCAAGAGATAGTGGGTGGTGAGGCTGTCGAGTGGGTGAACGGTTTTAGCGAGACAGGCGATTATGAGCCTGCACAACTGAACGCCAGCGGCTACTATGAGATAAAGAACGGCGGCAACCTCTTCTGGTTTGCCAACCACGTCAACACCGCTGACAGGACCGCCAATGCAGTCCTTACGGCAGACATCGACCTTGAAGGCAGACCGTGGACCCCTATCGGCTCCACAGGCGAGGCGAACAATAACTTCCGCGGAGTCTTTGACGGACAGAACTACACCATCCGAGGGCTGAATGTTGAAGGTGGCAGAGCCGGCCTCGGCTTCTTCGGTGAGG
>JAFQEZ010000043.1 GCA_017398805.1 Bacteroidaceae bacterium | reverse complement strand
CATTAAAGTAAACTTTATGTTTAGCTCACTTGCACAAGCCTTGACACAAAGTGTCTTGTCTTGGCTGCGCTCACTTTGTGTGTAAGCAAGCTTCCACTCGTTCGTTTGCACAAGCCTTGAACTTTGCTTTTTATTCACCCCCAACAAAAAGAGGATGACTTCGGGTCACCCTCTGTTTCTTTATCTTGTAATGAGTATTTTTGTTGCTACGCCTTCGTCGCCGCTCTCGTCATACGTGAGTACGTAATAAACTCCGCTTGCAACCTTCTCGCCACGGCTGTTTCTTCCGTTCCAGCTGTATTGTCCTCCGTTGGATGTGCCCTCATTGATTAAAAATCCTGCCGCATCAACGATTTTGACGTTGCAGTCGTGTGTTAGTCCAACTATTGAGATATTTCCGCTGTAATCGGCTCTCACAGGGTTCGGGTAGGCATAAACATTACTCTCCTTAAGGCTCTCCTCCGGGCGCGTTGCATCACTCTTGTAGCTTGCGATTCCCTTGTTGGTACCTATGAATACTTCACCGCTTTTCTCGTTTATTGCAATGCTCTCGATTGTATTTGAAGGAAGTGGAGAGTTTTCGGTAGTAAAGTGGTGTATTGTTTCAAGACCGTCGGCACTTACAAGGTAAATGCCATTGTCGTTAGTGCCTATCCATTTACGGTTTGCACCATCGACTTCAATTGCTTTTATATATACACCGCTGAGCAGGTAGTCGGCAAGTCCTGTACCGTCGTTACGGGGCACTTTTATCTGTTTGAATATTCCGTCGTTGAAGAATTTCTGTGGGTTGTCAATTACAAAGAGTCCGGTATTTGTACCCACCCACATGTAACCGTTGTTGTCTTCACGGAGTGCGTATACCTGATAAACGTCATAACTTGTACCGTCCTGGTTTGTGAACTTGTGGAGCCATTTCTTTGACTCGTCGTCGCCGGTATCAAAAGGTGTACCGTTCATTTTGGCGCAGAAGAGTCCCGGTTCTCCCTCCAGTGATGTTATCCACAACCAGCCTCTTGAGTCTATGATGGGATCTACCATTGTCGGCAGATATTCGATAGGCTTGTAAGGAAGTGATATCCATGTGCCGTCTTTTTTGAGTATCTTTACAATATCCTTCACTCCTGTATTTATACACCATAGGTTGCCTTCATTATCGAATTTGACCATTGGAACACGTGCATACCTGTTGTTCGATGGGACAACCGTTTCAATCGGGCTGTTGTGTATGCTGTAATGGTTAATGAATTCACCGTTACGGAACTCGTATATGCCATATCCGAAAGAACCTGCAAAATAGTGTCCTGGTTCTGTAGGGTCTTCGTCAATTGAGCATAAATTGAGGTATGGTATTCCGGTAACCTTCTTTATGGTATCCTCGGGGAGGTTTATCCATCTGCCATCCATGTAGTCGTACTCCATAAGGGTACCGTCGTAGAATGTTATATCGAAGAAATTGATGTTTCCTCCTGCCACAAGCAGTTTGTCATCACTTGTGAACTGCATGAACTCGCAGTAGTTTCTTATCGGGCTGTTAGGGATTACCGGTGTGGCAATCTCTACAATATTACCATCCTTTATCTCGCATTTTACAACACCTTTGTAACCCTTGCAGTCCCATAGATGGTTATCGTCTTTGAGGATATGGTTGCTGTTACTGTTTTTATATACGGTAACTTCCTGTGATCCTTTGATTACAGTCGTCTTTTTCTTTGCCGAAGCAATGATTTCGTTTCCTGTGCTGTAGATGGTGTTGTATTTTTCACCATCGTTATATATGACATCCTTCAGTATATTGTTGTCGGGTTTGTAGATGTATATTCCAAAGTCGTCAAGATAGCAGTAGAGTAATCCGTCAAGTTCGCATATGGCTTTTGTGAAATAGTAGTTCTTCTTTACCCAGTTGTTCTTGTCGAGCATATTCTTTGTCGTGTCGCAGCTGTACATTCCTGTCTTTGTTCCACAGAACAGCTTATCCTTGTGAAGATATGTACAGTATGTGTCAAGGCCTGTTGTGTATGTATTCTCGAACTCAAGTTTCTCAAGGTCCAGGACAACAATTCCGAACTCTGTCGAGAGGTATGCCTTATTGCCCTGCAGGTCAATGCCGTTTATCTTCTTCCCCGGCAGTATCTTGTTCTTGAAGTCGGACACATTGTATACATAGTCATTCTCGTAGAGTATGTCGATATTGGCATTGCTGTATACAATGACAAGTGCATCTATTTCCTTACTGTATGCGATATGAGTTATATCAATGTCGCTTAGGGTGTTTATCTTGTCATAGAGACGTACTTCGTTGTCTGTTTCGTCATATGAGTATAGTGCACCCGATGCAAGTATATATAGCCTGTCACCAGCCTTTTGACAGTATGTGGCGTTGTTGTACGACGGATATAGTGTCCAGCCGTCTGTTACGTCAGAACTGAATGCCGTAGACTTGAGACTGAAAACCGATAGTAACAGACAAAGTGCAAAGATTCTTTTTATCATCCTTTATATTTTTCCTTTAGGTAATCGCTCAGCTGCTTTGTTGCACGGTAGCGGTGGCTGATGCTGTTCTTCTGATCACAGCTCATCTGTGCAAAACTTTCGGAAAAGCCTTCAGGGATGAATATCGGGTCGTATCCGAACCCTGAATCACCCATCTTTTCCTCTGTTATTGTTCCCTTGACAATACCGTTGAAAAGTTTTTCCTCTCCGTTTATAATTAACGCGATTACTGTGCGAAATTGTGCGTTGCGGTCAATTTTTCCTGTTAAATTATGCAATAGTTTCTGCATATTTGCCTCGGAACAACACTCTTCGCCTGCATAACGTGCCGAGTATACACCCGGTTCGCCGCCAAGCGCATCTACCTCAAGCCCTGTATCATCAGCAAAGCAGTCAACACCGAATTTATCATATATGTAGCGTGCCTTTATGAGTGCGTTTCCCTGCAGGGTATCTGCCGTTTCGGGTATATCATCATGACAATCGATATCGTTCAGCGAAAGTACCTCTACCCTATCGCCTACTATAGCCCTTACCTCTTCGAGCTTATGTCTGTTGTTTGTAGCGAATACAAGTTTCATTGTTTGTTTTCCTCTTTGCCGTTGTTGGTATCCGATTCATTCTTCTCGAACTTTACAGCCTTTGCCTTTGCCTTTATTTTGTCGAATCCAAGACCATATACAGCCATTACTTTGGATTGTGATACAAGTGCATTAGGGTCTATCTGTTTTATCGCACTCAGCAGTTCATTCACCTGGTTGGCACGTGTTATTGTTGTAATCACCTTACCTTCCTTGCCCGAATAGTAGCCGATTGAGTCGAGTAATGTCACTCCACGTTTATGGTATCGTGTGATGTAGTATGCGATATCATCGTACTTGTTCGAGAATATGAAGAACTGTACCATCTGGCGGTTGCTGTTGACCATATAGTCGAGCGAAACGTTTACTATCACAAGGTTTATGAATCCGTAGAAGACCTTTTGCAAGCCCACTTCAAGGTTATTCGGTATTATGAAGAAACTGCTCATGATTATACAGGCATCGACATACAGCATTGCGCGACCGAAACTTATATCCTTGTATTTGTTCACGATTGCAGCTATAATGTCTACACCACCCGTACTTCCGTTACTCAGGAAACAGAATGCGATACCCATTCCGGTGAATATCGAACCTACAATACATGCTTCAAGCTGTTTGTTCGGTCCAAGAATGTCATATGCTGTAGGGCAAGTCTGGAACACTATATCAAAGAGTTCAAGTGCCAATGTCATTGCACCTATGGCATATATTGTCTTTACACAGAATTTCCATCCGAGTTGCTGTATTGCTATCAGGATGAGAACTACATTGATTGCAAAGTAAGTGTACTGCATAGGCAGCCCGGTAGTGTATTCTACAATACCGCCGACACCGGTAATACCTCCTGTCACAAACTGGTACGGAGCCATAAAGAACTTCCATGTGAAAGCATATATGGTGAGTCCTAAAGTAATCATGAAGTAGTTCTTGACTTCACTCATGATGCTTGGTCTCGGAATAAATCGTCTAGCCATAATACAACTGTTTATAACGATTCTACAACTGTTTCCCTAAATTGTCAAATTACAATGTTAACAATCTTTTTCGGTACAATGATTACTTTCTTGATGGGCTTTCCGTCAATGTACTTCTGGCTGTTCTCATTGGCGAGCACAGCAGCCTCAATGTCAGCATTTGCAGCATCTGCAGCAAAGTCCATTGTGAAGCGGGCTTTTCCATTGAATGAGATTGTATACTTGATGGTATCCTCTTTCAGATACTCCTCGTTGTATGCAGGCCACTCGGCATCACATATTGTCGTAGTGTGTCCCAAAACCTCCCAAAGTTCCTCACAGATGTGAGGCGCGAACGGTGAAAGTACTATCACTACACTCTCAAGGATAGCCTTCTTGTTGCATTTGAGTGCCGAGAGTTCGTTGAGGCAAATCATGAATGCACTTACGGTAGTGTTGTATGAGAATGCCTGGATATCCTCGGTAGTCTTCTTTATGAGTTTGTGGAGTGACTTGAGTTCCTCTTTTGTCGGCTCTTCATCAGTAATGATGAGGCTGTCGTTCTTGTCAAAGAATACACCCCAAAGCTTGCGCAGGAAGCGGTGACAGCCGTCAATGCCGTTGGTATCCCATGGCTTCGACTGCTCGATGGGGCCGAGGAACATCTCGTACATGCGCAGTGTGTCGGCACCATACTTCTCTACAATAACGTCAGGGTTCACCACATTGAACATCGACTTGCTCATCTTCTCAACAGCCCAACCACAGATGTATTTCCCGTCCTCAAGGATGAACTCGGCATCGGTATACTCGGGGCGCCAAGCGCGGAATGCGTCAATGTCAAGGATGTCATTTGATACTATGTTCACATCTACATGAAGCGGTGTAACCTCATAATCCTTTGAGAGGTTCAGTGAAACGAATGTATTTGTATCCTTTATGCGGTATACGAAATTGCTTCGTCCCTGAATCATACCCTGGTTGATAAGCTTCTGGAACGGCTCTTCCTTTGTGCTCACGCCTGTGTCGAACAGGAACATGTTCCAGAATCGTGAGTAGATGAGGTGTCCGGTTGCATGCTCCTTACCGCCTACATACAGGTCTACATTCTGCCAGTAATTGTTGGCCTCCTTACCCACAAGAGCCTTGCCGTTGCGTGGGTCCATGTAGCGCAGGTAGTATGCACTTGAACCTGCAAAACCGGGCATTGTGTTGAGTTCAAGTGGGAATATTGTGCTGTTGTTGATGTTGTCTTTGCTTGTGATGCAGTTATTCACAGTATCCCATGCCCACATCTTTGCGTGGCCTAATGGCGGTTCACCGCTCTCGGTTGGGAGGAATTTTTCTACCTCAGGCAGTTCAAGCGGCAGACACTCCTCGGGTATCGGGTAAGGTACACCGTTCTTGTAATAGATAGGGAACGGTTCGCCCCAGTAGCGCTGACGGCTGAATATTGCGTCTCTCAGGCGGTAGTTGACCTTTACACGACCGAGTTTGTTCTCTGTAACGAACTGTTTTGTCTTTGCAATGGCATCCTTTACTGTGAGGCCATTGAGGTTCAGTTTGCAGTCGGCAAACTTTGCCACCGGTGAGTTTGTCATTACACCCTCTTTTGCATCGAAACTCTCTTCGCTGACATCACAACCCTCGATAAGTGGACGAATCTCAATGCCGAAGTGCTTTGCGAATGCGTAGTCGCGGCTGTCGTGTGCCGGAACTGCCATGATAGCGCCTGTTCCGTAGCCCGAAAGTACATAATCACTAACCCATACGGGGATTTCTTCGCCTGTGATAGGGTTAATGGCATATGAACCGGTGAACACACCTGTTACATTGCGGTCAATCATACGCTCACGTTCGGTGCGTTTCTTTGTGCGGTCAAGGTAAGCCTCGACCGCCTCCTTCTGCTCAGCAGTTGTCAACTGTGCAACAAGTTCGCTTTCGGGGGCGAGTACCATGAATGTGACACCGAATATTGTATCGGCGCGTGTGGTGAAGATAGTAAACTGTACTTCGCTATCCTTTACGCGGAACTGCATCTCTGTTCCCTCGCTGCGACCAATCCAGTTGCGCTGTGTCTCCTTGAGTGACTCGGTCCAGTCAATTCTCTCAAGTCCGTCGAGCAGGCGCTGTGAGTATGCCGATACCCTGAGGCACCACTGTTTCATCTTCTTCTGTACCACAGGGTGGCCTCCGCGTTCCGACACACCGTCTACAACCTCGTCGTTGGCAAGCACTGTACCCAATGCAGGACACCAGTTCACCATTGTCTCGTTGAGGAACGCTATGCGCCAGTTCATCAGCAGCTCCTGCTGTGCGGCCTCGCTCATGCTGTTCCACTCCTCGGCTGTAACCTCAATCTCCTCGGTGCAAGCGGCATTGATGCCTGCACTACCCTCTTTGCTCAACTTTTCTACAAGTTCCGAGATAGGCTTTGCGCACTTTGCGCCGTTGTCGTAGTAACTGTTGAACATCTGTATGAATGTCCACTGTGTCCAGTGGTAATATTCTGCATCGCATGTCCTTATCTCGCGGTCCCAGTCGAAGCAGAAACCTATCTTGTCGAGCTGTTCACGGTAACGGTTGATGTTCTGTTCGGTTGTTATTGCCGGGTGTTGCCCTGTCTGTATCGCGTACTGCTCGGCAGGGAGTCCGTATGCATCGTAACCCATTGGGTTAAGTACATTGAATCCCTGAAGGCGCTTGAAACGTGCGAAGATATCCGATGCGATATATCCGAGCGGATGACCTACATGCAATCCTGCTCCCGAAGGGTAAGGAAACATGTTGAGGACATAATATTTCTTCTTCTCCTCATTCTCTACTGTGCGATAGGTCTTGTTCTCTTTCCATCGCTTCTGCCACTTCTGTTCAATCTCGTTAAAATTGTATGCCATATATTCTTTTGTTTTTTATTTTTCTCTATTCACTCATCTACATAGTAGATGCAATATCTTGCAAAAATATATAAAAATCGTCTCTTTTTCTCTTTTGGTGCATGTTTTTGTGTGCAAAAGTTCTTTTTTGCCGTTTGTTCCCGAAAATCGGATAAAAATCGCTACCTTCGCATAATTATTGTACATGTAAAAACAGAACCTATATATGGCCGAAAAAGATACCGCTGTAACGCCCATGATGCGTCAGTTCTATGACCTTAAGGCAAAACACCCCGATGCAGTCCTGCTGTTCCGTTGCGGCGACTTCTATGAGACATACTGTTCCGATGCCGTTGTGGCTTCAGAGATTCTTGGTATAACACTTACAAAGCGTTCCAACGGCAAGAGTGATACATCAAAAGCCATTGAAATGGCAGGTTTTCCCTTCCATGCTCTTGATACCTATTTGCCTAAGCTGGTGCGTGCAGGCAAACGAGTAGCCATTTGTGACCAGCTTGAAGACCCCAAGATGACTAAGAAGCTTGTGAAGCGCGGCATTACAGAACTTGTTACTCCAGGTGTATCAATAAACGATAATGTACTTGATTATAAAGAGAATAACTTCCTGGCTGCCGTACACTTCGGCAAGCCTATGTGCGGTGTCTCTTTTCTTGATATATCGACCGGCGAGTTCCTTGTTGCCGAGGGTACTTTCGATTACATCGACAAACTGCTTATAAATTTCCGTCCAAAGGAGGTGCTTTTCGAGCGCGGCATGAAAAACCGTTTTGAGGAGTGTTTCGGCAGCAAATACCTTACTTTTGAACTCGATGACTGGGCTTTTACCGATGAGTTCGCCAACGAGAAACTGACAAAGCATTTCGAGACAAAGAACCTCAAGGGTTTCGGCATTTCGCATCTGCGCAGTGGAGTAGTGGCGGCAGGTGCTGTACTGCACTATCTTGGCGTTACATTGCACACACAGATATCGCATATACGTAATATCTCACGTATTGAGGAGGAGCGTTATGTACGTCTCGACAAGTTCACGATACGCAGTCTTGAACTGCTCGGCAGCATGCATGACGGCGGTTCTTCACTGATATCTGTAATTGACCGCACCTCTACACCTATGGGAGCGCGTCTGCTCAAACGCTGGATGGTATTTCCATTGAAGGACAAGAAACCTATTGATGAGCGCCTTGATGTGGTAGAATACTACTTCCGTGAACCTCAGTTCCGCGAGACTGTCGAGGAGCATCTGCAGATGATAGGTGACCTTGAACGCATAATCGCAAAGGTTGCGGCAGGGAGGGTCTCTCCGCGTGAACTTGTGCAGCTGAAACTTGCTTTAAGGGCAATTGAACCGATAAAACAAGCTTGTGAAAGTTCAAGCAATGACGTGCTGAAGATGATTGGTGCCCAGCTTGACTGCTGTACAGAAATACGTGAAAGAATAGAGAATGAGATTGTCCCAGAGCCTCCTTTGTTGCTGAACAGGGGCGGGGTAGTGGCCGATGGCGTAAATGATCAACTCGATGAACTGCGTGCCATAGCCTATCATGGCAAGGATTATCTCATGCAACTGCAGCAGCGCGAGAGTGAGCGCACAGGAATCCCGAGCCTCAAGATATCATTCAACAATGTGTTCGGATATTATATTGAGGTGCGCAACACGTATAAGGAGAATGTTCCCGAGGAGTGGATACGCAAGCAGACACTTGTGAACGCAGAGCGTTATATCACTCAGGAACTCAAGGAATATGAGGAGAAAATACTTGGTGCAGAGGAGAAAATACTAGCCCTCGAGTCACAGATATTCAACAATCTTGTAGCTGACTTGGCATCGTATATCCCTGCAATTCAGGTGAATGCATCGCATCTTGCAAGGCTCGATGTATTGCTCTCTTTTGCCAATGTATCACGCGCCTACAAGTATATACGCCCTGTTGTCAGCGAGGAGAATGTGCTTGACATAAAGCAAGGACGTCATCCAGTAATCGAGCGACAGATGGCTGTAGGGGAGAATTATATCCCGAATGATCTCTATCTTGACAGTGATAAACAGCAGATAATAATCGTTACCGGTCCTAATATGGCCGGTAAATCGGCCCTCCTGCGCCAGACCGCACTCATTACCTTGCTTGCACAGATAGGCTGTTTCGTGCCGGCGGAGAGCGCCCATGTAGGTCTTGTAGACAAGATATTCACACGTGTTGGAGCAAGTGACAATATTTCGGCAGGAGAGTCTACATTCATGGTAGAGATGACCGAGGCTGCGAATATCCTCAACAACCTTTCCGACCGTAGCCTTGTGCTTTTCGACGAGCTCGGGCGCGGTACATCCACATATGACGGAATGTCGATAGCATGGGCCATTGTGGAGTATATCCATGATTTTGCAAAGGGTAGGGCACGCACTCTTTTCGCAACCCATTACCATGAACTGAACGAAATGGAGAAGAATTTCCCGCGTATAAAGAATTTCAATGTCTCTGTACGTGAAATCGACGGAAAGGTAATCTTCCTTCGTAAGCTCATGCCGGGGGGTAGTGAGCACTCTTTCGGTATTCATGTTGCCAAGCTGGCCGGTATGCCCAAAAGTATCGTTAAACGCTCGGAGCAGATACTACAGAAACTTGAGGCAAGCAACAACCGAGGTGAACTGAAAGGCGCTCCTACAGTGGAGATTGCCGACAGCCGTGAAGGTCTGCAGCTCAATTTCTTCCAGCTCGACGACCCGGTTCTCTCGCAGGTGCGCGATGAGATTTTAGGCCTTGATGTGGATAATCTTACACCGCTGGAGGCCTTGAACAAGCTTAATGACATCAAGCGCATTGTAAAAGGGAAATAACTAAAAAGCAAACTGCTGCGACATTTTGTGGCTTCGCAAGTCTTGCAGGAATAATTTATTTCTTTTTATGATTTTCTTTTGTGTGTCTAACGAATAGAGTATGATATGTTTTATTGAGCCATTTAAGACAGCCTAATATATTGCAGTCTGTAGTTTCAGTGCTTATTATTGAAGAGTTTATGCTTTTGATTATTTGGCACAGCATATGGTCTCTCTTCTTGAAAGCCTCGCTTATAGACATTTCCCTGTTGTTTTTCAAAATTGACTGGTTGTTCAGGAGGAATATTGCGTCAGTGTTCCTTGATAGTTCATTGGCTCCCTGCAGTGCCCGCTCATATTTTATGTTTCCTTCAAAGGAGAATGGCATTATTGCAATACCTATGGTGATTTTGCCGGCTTTTTTGCATTCGTGTGCAATGGCAGGTGCAACCCTTGTGCCGAACTCTCCGCCCAAGCCTGTTACAATATAGACATTTCTTGAGTTCCGGTCAAGCATCTTGTAGGCTTCATTCTTATCGTAATTGTATTGGTCGCAGGCTGTGAGAACAACTCTTTGGGTAAAGCGCTGCCTAAAACCCTCAACAATATTGCACCCTGCGCCACCTACACCAATAATCAGTACATCCGACAAAACTTCTTCTTTTTTCTCTTTCATAATTTTCATTCCCATATTCCTAAAATCTCCTGTTTAAACGAAATCCCTGCTCTGCCATAATAATGTGGTTTGACAGCATATCCTTTCTCATTAGCAAGTTCCAGTAATCTGCTGTAAAGAAACCAGAATCTATATCCGTGCGACGTTTCATATTTTGACATAGGTGCAGCCCCGTTCCACCACTCTGTCCTGTTTATATGATGTGCATATTCGTGTATAGCAACCTCTACAGCGTCACCTACTCTTTGCAGGTCATAGATAGTTATTGTAGAATTATGATGCGTATATGACGCGAGAATTCTTTTACACCTTCTTTTTGAGATTCTAATGGCAAAAGGCAACTTGCAATCATATATTGCAAGAAGCATTGCTTTCAAATCTTCAGTTGTCTTTCCTTGTACTTTCAAATTATCCATACAGCATAAATTTAATTCGGTACAAAATAAAAACAGACCTCTGCCAATACGCGGCAGAGGTCTTGTCTAATAAGAGGTTTATTTCGAAAAATTAGTTATTTTTACTACACAGCGGCATTAATTATTTATACTTCTCAATTGTATCTATAATTGCTTGAGCGTGAAGGGTCTCATTCTTGCCTTGAGGATGTTCTGTTATCAAATAATATACATCTCCTATTTTGTATATATTTATCTCGTACCCATAGTTTTTATCCCATTCTATGGTCTCCAAAGGCTCGGGCATTTTCTCACCATTAACATACCACACAAAATCATCAGCCCAACATTTGCCCGCAAACATCACAACAAATTTCGGCGATAGAGTCTTTATTTCCTTTTTGAAAATTTCAGTTACATATTCCCACTGTGTACCACAAATTATATCAGTCGGATTACCGCTGGGCGGAGCCACTTTATAAAGATTGCTGTATGCTACATGTTCATACCATTCTTCACCATAATAATTGCTAAATGCCTTGCCTGCTGTACGAAGGAACGGAGAGCTATTACCTTTAATGTAATCTGTCAAGCCCTCAGCACCATCATCATAAATTGTATCAAAGCTATCATCAACACCTGTAGTCCACCCATTGTTTGCCCTGCCATAGAAAACAATGCCCTCATTCGGCATCTTTGGATATTTCTCTCCAACAGAAGGAGCCATACAGCAATAATTCTTTTCATTCAAAACGGAAATTCCGTTATCTTTAAGCATTGCTTCATACAATGACCTTAAAGCCTCTTTTAATGTTTTTCTCATAGTTACGTTTTAATATAGTAAAATATTGTTTATTTTCTCTCATACTTTTCCCACATCAGCTTTGCTTTCCCGGCAATCTCTTCGCGCAGCCACTGAGGTTCCAACACCTCTACCTCCTCGCCGTGACGCAACAGTTCCTGCTGAAAATCAAACTCCGGGCGAAGAGAGTAAGTAAAAATACTGTAATTACCGTTGCGTTCAATCTCTTCCTGGGTGTCGTGCAGTTTCAAGTCGCGTGTGTAATTGGCCTGCTGTGCCGACACTTTCAATTTCACGACCTCAACATCTAAACTGCGGCAAATTCCAAAGCACCCCTCAAAGAACTCCTGCGAGTTCCAATCTTTTGGCATTTCAAATGTTACTTGCTTTATCTCTAAATTCAGGATTCTATCGAGCGAATAAATCATTGGCGGTTTGTCATCGTAAAAAGGGTGTGTACTTTGCGCGACCAAGTACCAGCGTTGTTTGAACAACTTTACACAATAGGGTTTTACATCAAAACTACACTTTTCATCACTCCAATAACTTTTGTAAGTGATATTCAGCAGACGATTTTCTTTCATAGCTTCAATAATCGGCTGCAGGAACTCTTGTCCTGATGGTATGTTTTCCAGCAGGATGCGTTCTTTGATACTTCGACTACAGGAAAGAGTATTTGCGACACTCATCGTGCTATAAAGCCATGACGTAAGGCCATTATCTGTTATATCTTCTTCGTTCTCAATGTAATATCGGTATCTTCCCTTTTGCTCATTTACAATATTAAACCCAAAGATGTCCCAAATGGCGTATCTCCAGTTGTCGAAAGTCCGTTTCGGCAGTTGCTCACCCATACTAATTTCATCGCGCAGCCACAGTTCATTCAGTTCCCTGAATGGTATTTTCTTATGCCGGTAAATAGTCTTTATTACCCAAACATACTTGCTTATTGTATTTTGTCCAGTATTGTTGTTTGCCATTTTTTGAGTTTTTACAAATATATGTAAAAACCTCTGATATTTTTAGGCAGAGGTTGAATTTATTTTTGCATGGAATTAAAAATTATGTTAGAACTTAAAACGCAAAATTTATGGAATCAAAAAGTGAATTACAGGAAACTAAAGCCGATATGAGTGATATTGAGCATATCCGTTTATGTCCTAGTATGTACATTGGCAGGCTAGGCGACGGCTCACGGAATGATGATGCGATATATGCAATGTTCAGGGGTTTGCTTTGTTGCATTACCGATGAATTAAGAATGGGATTACGAGATCGTATAGATATCAATATAGTTGATTCACACACTGTTTTGATGCGCGATTACGGCTGTGGAATACCGTACAATGATATGATTATGAAAGTGACTGATTTTAGATATTTTGACGAATATCTCAAAGGAATACCAAAGAGAACGGAGGGTATTGTTTGTCCTGTTATAATAAATGCTTTGAGCTCGTCCTTCAAGATATGTTCTTTCCGGGATGGAGTTTCGCGCATTGTGGAGTTTGAGCGAGGTTCATTTGTCAGTGACACTACAGAGGAGAGTTGTATTGATGACGGTACATATATCTCATTCACTCTTGATGAGGCTTTGTTTGGTAGCTATTGTTTCCATGCAGAATACATTGAATCGATGCTGCACGATTACAGCTGTCTGAACAGTTGGCTAACGATAACGCTGAATGGAGAGAGGTTTTGTTCGGATGACGGTCTTAAAGAGTTGCTTCAGTCCCGTAGTGCTGCAGATGCCGACTCGATAATCCATTTCAAGGGTGATGATATTGAAATTGCCTTTACTTACACAGACAAATGTGGTGAGGAGTGTTATTCATTTGTCAATGGTTGGGAAACCCGCGATGGCGGAACGCATTTAGAGGCTTTTAGGGAAAGTTTTGTGCAGGTCATATATGAATTTATACCATCGAAGAATATCAGGCGTAGCGACATCTTCAATGGCTTTGCAGGAGCCATATCAATTTGGGTAGAAAAGCCGGTATTTGTAGAACAGATGCGATATGAACTGGGTTCTACGACAATGACATCATATCCCGATAGTATAAGTATAAATGATTTTGTTGTTTGCTTTGTAAAAAATAGACTTTGTAGCTTGTTGAAGCAAAATTCTTGGGTGCGTAATATGATTTTAGAGCGAGTTATAGCTTTAGCACAAGAAAGTAAGTGTTTGAGGCCTTTGGATGAATGATATCAAGCTTATAGTCAAGGGAAAAATGACTAAAAAGCAAACTGCTACGTTATACGAAGCCACAAAAATCCTCATTTACGTTCAGTAAATTAACTCACTAAGTGGCTTTTCCTCCTCGTAGCTCGGCATAGAATACAAGCATTCTCTGCTCTCGCATTACAGCGTCGGTTGCGGTATTTTGTGGCTTCGCAAGCCTTGCATTTTATCTTTTTATTCATTTCCCAATCAAGGTAATTATGGGGAAATAACCTTAAACAAATTACAGCATAAGGGTGTTGAATATTCATTTGAATACTTAACACCTTTTCTTTATGGATGAAAAATTCTTGACAAATGAGGTTGGTGCTCCGGTCACTGACAATACCAATTCGCTTACTGCCGGCGAGCGTGGTCCAATTCTTATTGAAGACAACTGGCTTATCGAAAAGCTTGCACATTTCGACCGTGAGGTCATCCCCGAGAGGCGTATGCATGCCAAAGGCAGCGGCGCTTTCGGTACGTTTACTGTCACCCACGATGTGACGCACTACACCTGTGCTTCGCTATTCTCAAAAATAGGCAAGGTGACCGATGTTTTTGTGCGTTTTTCAACCGTTGCCGGCGAGCGCGGAGCAGCCGATGCCGAGCGCGATATACGTGGTTTTGCAGTTAAATTCTACACAGACGAGGGTAACTGGGACTTGGTGGGAAACAACACCCCTGTGTTCTTTCTGCGCGACCCATTGCAGTTTCCCGACTTGAACCATGCAATCAAGCGTGACCCTCAGACAAACCTCCGTTCGCCGCAGAGCAACTGGGATTTCTGGACAATGCTTCCCGAGGCACTGCATCAGGTGACAATAGTGATGTCCGACAGGGGTATTCCTGCCTCGTACAGGCATATGCACGGCTTCGGTTCGCATACTTACAGTCTTATAAACAAACATGGTGAGCGTGTATGGGTAAAATTCCATTTCCGTACCCGACAGGGGATAAAGAACCTGAGCAATGCCGAGGCGGCCGCTGTTATTGCACACGACCGCGAGAGCCACGGTCGCGACCTTTTCAATGCCATTGAAGAGGGTAATTTCCCGTCATGGAAGCTATATTTCCAGGTAATGACCGAAGAGCAGGCAAAGAGCTATAAGGAGAACCCTTTTGATGTTACGAAGGTGTGGAGCCATAAGGATTTTCCGCTTATCGAGGTGGGTGTATTGGAGTTGAACCGTAATCCACAGAACTATTTTGCCGATGTGGAGCAGGCTGCATTCAATCCTGCGCATATTGTGCCCGGGATAGGCCTTTCGCCCGATAAACTTCTGCAAGGCCGTCTGTTCTCTTATGGCGATGCACAGCGTTACCGTTTGGGAGTGAACCATGACCAGATTCCGGTAAACCGTGCGCGATGCCCTGTGCACAGTTTCCACCGCGACGGGATGATGCGCGTAGACGGCAATGAGGGCCCACGTAAGGGATATTCACCCAATGGTATAGGAGAGTGGAAGGTGAACGGCCCGAAAGAGTCTCATTCGCCTTCCTATGGAGAAGTGATGCGTTATAATCCCTATGAAGATCGCACTGACGACTGCTTCTACCAACCGGGTAACCTTTACAGGCTTATGAGCGAGGATAAAAAGGAACTGCTTATAATGAATACTGCCGAGGATATGTCAACCGTTACCAAAAATATAAAGTACCGTCATGCTGCCCACTGTTATCTTGCCGATAAGGATTATGGACTTCGCCTTGCTGCTGCAATGCGGCTCGACCGTGATGAGGTGGTGCGTCTTGCCGGGCTTGATGAAACGGACCGTCTGAATGCGACATCCTTATAAAAACAGATTATGGCAACCAACCGGTTGCCATAATCTGTTTTTATTTACTTTCTATCAATATTCTTTTCTTTATTCTTGAAAGAGAAGTATATGAAGCATAGTCCGGTAATTATCAATGGGATACTCAATATCTGTCCCATGTTTATGAACATATCCTTCTCAAAACCTACCTGCTCTTTCTTTATGAATTCGACGAGGAAGCGGAAGAGGAATACAGCTGATACGCTTATTCCGATGTAGAGTCCCGAACCTACCTTGTTGACTCTTTTCCTGTAGAGATAGAACACAACAAAGAATATCAGCAGGTATGCAATTGCCTCATATAACTGTGCCGGGTGGCGTGGCATCGTCTCTCCTGCCTGTACGAATATCATACCCCATGGCGCATCTGTCACGTCACCGTAAATCTCGCTGTTCATGAGGTTACCGAGTCTTATGAGGCAACCGAACAGCGGTGCAGCGACACCTATGCTGTCAAGTACCCACATGAGCTTTATTCCGGTTTTCTTGATGTAAAGCAGCAGCGCAAGCAATATTCCCACTGTTCCACCATGGCTTGCAAGTCCTGCATATCCTGTAAACACCCACTCGCCGTTTATCTCCTTCATTGGCAGTATCATCTCTATTGGATGCGCCAGGTAGTATCCGGGTTCATAGAAAAGACAGTGTCCAAGGCGTGCTCCAAGCAGTATTCCAAAGAAACAGTAGAAGAAAAGAGGGTCAAATTTCTCTTCCGGGATATTATTGTCCCTGTATACTTTCTGTACAATGTAATACGCTGCAAGCAAGGCAAGCATCCAGCATATTGCATAATATCTCACCTCAAAACTGCCGATAGAGAATGGACTGAGTGATGGGTCCCAAACAATTGATGCATTCAACAGATTGCCCATAATTATCAGACATTAAAGCGGAAGTGCATTATATCACCGTCCTGTACAACATATTCCTTACCTTCTACACCCATTTTTCCTGCCTCTTTAACGGCAGCCTCCGAACCGTATGCGATGTAGTCGTCATACTTTATTACCTCGGCGCGGATGAATCCCTTCTCAAAATCGGTGTGTATTACACCGGCGCATTGCGGTGCTTTCCAACCCTTGCGGAATGTCCATGCCTTTACCTCCATTTCACCGGCTGTGATGAATGTCTGCAGGTTCAGCAGGGTGTAGATAGCCTTGATCAGGCGGTCGCAGCCCGACTCCTTCAGTCCCATGTCCTCAAGAAACATCTGCTTCTCCTCATAACTTTCGAGTTCTGCAATATCTGCTTCGGTCTGTGCCGAAATTATGAGCAGCTGTGCATTCTCATCCTTTATTGCCTCGCGTACAGCCTCTACATACTTGTTGCCGCTTGCAGCCGATGTGTCGTCTACGTTGCACACATAGAGTACAGGCTTCGATGTGAGCAGGAAAAGGTTCTTTGCAACCTGTTGCTCATCCTCGGTCTCAAATACCACTGTACGGGCCGATTTTCCTGCTTCAAGAGCCTCTTTGTACTGCATGAGCACATCATATTCGAGTTTTGCCTGCTTGTCGCCACCCACGCGAGCCTGTTTTTCAACACGCTTGATGCGGTTCTCTATGGTCTCAAGGTCCTTGAACTGCAACTCAAGATCAATGATCTCCTTGTCGCGGACAGGGTTCACCGAACCGTCGACGTGTACAATGTTGTCGTTGTCGAAGCAACGCAGAACGTGTATGATTGCGTCGGTCTCGCGTATGTTTCCGAGGAACTGGTTGCCAAGGCCCTCGCCCTTGCTCGCACCCTTTACAAGGCCTGCGATGTCCACAATGTCGCATGTAGCCGGAACAATGCGTCCGGGATGTACCAGTTCGGCGAGCTTGTTCAGTCGCTCATCGGGTACGGTTATCTGTCCCATCTGTGCGTCAATGGTGCAGAAGGGGAAGTTCGCTGCCTGTGCCTTTGCACTCGACAGACAGTTGAAAAGTGTCGATTTTCCTACGTTGGGCAAGCCAACGATACCTGCTTTCAAAGCCATATAATACTTTAATTTAAATTATCATTTGATTTTTCGGCGCGAAGATAGTGAATTAATTCGGTACTGCGAAATGTAAGCCCGTTTCTGTCACTATTTTGGGTGTATCAATGCGCCTCAAGCCAGTTGTTTCCCCAGCCATGCTCGGCAATGAGCGGAACACTCATATGGAGTGCGTTCTGCATCTCTTCGAGTACTATCGAGAGCATTCTCTCTTTTTCCTCAGGAATAATGTTGAAGTTCAATTCATCGTGTACCTGCAGAATCATTGTAGAACGCATGCCCTCGGCTTTCATGCGGCGGTATATGCTTACCATTGCCACCTTTATTATGTCGGCAGCGCTTCCTTGGATAGGGGCATTCACTGCGTTCCGTTCGGCATAACCGCGCACCACAGCGTTGTGCGAGTTTATGTCGGGCAGGTAGCGCTTGCGGTGAAAGATGGTTTCAACGTATCCTTTTTCCTTTGCTTCTTGTTTACATTTTTCAATGTACTGCTGCACTCCGCTGTAGGTGGCAAAATAGTTTTCTATGAGTTCTTTTGCCTCGCGACGGTCGACGTTCATCCTCTCGGCAAGCCCGAACACTGATATTCCGTATATTATGCCGAAGTTGGCTACCTTCGCTTTCCTGCGTTCATCTTTTGTTACCTCTTCAATAGGTTTCTTGTAAACCTTTGCAGCAGTGGCTGCATGGATATCATATCCGCTGCGGAAATCCTCAATCATGTTCCTGTCACCGCTCAAATGCGCCATAATACGCAATTCTATCTGCGAATAGTCGACCGAGAGGAAGAGACAACCGTCATCAGGGACAAAAGCCTTGCGCACCTCCTTGCCGTCCTCGTCGCGTATGGGTATATTCTGCAGATTTGGGTTGCTTGAACTGAGTCTGCCTGTGGCTGTCACAGTCTGGTTGTACGATGTATGTATCTTTCCTGTTCTTGGATTTACCAATGTCGGCAGTGCGTCAACATATGTGCTCAGCAGTTTCTTAAGGCCTCTGTATTGTAAAATATTTTTAACGATGGGGTGGCGGTTCTGCAACTGTGCGAGAACCTCTTCCGATGTGACGAACTGCCCGGTTTTTGTCTTCTTCGGTTTGTCGACAATCTTCAGTTTGCCGAACAGTATATCTCCCACCTGTTTGGGCGATGCTATGTTGAACGGCTCACCGGCAAGTGTGTATATCTCCTCTTCAATGTCGGCAAGGCGCTTGCTGAACAGGGTAGAGGTCTCCTTGAGTGCACCGGTATCTATCCTTGCACCGTTGCGCTCCATGTACGCAAGAACGGGAACAAGCGGCATCTCAATGTTGTAGAAAAGTTCCTCGACGCTCTCTTTTGCAAGTTCACTCTGCAGTATGTTCTTAAGTTTGAGTGTGACATCGGCATCCTCGCAAGCATAGTCGCATACAAGTGTCGGGGGAATATCGCGCATGTTCTTCTGGTTCTTCCCTTTCTCGCCAATCAGTTCCTCAATCTTTATTGTCTCGTAACCAAGATAAATCTCAGCAAGGTAGTCCATCCCGTGGTAAAGTTCCGGTTGAAGAAGATAGTGGGCTATCATGGTATCGAAAAGTTTGCCCTTTACTTCAATGCCGTAATTGGCTAAGACGGTGATGTCATATTTCATGTTCTGTCCCACTTTCTCAATCTCCTCGTTTTCGAAGATTTCTCGCATGATGCCGATTCTTCCCAATGTCTCTTCTCTGTCGGCAGGCATCGGAATGTAGAATGCCTCATTTTCCTCAAAAGCGAAGCTTATACCCACCAATTCGGCCTCAAGTGCGTTGGTACTCGTGGTTTCGGTGTCAAAGCACACAGTTTTGCGATTTTTTGCAGCAATGATAAAATTGGTGATATCCTCTTCTGTTTCAATGAGTTTATAGGTATGATTGACCCCTTTTAACGTCAAATGGCTCGATTTTTTTTCATCACCTGTGCCATCGGTCGGGAAAATTTCAAAGAGAGTGCCTTGAAAAAGGTCGTTATTCATCTCTTTTCTCTTTTCGGCGCTTTGGGGTGCAGTAACAGTTTCGGTGCCTTCGTCAAAAAGTGAAGGAGCAGTGTTTGTCTTTTTCACTCTCTCCTTTAGAGCGCGGAGTTCATAGAAGTCGAGTAGGGCAGTAAGTTTCTCCTCGTCGCGCGCTTCCCTTTTGAGAGACTCCATGTCGAGTTCGATGGGTACATCGGTCTTTATGGTTGCAAGGAATTTGCTGAAAAGAATCTTTTCCCTGTTCTCCTCAACTTTTGTCTTGAGCGCACCTTTGAGTTCGCTTGTGTTTTCAAGCAGCTTCTCAATACTGCCGAACTGGGCTATCAGTTTCTGTGCAGTCTTCTCTCCTACACCGGGGCATCCGGGGATGTTGTCGCTTGAGTCGCCCATAAGCCCAAGAAGGTCGATGACCTGTTCTGTCGACTGGATGCCGAACTTCTCCTTTACCCTCTCAATGCCCATCACCTCGAACTCCTTGTCGCCGTACTTTGGGCGGTAGATGAAAGTGGTCTCTGACACGAGCTGTCCGTAGTCTTTGTCGGGGGTCATCATATATGTAATAATTCCCCTTTTCTCCGCGGCTTTTGCCAGTGTGCCTATAACATCATCCGCCTCATATCCCGGAACCTCGAAAATGGGGATATTATAGGCCTTTATGAACTCTTTTATCACCGGTACCGACTCCCTGATTACCTCGGGTGTCTCCTCGCGCTGTGCCTTGTACTGTTCGTATGCCTCGTGCCTGAAAGTAGGTCCTTTCGGGTCGAAAGCGATACCGATGTGTGTCGGGTTCTCTTTCTTGAGTACATCCTCAAGAGTGTTTATGAAACCCAGTATCGCCGATGTATTGAACCCCTTGGAGTTTATTCTCGGGTTCTTTATGAATGCGTAGTATGCACGGTATATGAGCGCATACGCGTCAAGTAAAAACAGTTTTTCCATTTTCCTTTATATAATCAATATGTAAAAATACATAATTTTTGGCATCATCCATATTCTTTTTTATTACTTTTGTGCTTATATATACCACAAAAGGATGCTGGATACCATAAAAACACCCATAGAGAGTGAAATGGCGAAGTATGAGAGCTATTTCAAGAGTCAGTTCACAAGTGATATAAAACTTTTGGACTCGGCTCTCAGATATGTCAGTGAAGGTGTGGGAAAGATGATGCGTCCGATGTTGGTGATGCTTGTCGCCAAAGCAGTGGGCAAAGTCAACGATCGTACATTTGCTGCAGCCTCTGCAATGGAGATGCTTCATACTGCGAGCCTGCTTCATGACGATGTGATTGACGAGAGCGACAAGCGCCGTGGGCGCAATTCTCTCAATGTCATGTTCAACAACAATGTTGCCGTACTTTCGGGTGACTATCTTTTCTCGCTTGCTCTAAGTAATGCGGCAAAGATCAATGACAACCGTATCATAACTGAACTTTCCGTTCTTGGCAAAGCGCTTTCAGGCGGCGAGGTGCTTCAGGTTGAACTCCAAAGAAGCGGCGATTTCACCGAGGAGAACTATCTCAAGGTAATCTCAAGAAAGACAGCCTCTCTCTTTATATGTTGTGCAGCCTCGGCAGTATACACGGCCGGTGCAGATGATGAGGTTGCCGAGCGCTTCAAAAAGTTCGGTGAATACGTGGGAATATGTTTCCAGATAAAGGATGACATCTTCGACTACTTCTCAGGTGATATCGGCAAGCCTACAGGCAGTGACATGCGCGAGGGAAAGGTTACTATCCCGGCTATTTATGTGATGCGTGAAAGCGACAATCCGCTTTTGGAACCTATAAGGGCAAAACTACGTGCAGGTGAGATTCTCAATGATGAGGAGATAGATACCCTCATTTCGATATCGGTCAATGAAGGCGGAATTGATTATGCCAATGACATGATAGATCATTATCGTGGGCTTGCACTCGATGCGCTGCCTGCCGATATACCGCAGGATTTGCGTGATGCATTCGTTGCGTATATTGACTATACAGTCAAAAGGAACAAATGAAAAATGGCAGATACAGATCTGCCATTTTTCATTTGTTCCTTTTAAGGTTTTGTCAGAAGAACATTGTCTCCTTACCGACAATTTCGCTAAGACAGAGGTTGGCCAGGCGGCTTGTTCCCAGACGGAACAGTTCATTGGTCAACCACTCCTCTCCTAAGAGCTCTTTTACTATCGTGTAGTACACGAGTGCATCGTGAACTGTATTGATGCCTCCGGCGGGCTTAAAACCGATTCTGCGGCCTGTTTTCTCATAGTACTCCTTGATTGTACTGCACATTACATATGCAGCCTCAGGAGTTGCAGCTGGAGACTCCTTGCCTGTAGAGGTCTTTATGAAGTCTGCGCCTGAATATATCGATAGAATCGATGCTTTTTTGATATTCTCGGCGCTCTTGAGTGCTCCTGTTTCAAGGATAACCTTGAGGTGTTTCTCGCCACATACGCTCTTGAGCTCCTGAATCTCGTCGCATACGCCTTCGTAGTCGCCGCTGAGGAACTTGCCTACACTCAGCACTATGTCAATCTCTGTAGCACCGTCATGAACAGCCATGGCTGTTTCGGCAACCTTGATCTCCTGGAATGTCTGTGATGACGGAAAACCGCCCGAAACGCATGCAATACCAACGTTCTCTACCTGCAATGTGTCGTTCACTATTTTTGCAAAATTGGGGTAAACGCATATTGCTGCAACGTTCTTCAGTTCGGGGTATTTGTCATCGAACTCGTTTACCTTCTCTGTAAAGGCCATGACGCTCTCCTCGCTGTCGGTGCATTTGAGGGTTGTGAGGTCAATGCAGTTGAAAAGGAACTTCTTTACATCGATGGTATTGTTCTCCTCAACCTTCTCCTCGATTAGTCTCTTTACCTTTTCGGCAACCTCGGCATCGCTCATAGCATTGCTATAGTCACTTAAAACGAAGTCATACTTGCTCTCTTCTTCGGCGTTGTGATGGTGATCACCGCAACCGCAATTGCATTTCTCGCTCATTATTCTTTGAGTTTAGGGTTATTTATATGTCTTTTATTGTCTCTGCATGTCTTCTTCTGAAGGTTCTTCTCAAGGGCTTCTGTAAGGTCAACGCCCGTCTGGTTGGCTATACATATCAGAACCCACATCACATCGGCAAGCTCGTCGCCAAGTTCTTTCTCCTCGCCCGGCTTGAATGACTGCTCACCATATTTCCGTGCCATAATGCGTGCTACTTCGCCCACCTCCTCGGTGAGTATTGCCATGTTGGTCATCTCGTCGAAATAGCGTACACCGTACTCCTTTATCCATTTGTCGACAATTTCCTGTGCCTCTTTTATTGTCATCATTCCTTGTTCTTTGAATCAATGAATATTGTCACCGGGCCGTCGTTGAGCAGTTCGACCTTCATGTCTGCACCAAAAACACCGCGCTTTATCGGTTTGTTTACTGCAATCTCCATTTCTGCGCAGAACTTCTCGTAAAGCGGCACAGATATATCGGGTTTGGCTGCCTTAATGTAGGACGGGCGGTTGCCTTTCTTTGTGGATGCCATCAGGGTGAATTGGCTCACAGCGAGTATCTCGCCGTCAACATCCTGTACCGAGAGGTTCATCACCCCGTTTTCATCGTCAAAAAGGCGGATATTTGATATTTTCTTGGTAAGCCATTCGATATCTTCGTCGCAATCCTCATCGCATATTCCCACAAGCACCAGCAGGCCGGTGCCGATATTTGATATCAGTTCGCCATCTACGGTTACCGATGCCCTCTTTACTCTCTGTATAAGTACTCTCATTTCTTTTGTTTTCTTTGTGTTCCTCGCTTAGCTCCGGAAACTTATTTCGTCGCCCGTGGGTGTTAAGTGCTATGGCAGATTCTTCGCAAAGATACTCTTTTATTGCCAATATCACTCCTCTTTGCTGTTTTTTATGTGATTTGCCACGATTTCGGCCTTTGCCTTTCCAATTATTGATGCAATTTCTTCTGTATCAGCCAATTTGATGCGTTTTACGCTTTTGAAGTGCTGTAAAAGCGCCTGTTTGCTTTTCTCGCCTATTCCCTTGATACTGTCAAGTTCCGATGTTGTCTGCCGCTTGCTGCGCTTGTCACGGTGGAATGTTATTGCAAAGCGGTGTACTTCGTCCTGAATCTGTGTCATCAGACGGAATAGGGGAGTGTTCTGTTTTAGTCCTATCACCTCGTTGTTGTGTCCCACGATCAGTTCCGATGTCCTGTGTCTGCCGTCCTTTACCAATCCGGCAATGGGTATGTCAAGGTGCAGTTCATCCTCTACAATGCTTCTTATTGCCTCCATCTGCCCCTTTCCGCCGTCAGCGATAATAAGGCTCGGCAACTCTCCGCCCTCCTCCTTTATCCTGCCGTAGCGACGCCTTACAACCTCGCGCATCGAAGCGTAGTCATCGGGCCCTTCTACTGTCTTTATATTGTATTTGCGGTAGTCCTTCTTGCTTGGTTTCAGTTTGCGGAAAACTACACATGCAGCAACTGCGTCAGATCCCTGAATATTCGAGTTGTCGAAACATTCGATTGTTACAGGTAATTTCTCAAGGTGCATCGCCTCCTGAATCTCTTTCATAAGGCGTGTTGCTTTCTGTTCTGGGTTCAGTTTTTCCTCCTGTTTCAGCCGGTCTACCTTGTACTGCTTTACATTGAGTCTTGACAAAGCCAGAAGCCTTGCTTTCTCGCCTTTCTGCGGTACGGTAACAGTTATGCCTTCAATTGGCAATTCGATGGGGAAGGGTAGTATTATCTCTTTTGCATTGCTTCCGAATTTCTCACGCAATTCAACAATACCCATTGAAATCAATTCTTCGTCGCTCTCATCGAGCTTTTTCTGATATTCTATGGTGAACGCCTGGTTGATGCATCCGTTTGTGATGTGCAGAAAATTGATGAAAGCGCTCTTCTCATCGCTCTCAATCGAGAATATGTCAATGTTGGTCAATGACGAACTTACAACTTCGCTTCTTGTCCTGAAGTTTTCGATGAGTTCATATCTTTTCTTTATCTCTTGTGCCTCCTCGAACTCCATTTTCATTGCCTTTTCTTTCATTCCGGCAATGAGTTTTTCCTGGAGTATTTTTATATCTCCTTTAAGTATTGAGGTTACCTCGGCGATATACTCAAGATAATCTTCCTGTGAAATTTTCGCTATGCACGGGGCGCAGCATTTCTTTATCTGGTATTCGAGGCAGGCGCTGTATTTGCAGTTCCTTACGCCCTCGGGTGTTATGCTCAGGTTGCATGTGCGTAGCGGATATAGTTCCTTTATAAGCTCTAGCAATGCGTGTAGTGCACCGGCATTTGTGTATGGGCCAAAGTAGCGGCCTGCGCCTTTTATTATTTTCCGTGTCTTGAATATCTTGGGAAAATAATCATTGCTTATGCATATTGAAGGATAAGTCTTGTCGTCTTTGAGTAAAACGTTATAGCGAGGCTTATGCCGCTTTATGAGGTTGTTCTCAAGAAGCAGGGCATCAGCCTCGCTGTTTACCACTACGTAACGTATGTCGGCAATCTTGGCGACAAGAAGCCTTGTTTTCAGTGTCTGTTGTTCTTTGTTGAAATAAGAGGATACTCTGCGTTTGAGGTTCTTTGCTTTCCCCACATATATGATTGTGCCGGTTTCGTTCAGATACTGGTAGCATCCGGGCGAGTCGGGCAAGTTGTTCACAATGCCTTTAAGGTATAACTCCCTCTTTGCTCTATCCTCTTTGTTCATTTATTCTTTTCTTCTTGCAGACTGTTATTTGCCTTCGAGTGTCAGCAAGCATTCAATCTTTGCATCTGCAGGGAATGTTTCGCGACCTTTCAGCCCTTCAAGTTCGATGATGAAGTTTATCATCACCTTCTTGGGATTGAGTTTCTTTACAAGGTGATATGCTGCAAGCATTGTTCCGCCTGTTGCAAGAAGATCGTCGTGTATGAGTACAACATCGTCCTCGCATATTGCATCCTTGTGGATTTCGATTGTGTCACGGCCGTACTCCTTTCCGTATGTTTCGCTTATTGTCTCGGCAGGCAATTTGCCTGGTTTGCGTATGGGTACAAAGCCTGCGCCCAGCTTCACGGCAAGTGACGATGCCATTACAAAACCGCGCGATTCGATGCCTACGATTTTAGTTATCCCTTTATCCTTATAAAGTTCATAGAGCGCGTTATCCATTTCGCGCAAGCACTCGGGGTTCTTGAAGAGTGATGTAACATCCTTGAACTGTATTCCAGGTATTGGAAAGTCGGGGATGTTTCTCAGGTTTTTCAAAAGTAGTTCTTTGTTCATAACTATACTGTTTTAATGTTTATTGTTTAATGTTTAATGTTTAATGTTTAAGGGTTATTAAGGACTACTAAGGGTGCTAAGGGTGTTAATGCGGCTTTCCCTTTTAGTATTCAGTTCTTCGTTCTCGTTTTTCTTTTTCGGTTTTAATTTTACCTGCTGTTGTTTTAAGGCGTTGTTCCACGTGGAACATTTGTTTATTTCCGCATGAGCACGAGCAGTACATTTACGTCGCTTGGCGACACTCCCGGTATGCGGCTTGCCTGTGCAAGGGTTTCCGGATTTATGGCTGTGAGTTTCTGTCTTGCCTCTGTGGAGAGTGACTCCAACGAGTTGTAGTCGAACTTGCCTTTAATGCGTATATTCTCCAAACGTACCATCCTTTCGGCAAGTTCTCGTTCGCGCTGGATGTAGCCGCTGTATTTTATCTCAATCTCCGTTGCCTCTACAACTTCTTCGCGGTCGCAGCCCAACTTTTCAAGTTCGCGCTTCAATGCTTGTATGTAGTTCGCTATTGACTCAATTGTCACTTGTGGACGTTCAATGATCGAGGCAAGCTTGCAGCCACGGACGAGTGGGGTAGTGCCCAACTCTTCAAGCCCGTTATTAATAAGATCGGCTTTGACTGAGAAGTTTGCGATGAACTCCGTGAGTTTGGCGACCATCTCTCTCTTGGCAAGCAATCTTTGGTAACGTTCCTCGCTTGCGAGTCCAATGTTGTGCGACTTCTCTGTCAGACGCGTATCGGCATTGTCGGAGCGGAGCAGTATCCTGTACTCAGCTCTTGAAGTGAACATGCGGTAAGGCTCATCCACTCCTTTTGTTACAAGGTCGTCAATAAGAACTCCAATGTAAGCCTCGTCGCGTCGCAAGGTAAACGGCTCTTTGCCGTCAATCTTTAGCGCAGCGTTTATACCGGCAATGATGCCTTGTCCGGCAGCCTCTTCATAGCCTGTGGTTCCATTTACCTGTCCTGCAAAGTAGAGTCCCTCGATTATCTTTGACTCAAGCGTGTGCTTGAGTTGGGTGGGGTCAAAGTAGTCGTACTCTATTGCATAACCTGGTCGGTAGGCAACAGCATTCTCCAGTGCCGGAATCTTTCTCAGCGCTGTCAGCTGTGCCTCCATGGGGAGTGAAGATGAGAAGCCGTTTACGTAAATCTCCTGTGTCGTTTCTCCTTCGGGCTCAAGGAAGAGCAAGTGTCTGTCACGCTCGGCAAAGGTTACAATCTTTGTCTCAATGCTCGGGCAGTAACGCGGTCCTATGCTCTGGATTTGTCCGTTGTAGAGTGGCGAGTCGTCGAGGCTGTCACGCAGTATCTGGTGCACCTCGGGATTTGTGTAGCATCCCCAGCATGGTAGCTGTTTCAGGCTACGCGTTGTACTGCTATAAGAGAAGTGATGAAAATCGTTGTCGCCCTCCTGAATGTCGACCAGTTCCATGTTTATTGACCGCCGGTCGAGGCGTACCGGTGTACCTGTCTTCATGCGGCCGGCTGTTATGCCATGTGCTGTGATTGATTCGGTCAATCCTTTTGCTGCAGGCTCAGCTACACGGCCACCCTCTATCTGTACCTTGCCTATGTGCATCAGACCGTTGAGGAATGTGCCGGCAGTTACGATTGTGCATGCAGCGCGGAATTCCGCACCCATCTGCGTCTTTACTCCAACAGCCTTGCCATCCTCGACTATCAGTTCAGTGGCAATGTCCTGCCACATCTCAAGGTTAGGGATGTTTTCAAGCGTCTCTCGCCAATATTGGCTGAATTTCATCCTGTCGCATTGCGCACGTGGGCTCCACATTGCAGGTCCTTTGGAACGGTTCAGCATGCGGAACTGGATTGAAGCCTTGTCGGTCACAATGCCTGTGTATCCGCCAAGCGCGTCAATCTCTCTTACAATCTGTCCCTTTGCGATTCCACCGATAGCCGGGTTGCAGCTCATCTGTGCAATCTTGTTCATGTCGATAGTCATCAGGCAAGTGCGTTTGCCCAAGTTGGCAGCTGCAGCCGCCGCTTCGCATCCTGCATGTCCTGCACCGATAACTAATATGTCATATTCGAATATCACAGCTATACCTCTTTGTGCCGTTGCGGCATTCCGTTATCAATCAACAAAAATAATACAACTTTGCGGAAAGTGAGTACAAACATTCTGATTTTTTGCATTTGTGTATCTCTGCAGAAGGTTGAATGGCTACAATTTTGGCCGGGGGACTGTGCTTGTCATTCTGGTGCATAGCGAACCAACGGCCGGTGCCCGAGGGGCAAAGTCAAGGATATTTTGTTGGCTGATAACAAAACTTTGTTTTGTCATTCTATATTTGCACTGTCATTGACTCGTTTTGCTTTTCGCAACCCAAACGGCATAACCTAAATTCCTCCTCTGCCTGAGGGGAGGTGCCAGTTTACTGGCGGAGGGGTGGGAGTGCTGCGTTTGACCTGTT
>JAFQEZ010000042.1 GCA_017398805.1 Bacteroidaceae bacterium | reverse complement strand
CTGATTTTATTTATCAATAAACATCAAAAAAACTGCAAATTTATTTGGCGATATCCTATATTTCCCGCCGACGCGAATGAGCGTTGGTTGCGACGAAGGAACCTTTAGGTTCCCCGAGGAGTGCTGCTTCAGCAGCTTATGTAGCGACGAGGGATCTCTTTTCCATTATAACCGCAAATATTTGCTGACCCATACCTTTTTGCTACTGACCCATTTCATTTTTATGCATATAAATCCGAAGCGGCATTCGTGCTACTTTCACTTTCCGGTTGTGAAGAAGCGCTTTGAATATTGAAGCGATCCGTGGCGGTCGTACATTTTTATCATGTAATATCCGCCGTCAAGTCCGCGCACTCCAATGCGGTTTGAGTATCTGCCTTTGTAGAGTCTGCGTCCCCACATGTCAATCACTTCGACTCTTGCACCCCATGATGCCGGTTGCGGGAGTGTGATCTCTTTTGCGGCGATTTTGCTCTCGTTACCACTTGTGACGATGGCAGGGATGCTCTCCCTGCCGTATGCGTCCACGGCTGTGACGGCAATGCTTATAGCGTGGAATGTGCGGCAAGACCAACGGAAACAGTTGCCCGTAATCTGTGATGCAACAAGGTTCTTGATGTTGTCGATGTCAATGCTGTCACCCAAGGTGCAATATATGTTGTACTTGGTTTTTGGTTCGCCTTTGGGGGCTTCTATGCTTTCCCATTCGATTGTTATGCCATGCTCATCTCTTTCTGCGGATAACCCTTGAGGCATGTTGGGCGCACTCCCTGATATCCAGGACATTGGCGGAATGAGTGCAGGGTGACGATGTGCTTTTGTATATGTGCTTTTGCCGCAATTTAGCACCTGATTGGCCCGGAACATGGCAGTGCCGGCAGTGCCTGCCTCGCGCGAGGTGTTTATCTGGCGTTCGATTTCAATGGCCTGCCAACCTCCATATTCAGGTAGCAGACGGTAGATTCCGATTCCGGGAACTATGTGACGCCCGTTGCTGTTTTCCTGCCAATCAAGTACAAAAGGGTAGAAATTGTTGCCGTTGAAATAAAGCATCGGGAAAAGGATATCCATAATGCCCTCCTTTACCCACTCTTGCGCCTCCTGAAATACGGCATTGTAAGCATCCCACCCGAGTGAACTGTAACGGGTGAGGTTGTCATACTTACCGAGTGGTGCGCAGCTGACGCGTACCCATGGTTTCTCTTCCTTGACGGCATTGTATACCTTGCGTGCGATAGCCGTTATGTTGTTGCGTCTCCAATCGGGGAGGGGAGTGCCTTTTCCGTGTTTTCGGTGAAGTGCCGCATCGGGATAGCCGTTGGTGCGGTCGGGGTAGCGTACATAGTCAAGGTGTATGCCGTCTACATTGTAGTTCGTGACAATCTCTTTGACAATCTCTGTTATGTACTCTCCTGTTGCCGGGTTGCCCGGTTCCATATACCACTGTCCCTTGTAGTGTGTGCAAAGTTCTCTTTTGCGGCGTGAGAGTGCATGCTTGCCTTGGCGGCGTATATGTTCGTCCTTGCCAAGCGGGAGGGTTACTATCCATGCATGTAGCTGCATGCCGCGCTTGTGGCACTCCTCAATGGCGAAAGCGAGCGGGTCGTAATCGGGTGCTTTGTCTGTCGTTCCCGTAAAAAGATGTGAGAAAGGCTCTATTTCTGACGGGTATATTACGTCGCCGCGAACACGGGTCTGCAACAGCACTGTGTTCACATGCATTGCTTCAAGGGAGTCGAGCAGGGTGGTGAGTTCCTCTCTCTGCCGTGCGAATCCTTCTTTGTCGCATGCTGCGCTTTTGGGCCAGTCGAGGTTCTCTATTGTTGTGAGCCATACTGCTCGATATTCGAACTTGGGCTGCACGTTGTGCTGTGCAGTCAAGGTCATGCCCGTCATGATCATTATTGCTATAAGCAGTGTGCGTATATGGTTCTTCATAAAATGAATGCAAAAATAGTGGGATGCGAGTGGAGTACGTCAAATTCATCAGAATGCCGTCCCGGTTCGCATCCTGTTTTCGTGCTTTATTTACAAAGGTACATTTTTTTGCCATTTTATAATAAGGTTTCCGATTATTTTGTAACTTTGTATGTTCGGTAAAACAGAAAGCAACCTTGTGGGTTGCATATAATGAAGGATAATACATCAATTCATAAATTATTGCGTTATGACAAAAACAAAAAAATTCATCACTTGTGACGGAAACCAGGCGGCAGCACATATCGCCTATATGTTTTCCGAGGTAGCAGCGATCTACCCTATCACTCCATCATCAACAATGGCTGAGTATGTCGATGAGTGGGCAGCGCAAGGCCGCAAGAACCTCTTCGGCGAGACTGTATCGGTACAGGAGATGCAGTCAGAGGGCGGCGCAGTAGGTGCACTTCACGGCTCATTGCAGGCCGGTGCCTTGACCAACACATTCACTGCTTCGCAGGGTCTGTTGCTGATGATTCCAAACATGTATAAGATTGCCGGCGAGAAATTGCCTACAGTGTTCCATGTTTCGGCACGTTCTTTGGCCGGTAACTCACTCAGTATCTTTGGTGACCACATGGACGTTATGGCATGTCGCCAGACAGGTTTCGCTATGCTTTGCGAGGGATCGGTACAGGAGGTTATGGACCTTGCTGCCGTAGCACACCTCTCTACACTCAAGAGCCGCATACCGTTCCTGAACTTCTTTGACGGATTCCGTACATCGCACGAGATACAGAAGATTGAACTCATCGAGCAGGAGGAGATAGCTCCACTCGTTGACTGGGATGCCATCCAGGATTTCCGCGACAGAGCGCTGAGCCCAAGCTCGCCGGTTGTACGCGGTACAGCAGAGAACCCCGAGACATTCTTCACACACAAGGAGAGCGAGAACCCGTTCTACAATGCGGTTCCCGATATCGTAGCCGAGTACATGAAGGAGATTTCTGCCATCACAGGCCGCAAGTATGCTCCTTTCACATACTATGGTGCCGAGGATGCCGACCGTGTAATCATTGTCATGGGATCTGCTACCGAGGCTGTAAAGGAGGCTATCGACTACATGACAGAGAGAGGCGAGAAGGTGGGCTTGGTAAGCGTACACCTCTACCGTCCATTCTCAGTGAAGTATCTTGCTGCAGTAATGCCAAAGACTGTTAAGCGCATTGCAGTGCTTGACCGCACCAAGGAGCCGGGCAGCAACGGCGAGCCTTTGTACCTTGATGTTGTAGAGGCATTCAACAGCACACCTGAGCTTCAGGCAATCAACCCCATTATTGTCGGCGGCCGTTTCGGTCTGAGCTCATGCGACACGACACCTGCAATAATCATGGGTGTATATGAGAACCTTGCATTGCCCGAGCCAAAGAACCACTTTACATTCGGTATCGTTGACGACGTTACATTCCTCTCACTGCCTCCAAAGGAGGAGATTGCAGTTGTGGACGGAATGTTCCAGGCTAAGTTCTACGGTCTTGGTGCCGACGGTACTGTAGGCGCGAACAAGAACTCTGTTAAGATTATCGGCGACAACACAAAGAAGCATTGCCAAGCATACTTCTCATACGACTCAAAGAAGTCGGGCGGTTTCACCTGTTCACACCTTCGTTTCGGTGACAAGCCTATCCGCAGTACATATCTTGTGAACACACCTAACTTCGTTGCATGCCACGTTCAGGCATACCTGCGCATGTACGATGTTACCAAGGGCTTGCAGAAGGGCGGTACATTCCTCCTCAATACAGTATGGGAGGGTGACGAACTTGTAAAGAACCTGCCTAACAACGTCAAGAAGTACTTTGCTGACAACAATATCACAGTATACTACATCAACGCTACAAAGATTGCCCAGGAGATTGGTCTCGGCAACCGCACCAACACAATTCTCCAGAGTGCATTCTTCCGCATCACTCAGGTTATCCCTGTTGACCTTGCGATTGAGCAGATGAAGAAGTTCATCGTGAAGTCTTACGGCAAGAAGGGTCAGGATGTCGTTGACAAGAACTACGCAGCCGTTGACCGCGGTGGCGAGTACCGTCAGTTGGCTATTGATCCTAACTGGTCTAAGCTTCCTGCCGACGTCGAGGAGAAGAGAAACGAGCCCGAGTTCATTACAAAAATCGTTCGCACAATCAATGCACAGAAGGGTGCACAGCTCCCTGTTTCTGCATTCAAGGGCCTTGAGGACGGTACATGGCCTGTAGGTACATCGGCTTATGAGAAGCGCGGTGTAAGTACATTTGTTCCACGTTGGAATGCCGAGAACTGTATCCAGTGTAACCGTTGTTCATTCGTTTGTCCTCATGCTGCTATCCGTCCGTTTGTAATGGATGAGGCTGAGGCGGCAGGCATCAATGCCGACAAGATTGAGATGAAGGCTCCTGCAGCCATGAAGGGTATGCAGTTCCGCATCCAGGTGAGCGTGCTCGACTGTCTCGGTTGCGGTAACTGTGCCGACATCTGTCCTGGTCATCCAAAGACAGGCAAGGCCCTCACAATGGTTCCATTGGAAGAGGAGAGATCAGAGGCTGCAAACTGGGATTACTGCGTCAAGAACGTCAAGAGCAAGCAGTCGCTCGTTGACGTTAAGAGCAACCCGAAGAACTCTCAGTTCGCGACTCCGCTCTTCGAGTTCTCAGGTGCATGTTCAGGTTGTGGTGAGACACCATACGTCAAGCTCCTTACACAGCTCTTCGGTGATCGCCAGGTAATTGCTAATGCAACAGGCTGTTCATCAATCTACACAGCATCAGTTCCTTCAACACCATACACAACCAACGAGAAGGGCGAAGGTCCTGCTTGGGGCAACTCATTGTTCGAGGACTTCTGCGAGTTCGGTCTTGGTATGAAACTCGCCGAGAAGAAGATGCGTGCACGTCTTGAGAGACTTCTCGCCGAGATTCAGACATACCGCAGCTGTCCTGAGGAGATGAAGGAGTTGGCACAGAAGTGGATTGACAACAAGGAGAATGCCGACGTTACAAAGGAGATTACTCCTGCCATCATCAAGGCTTGCGAGGAGTTCGAGAGCGATGCAAGTGAGCAGATTCTCGCTATCAAGCAGTACCTCGTTAAACGTTCACAGTGGATTATCGGTGGTGACGGTGCATCTTACGACATCGGTTACGGTGGTCTTGACCACGTGATTGCATCGGGTGAGGATGTGAACATCCTTGTTCTCGATACCGAGGTATATTCAAATACCGGTGGCCAGTCTTCAAAGGCTACTCCTCTTGGCGCTATCGCTAAGTTTGCTGCTGCAGGTAAGCGCATCCGCAAGAAGGACCTTGGTATGATTGCCACAACCTACGGTTATGTATATGTAGCACAGATTGCAATGAGTGCAAGTTACGACCAGTGCTTGAAGGCTATCCGTGAGGCTGAGGCTTATCCCGGTCCATCACTCGTGATTGCTTATGCTCCATGTATCAACCACGGTATCAAGAAGGGTATGGGCAAGTCACAGGCAGAGCAGGCTGCAGCCGTTGAGTGCGGTTACTGGCACTTGTGGCGTTACAACCCTGCACTCGAGGAAGAGGGCAAGAATCCATTCACACTCGACAGCAAGGAGCCACAGTGGGAGAAGTTCCAGGAGTTCCTCCAGGGTGAGGTCCGTTACGCTTCACTTGCAAAGCAGTTCCCGGCTGAGGCACACGAGTTGTTCGAGGCTGCCGAGGGCATGGCTAAGAAGCGCTACGCAAGCTATCAGCGTATGGCAAAGCTTGACTGGAGCAAGGAAGATACAGTTGAGTAAATACTTGACATTATAAAAAGATTCAGGGAGCACCGCGGTGCTCCCTGAATCTTTTTATGTTAATAAGTCTGCGATATTTCTTATAATACTGTGAGTTCGATATAAGAATAGAGGTGTTGTCTAAAGCATTCTTGTCATGCTGAACGCAGTGAAGCATCTATAGAGAATGGGTGCAGAGATCCTTCCGCCGCTTCGCTTTGTCAGGATGACAGTTTAGCGATTTGATTGAGTTTATATCGAACTCACGTTAAATATCTATATTGCCATCATATAACTCCCGTCGGCTCCTTTATTTGTCAAAATGGAACGGTTCGAAGGTTGAATCTTTGTCCACCCAGTGCGGTTTGCGCATTGCATAGATAACGAAAGGAGCACCCACAACAATAATACAACCTATCACAAGCACAGCATACCACACCGCATTGCTGCCCACCGAAATCTGTGCAGGAGGAATGAAACTCAGAACGAATGCCAGCAAACTGCCAAGGAAACCTACACCGCTGACAATCCACATTACACCGTTGCCTTTCTTGCCCAGACGGAACGGGCGCTTTGCATCCTTCATGTTGTAGCGCAGATATATGGCTGCTGCGAACATCAGCAGGTACATGATTAGATAAAGGAGCACTGTCAACTGCGAGAGTATCTGGTAAAAACTCTGTACCGATGGCATTACAACGAACAACAGGCTGAGAAGAGTTACGATACCACCCTGGATGAACAGGATATTACGCTGTACACCCAACTTGTTTGTGCGTTGCATGAAAGGCGGCAGATAACCGGCCCTTCCCACAGCAAAGATACCTTTTGAAGGGCCCGAAACCCATGTAAGCACCCCTGCAAGCACACCGAATGCAAGTGCGATTGCTATAATAGGCGAGAGCCACGACATCCCCACAAATTTGAAGTAGTTGTCAAATCCCACAAGAAGACTCTGTGTAAGGTTTATATCCTTCTGCGGTATGATTATTCCAAGTGCAAAAGTACCGAGGACAAATATCAGCACTGTGATTATTGCGCCCAGGAACACGGCACGTGGGTAGTTCTTGCTCGGGTTGTCCATGTCCTTTACGTGTATGCCCGTCATCTCCATTCCTGCATAGAAGAGGAATATTCCCGATGCAAGCACAAGGTTGTCGAATTTGGTGATGTCGGGGAAAAAGTCACCTCCGAAATCCATTTGCGACACACCTCCGCCGGCAAGATATATTATTGCAAGTACAACAAGCAGTGCTGCCGGAATGATTGTTCCCACCAAGCCGCCGATTTTTGCAACCTTGCTCACCCATCCAAGTCCCTTGAGTGAGATGAACGTTGCAGCCCAGTATATTGCAAGTACCACTACAAGCGTGTATATCTTGTTCGATGCCAATGACATGTCGGCACTGCTGTCCATGCCAATGAATGCCAACGACACGGCACCGAATGTAAGCACAGTGGGGTACCATATCGTGCTCTCTACCCACTGCAGCCATATCGCGACAAAACCGGCCTTCTTTCCGAAAGCCTCGCCCACCCATCGGAACACACCGCCTTGTTTGTCCTGGAACATTGCTGCAAGCTCTGCTGCTACGAACGAGGTGGGTATCAGGAATACGAGCGCAGCAAAAAGATAGTAGAATGCCGAACTGATTCCATATTCAGCCTCGGCAGGCAGGCCACGGAGTGATACCACGGCAGTCACGTTCATGATGGCAAGTGTTGCCACTCCCAACTTTACATTTTTGGTTACTGTTGACATAGTTTTCTCTATTTGATGTTAATAATGCATGGTAGAATAACAAAGACCGAACGTTGTTGGTTCGCTACGGGCTTTTGTTGTCCGACCGATAATTTTTGCTATATTCGCATTTCATAAGCGTTTTAAATCCATAGACAATGAAAAATATACTTTTGTCGTTCTTCCTATTATGCGCAGGATCATTCTCCACTATATCCGCCCAGGAGAGAACTGATTACGCATCGCTTGTAAATCCGCTGATAGGTACCGATTACAAGGGAAATGTCTACCCCGGAGCGCAAGCGCCTTTCGGCATGGTTCAGCTGAGTCCCGACAACGGACAGCCCGGGTGGGACTGGATTGCAGGCTATTTCTACCCCGACAGCACCATTGCAGGCTTCAGCCACACCCACCTCAGCGGAACAGGCGCTGGTGATCTCTACGATATCAGTTTCCTGCCGGTGACCTATCCTTTGCTCGAGGCTGCAGATCCTTTGGGTGTCCATTCGCTTTTCAGCCATGATAGCGAGGAGTGCAGTGCGGGTTATTACAAGGTACGCCTCGATAGCTATGGCATTGATGTGGAACTCACGGCAACTGAACGTTGCGGAGTGCAGCGTTATACATTCCCGTGCGATACAGCAGTGGTGCTCCTGAACCTCGGAAAGGCCACCAACTGGGATGCCACAACCGATACATATATCTCGCAGGTCGACAGCTGCACTGTAGAGGGTTATCGCTACTCCAACGGCTGGGCAAGAGGGCAACAGGTCTACTTCCGTACGCGCTTCTCGCAACCGATACTCTCAATGCAGTGCGACAGCACGGTTATCCCCGACGGTACAAGAATGAAAAAGGTCACCGGTACAATACGTTTTGAGTTCTCGCTCGACAGCGGCAGGCAACTTACCGTTGTGACAGCCCTTTCGGGCACAGGACTTGAGGGTGCAGCAAAGAACCTTACGGCAGAAGCACCCCACAATGATTTCGATTCATACCGCGAGAAGACACAAGAACATTGGAACAGCCGGCTGTCATGCATAGAGGTTTCGGGCGGAACTCACGACGAACGTGTATGCTTTTATACAGCCCTTTACCGCACCATGATTGCCCCCACAATCTATTGTGATGTCGACGGCCTTTATCGTGGCGCAGACGGCAAGAACCACAAGGCCGAGGGGTGGAAGAATTTCTCTACATTCTCGCTCTGGGATACCTTCCGTGCAGCGCATCCGCTCTTTACATATACCGCTCCCGAGTATGTGCCGAGTATGGTGAACTCCTTTATCGCCCATTTTGAACAGCACGGCCGTTTGCCGGTTTGGAACATGTGGGGCAGCGAGACCGATATGATGATAGGCTATCACTCCGTGCCCGTGATTGCCGATGCCATGCTCAAAGGATTCAAAGGCTTTGATGTCAAGAAGGCTCTTGCTGCATGTGTGGCAACCGCAAACAGTGACGGTTACCGTGGCATAGGACTTTACAAGCAACTGGGATATGTGCCTTATGATGTTGCAGACCCGTACAATGCCGACAACTGGTCGATGTCACGAACACTTGAGTATGCATATGATGACCACTGCATCGCACGCATGGCCCAAGCATTGGGTCAAGACTCCATAGCAGATGTTTTCTACCGCCGTGCAGGTAACTGGCGCAACCAGTATAACCCTGCAACCACATTCATGCAGCCCCGTGACAGCAAAGGCGAGTTCCAGCCGTCATTCACCCCCGATGAATATACCCAACATATATGCGAGAGCAATGCATGGCACTACATGTGGAGTGTTCAGCACGATATCGACGGGCTTATTGAACTTGTCGGCAAGAGAAGATTTACTGAGAAACTTGACAGCATGTTCACCTATTCGCCTGCCGCTAATGCCAATCTGCCAATCTTCAGCACAGGCATGATAGGGCAGTATGCCCACGGCAATGAACCGAGCCATCATGTCATATATCTCTTCAATCGCATAGGCAAATGGGATATGACGCAGAAGTATGCCTTGCAAGTCATGAGGGAACTCTACCGCAACACCCCCGATGGTCTTTGCGGAAACGAAGATTGTGGTCAGATGTCGGCATGGTATGTAATGTCTGCCATGGGATTCTATCCCGTTGATCCTGCCGGTGGAGAATACGAGATAGGGACACCGCTTTTCCCCGAGGTGCGCCTGCAGCTGCCCGATGGCAAACTCTTTACAGTGATTTCCGATGACAGCAAAAGAGGTGATTACAGGAAAGCCCGTCTGAACGGCAAGAGATTGAAGGGCACTGTCATTACCCACGAAGATATAATGAAAGGCTCAGTGCTGGAGTTTGAATAAAACCTCTGTATGCTGCGTTTTTATTCCTCCCCTGTACCCCTCAGTCCTTACGGACAGCCAATTCCTCCCCTGTTTTAGGGGAGGTGCCGCAGGCGGAGGGGTATTAAACAGGGGAGCACTTGAGGTGCCGCAGGTGGAGGGGAGGGTACAAGTGGAAAGTTGAAAGTTGAAAGTGGAAAGATGAAAGTTGCTCTTGCAACTTCGACGGCACCGGCAGCAACAGGTCGCAGGTCGCGTGGCATGGTCACGCCCTGCGGGTTGCGATTAGACGGTGTTGTCAAAGATGAAAGTTAACTGAGATTTCTCCTATCGTCGAAATGACAAGTACGCGGTTTTTCGCGATGTGCGATGTAGGGGCAGACCGATGTGTCTGCCCAAAAAGTTGAAAGTTGAAAGATGAAAGTGGAAAGTTAATTGAGATTTTTCGCTTTGCTCAAAATGACAGCCTCGCTGTGTTTGTGCACTGTAGGGGCAGGTCTTGTGCCTGCCCTTTGCTCGCGGTTGCTTTTTTGGGCACCCACAAGGGATGCCCCTACGGTGTTGTTCTCTTTTGGGCTCCACTCAGAGTGACAAATACGGAAATGGGAAATAGGACACCCTTGCGACAGGAAAGGAGTTTATATCTCTTGGAAATTAAACCGCGGAAATTAAACACAGACAGCCTTGATTCTTTACAGTTCTTTGTCTATCTTCGCAAAAAATAGAGTAAATTATGAAAAGAATATTTATCCTTTCACTCATTGCAGTAGCTTTCTCTTTGAGTACATTTGGTCAAAATACGAAACCGGTAGTGCAGGACAACTCTTTCAAGACCCTTGAATTCTCCGTCAACGGCGTCAGCTTCAAAATGGTAGCCGTAGAGGGCGGAACATTTCAAATGGGCGCGACAAGCGAACAGCAAGATCCGGATTCTGATGAAAAACCCGTACACAGTGTAACCCTTAGCAGCTACTACATAGGCGAGACAGAGGTAACCCAAGCTCTCTGGGAGGCAGTAATGGGTCGCAACCCCTCACTTTTAAAAGGCAAAGAGAATCCTGTAGAGAGAGTAAGCTACGAAGACTGCGTAAGATTTGTGAACAAATTGAACAGTTTGCTCTCTGATCAATTGCCAAGTGGCAGAAAGTTCCGCCTCCCTACCGAAGCCGAGTGGGAGTTTGCTGCCCGTGGGGGCAACCGCTCGCGCGGATACCAGTACAGCGGCAGCAACACCCTCAGCAGCGTTGCGTGGTATTGGGATAATGGTAACAAAATAACACATCCGGTAAAACAGAAGCAAGCCAATGAGCTTGGTCTTTACGACATGAGCGGCAATGTGTTGGAGTGGTGCTATGACTGGAAAGGTAATTACTCCTCATCGTCGCAGACCAACCCCAAAGGACCCTCAACAGGCTCTCTCCGCGTGCTCCGTGGAGGTAGTTGGATCATCAACGCGCAGTACTGCCGCGTCGCTAACCGTGGCAACTACTCTCCCGACAACCGTTACGTCGACTTCGGCCTGCGCCTCGCCCTCTAAGTTTACCCGGTCCTAAATCTGTAAGCAAAACTGTTTTCTTCGTAACGTGGTGCGCGAAAGGCTTGGCGGAGCAAGCCGCCGGCGCACCAAAAGAAACGAAGAAAACCAACGAAAAAAATATGCTCTTCCGGCATAATGCAACGGTCGACGCCCAAGGCGTCGACCGTTGCATCGCTTCGCCCCAGCGTGACATGTGTTATGATTATACTTGCTTTGTCATCCTGGAGCGAAGCGAAGGATCTAAAAACCTCTAATTGAGATTTTTCGCTTTGCTCAAAATGACAGCCTCGCGGTGTTTGTGCACTGTAGGGGCAGGTCTTGTGCCTGCCCTTTGCTCGCAGTTGCTTTTTGGGCACCCACAAGGGATGCCCCTACGGACGCTGTTTGTTGCGGTGGTGTTTTATGTGCGTGCGAGGGTATTCAAACTGCGCCCCTGTTTTAGGGGAGCTGTCACGAAGTGACTGAGGGGTTAAAAGTGGAAAGAGCAAAGTGCAAAGATGAAAGTTGCTCTCATTGCAGTCTCTTATTGCATGGTATCTTTTGTACTTATGTTCTTATGTCTTATAATTATTCCCGAGGAACTGTTTTCAACCCCCTCCGAAGTTCGCATGCAAACTTCTCGTCCCCCTTTAAGAGGGACAATTGTATAAATACATTTGTATGCCGCGTATTTTTATTCCGCCGTTCTGGCGGATATGTTATCCGCCGGGTATGAGTATCAGGGTCTTTGACCCGAGAGAACAAAAGGGGTTGCCCTCCTACCTCAACACCATCGGATTTTGAAATCAGATGGGACGAAAGGGCACCCACAAGGGATGCCCCTACAGCATCTGTACTCTGTTCTCTGTACTCTGTTCTCTGTACTCTGTAGGGTCCCTCTTTCACTCAAACGCCAGTTCCAGTTGTTTGGGTTCTTCGCCCAGGAGGTTGAATGTCATTCTATGATAAGGAGTTGCGCCATGTTCTCTTATGGCGGCGCGGTGCTTGGCTGTGGGGTAGCCCTTGTTGCTCTGCCAGTCGTACATGGGGTACTCCTTTGCTATGCGCATCATATAATCGTCGCGGTAGGTCTTAGCAAGGATTGATGCGGCTGCTATGCTCATATATGTGGCATCGCCCTTTACTACGGTGTTGTGTGTAATACCGGGGTAGGGGTTGAACTTATTGCCGTCAATAAGTAGATGCTCGGGGCGCACCTTGAGCCGGTCGACAGCGCGGTGCATGGCGAGTATCGAAGCTCGCAGGATATTTATCCTGTCTATCTCCTCGGCTGTGACAATGCCTACAGCCCATGCTACAGCCTCGCGCTCAATGACTTCGCGTAACTGATAGCGTTGTGCCTCGGTGAGCTGCTTGGAGTCGTTCAGCAGTTCATTGGTGAAGTCGGGAGGCAGAATGACTGCAGCGGCATAGACATCGCCTGCAAGGCATCCGCGTCCTGCTTCGTCGCAACCTGCCTCTATAACTCCTTCTCTTTGGTATGGCTTCAGCATTATCCGAACATTTTTACGGCTCTTTGTATGCCTTTGATAAGTATATCAACCTCTTCCTTGGTGTTGTATGCGGCGAATGATGCACGTACAGTGCCCGGGATGCCAAGATAATCCATGAGCGGTTGTGCGCAGTGGTGTCCTGTGCGCACTGCAATACCTAAGTGGTCGAGTATGGTGCCTATGTCGGCAGGGTGTATATCCCCGATAAGGAAAGATACGGCGGCACCGTCAGGGTTGCCGAATATTCGCATCTTTTCAATTCTCTGCAACTGTTCCACAGCATATCGTGTCAAGGCATGCTCATGCGCGGCGATCTTCTCTATCCCAATCGAGTTTACCCACTCAAGTGCCTTGCCAAGTGCAATTATGCCTGTGTAGTCGGGTGTTCCTGCCTCGAATTTGTATGGCAGTTCGTTGTATGTGGTCTTTTCGAAACGTACACTCTTTATCATCTCGCCGCCTCCGTGGTAGGGTCGCATGGCTTCGAGCCATTTCTCCTTGCCGTAGAGTACACCGATGCCTGTGGGGGCATAGACCTTGTGTCCGCTCAGTGCAAAGAAATCTGCATCGAGTTCCTTTACGTCAACCTTTATATGCGGTGTGCTTTGCGCTCCGTCGATGAGCACGGGAACATCGTGGCTGTGGGCAATGTCGATAATCTCCTTGATTGGGTTGGTTATTCCAAGCACATTCGATACATGTGCCACACTTACAAGCTTTGTGCGTTCATTGAACACTCTGCGGTATGCTTCTAAGTCAAGACTGCACTCCTCGGTAAGGGGAATTATGCGCAACTCAATGCCGATGCGGTCGCGCAGCAGTTGCCAGGGGACAATGTTGCTGTGGTGTTCAAGTGCGGAAATTATAACCTCGTCACCGCTCTTGAGGAATGTCTCCCCAAAGGATGAGGCTACAAGGTTGATGCTTTCAGTAGTGCCGCGTGTAAAGATTATCTCGTGCCTCTGTTCTGCGCCGATGAACTGCTGCACAGTGGTGCGTGCACTCTCCATCGCTTCAGTAGCAACCTGCGAAAGGTGGTGCACTCCGCGGTGTACATTTGCATTGTAAGTAGTGTAAACCTCGCTTATGGCATCAATGACACACTGCGGCTTCTGTGTGGTAGCTGCATTGTCGAGGTATACGAGCGGTTTGCCGTGTACCTGCTGTGCGAGTATCGGGAACTCCTTGCGTATGTCGTCGGTGGTGAACATTTTTAAAACGGAAAACTGAAAACGGAAAGGTGAAATCTGAAAGGTGAAAACGGAAAGGTGAGAACTGAAAGGTGAAAACTGAAAGGTGAAAAGTTGAAACTGATTTTTCCTTACTTGCAGAGTGCGCATCCTTTGCAGTGGTTGAGGTCTCCACGAAGGCGTTTCTCAACAAGCATGTGGAGTCTGTCGCGCAGTGCCTCAATCTTTATATTGTCAATCACCTCTCCTGCAAAAGCATACATCAGCAGGTGACGTGCCTCGTCGGCAGGGATACCGCGCTGCTGCATGTAGAAGAGTGCATTCTCGTCGAGCTGTCCCACTGTTGAACCATGGCTGCACTTGACATCGTCGGCATAAATCTCCAACTGGGGCTGTGCATACATGTGTGCATCGCTGGTGAGGCAGAGGTTGCGGTTCGTCTGCTGCGATACGGTCTGCTGTGCGTCGGGGCGTATAAGCATCTTGCCTGCAAATACTCCCGTCGACTGCTCGTCGAGTATATATTTGTATAGCTCGTTGCTGGTGCAGTTTCCTGTCTTGTGGTCGACAAGCGTGTGGTTGTCGATATGCTGGCTCTTGTCACCTATGGCAAGGCCGTTGACATTGGCTTCGGCACCTCTTCCCTCGAGCGATACATTCAGATAGTTGCGTGTGAAGCCGTTGGTGAGCGTTATGTTGCTGTGGTTGAAACGGCTGTCGGCCATCTGACGCACATATACATGTCCCAGGCGGCAGTTGTTGTGTGCGGTCTCCTCCAGTTCGTAGAGGTCGAGATCTGCACCACGGGCAAGGAATATCTCCATTACCTGTGTAGAGAGTGTCTGCTTCTCCATGGAGGAGTGGTCGCATATGAGGAGGCTTGCCTTGCTGTTCTCTTCAAGGATAATGAGCAGGCGGCGGTTCGACAGCATCTCCACATTGGCCTGCAGAAGTGCCACAATCTGTATTGTCTCCTCGATGATGGTGTTGCGTGGTATGTAAAGCAGTACACCGTCCTGCGCGAACATGGTGTTGAACTGTGCAATGTTGTCACCTTCGGAAGCAAGGGTGTTGTAATATGGCTGCAGAAGGGTAGGGAACTTCTCTGCCGCTTCATTAAGCCCTGCAAGTATAACTCCTTCGGGGAGTTCCTTGCTGTTCTCTCCGTCCTTGAAGGTGTCATTGACAATATATGCCTGGCGTGTCTTGAGGTTGGGGACATCGCATGTGAATATGGTGTGCATGTCGGCTTTCACCTCAACGCGTCCAAGGTTCATGCCGTAGTCTGTGGCGAATCTCTTTGCCACGTTGCTGTGCAGCCAATCCTCACTCTTTGCACCGGGGAATCCCATGGCGGCAAATCTGTCGGCTGCCCCTGCACGTGCGGCATTGAGCAGTGCAGCGCACGGCTTCTCTATCAGTGCCCTGTTCTGCCCGAATATCTCAATATATTCCTGTTCGTGGCTCATTGCTGGTTCTCGTTTTTAATCCAGTCGTATCCGCGCTCCTCAAGCTCCATTACAAGCTCAGGACCTGCACTCTTCACTATCTTGCCATTGTAGAGGACATGCACGATGTCGGGCTTGATGTAGTCAAGCAGTCTCTGGTAGTGGGTGATTACGAGGCTCGATGTGTCCTCTCTCTTTAGCTTGTTGACACCTTCGGCAACAATTCGCAGAGCATCGATATCAAGGCCTGAATCGGTCTCGTCAAGGATGCTGAGTGTTGGCTCAAGCATAGCCATCTGGAATATCTCGTTGCGCTTTTTCTCTCCGCCGCTGAAACCTTCGTTTACCGAACGGTTGGCGAGCTTGCTGTCGAGGTTCACAAGGGCGCGCTTCTCGCGCATCATCTTGAGGAACTCGGTTGCGTTCATCGGCTCCTGTTCCAGGTACTGGCGCTTTGCATTTATTGCTGCACGCATGAAATTGGTGATGCTTACGCCCGGAATCTCCACCGGGTATTGGAACGAAAGGAAGAGTCCTTCGTGGCTGCGGTCCTCAGGGCTCAACTCAAGCAGGTTCTTCCCTTTGTAATATACCTCGCCCTCGGTAACTGTATATGCAGGGTGTCCCACAAGCACGTTGCTCAGGGTACTCTTGCCCGAACCGTTAGGGCCCATTATGGCATGCACCTCTCCTGCCTTTACGGTGAGGTTTATTCCTTTTAATATCTCCTTGCCGTCAATTGTGGCGTGGAGGTTCTTGATTTCTAACAAATTCTCCATAATCCTCGTTGTTTATCATCCTACAGCACCTTCAAGCGACACGCTGAGCAGTTTCTGTGCCTCAATGGCAAACTCCATAGGCAGCTTGTTCAGTACCTCCTTGGCATATCCGTTCACGATGAGACCTATTGCCTCTTCCGTGCCTATTCCTCTCTGGTTGCAGTAGAAGAGCTGGTCTTCGGAAATCTTTGAGGTTGTAGCCTCATGCTCTATGACAGCGCTGTTGTTATGTATGTCCATGTAGGGGAATGTGTGTGCACCGCACTTGTCACCGAGCAACAGCGAGTCGCACTGGCTGTAGTTGCGTGCACCGTCGGCGTTCTTGCTCACGCGCACCAAACCACGGTATGAGTTCTGGCTCTTGCCTGCCGATATACCTTTGCTTATGATAGTGCTCTTGGTGTTCTTGCCCAGATGTATCATCTTTGTGCCGGTGTCGGCCTGCTGGTAGTTGTTCGTGAGTGCGACCGAATAGAATTCGCCCTGTGAATTGTCTCCGCGCAAGATGCAGCTCGGGTATTTCCATGTGATAGCCGAACCTGTCTCCACCTGTGTCCAGGAGAGCTTGCTGTTTCTGCCACGGCAATCTCCGCGCTTGGTGACGAAATTGTATACTCCGCCCTTGCCCTCGGCATCACCGGGATACCAGTTCTGTACGGTGCTGTATTTCACTTCGGCATTCTCATTCACGACTATCTCGACAATAGCCGCATGCAACTGGTTCTCGTCGCGCATGGGGGCAGTACAACCCTCAAGATACGAAACGTAGCTCCCGTCATCGGCTACGATGAGAGTGCGCTCGAACTGTCCTGTGTTGGCTGCATTTATGCGGAAATAGGTGGATAGTTCCATGGGGCAGCGTACCCCCTTGGGAATATACACGAATGAACCGTCACTGAACACAGCGGTGTTCAGCGCGGCAAAGAAGTTGTCGCGGTAGTTTACTACGGTGCCCAGATACTGGCGCACCAGGTCGGGGTACTCCTGTACGGCCTCGCTCATGGAGCAGAATATGATTCCCTTCTCCTTGAGTTCCTCCTTGAATGTGGTCTTGACCGACACGGAATCCATCACGGCATCGACTGCCGTGCCGCTGAGTGCAAGGCGCTCCTCAAGGGGAATGCCGAGTTTCTCGAATGTTTTCATTAGCTCAGGGTCAATCTCCTTGTTCTTGTTCTCCTTGCTCTTCTTGAGAGGGTCGGCATAGTATGAGATTGCCTGATAGTCGATAGGTGGAATATCCAGATGTGCCCATGTGGGCATCTCCAGTGTAAGCCAATGCCTGTAGGCGTTGAGACGGAACTCAAGGAGCCACTCCGGTTCATTCTTCTTCTTTGAGATGAGCCTGATGACATCCTCGTTGAGTCCGCGCTCAATTATCTCGGTCTTTATCTTGCTTACAAATCCGAATTCATATGCTTTGTTCGCAATTTTCTTGAGTATGTTGTTCTTTTTCTTCATCGCTTCTGTGCTCCTTCATTGTGTGAGGAGGTTGCTTCATCTTCTTTTAGTGGCATCAAATTAGATGTCACTTATAGAACAATTATATATCAGGCTATTGTTCTGCCATTATAAAACATGTTCAACGGCTGTTACCACCAGATATGCGATGTATGCCGAGAACAATGCTCCGCCAATCTTGTTGACAATGCCTAAATGCAGAGCCTCGAGGATTGCAGACAATACTTTGCCCAAAAGTCTGAATACCACAATGGATATGACCAACAGCAGGGCAAATCCGATTGCCATCGAAATGTAGTGTCCTAAACCAATGGCATCGTCAACAAGGTCGGTAAACGCCGGAAGAAGTGCCGATGACTGTGCAAGTGCAAAGATGATGCCTGCTCCGAATGTCAACTGGTCAATAAGTCCACGATAGTATCCGTAAAAAAGTCCTATTGCAATAGCAATTATCAAAATGATTTCAAATGATCCCATAGTAATGATTTTTTATAAGTTTTTATTGTGCAGGGAACCGGTTTCCCGATTCCCTACATTTTCTTTAGAGTTTCTGCTTAACTTCAACCTCAACGAATGTCTCGATGATGTCACCGACCTTGATGTCGTCCTGTGACACGAGGCTGATACCGCACTCGAAGTTGGTACCTACCTCCTTGACATCCTCCTTGAAACGTTTGAGGGCTGCAAGTGCACCGGTGTGGATAACGATACCGTCGCGGATGAGGCGTGCACGGTCTGTGCGTTTTACCTTACCCTCGCGTACCATACAACCGGCTACTGTACCCACCTTGCTGATGTGGAATGTCTCGCGTACCTCGATGGTTGCGGTAACCTCCTCCTTGACAATTGGAGCAAGCATACCCTCCATAGCGGCCTTGACCTCCTCGATAGCATCGTAGATGATAGAGTAGATGCGGATGTCGACACCCTCGTTCTCGGCAACCTTGCGTGCTGTCACAGAAGGACGCACCTGGAAACCTACGATAATGGCATCCGATGCAGCGGCAAGGCTCACGTCGCTTTCCGAAATCTGACCCACAGCCTTGTGGATGACATTGACCTGGATAGTCTCGGTAGAGAGCTTGATGAGCGAATCGCTGAGCGCCTCGATAGAACCGTCCACGTCACCCTTGACGATGATGTTGAGTGTCTGGAAGTTTCCAAGGGCGATACGGCGGCCCACCTCGTCGAGTGTAAGCATCTTCTGTGTACGAAGACCCTGCTCACGCTGCAACTGCTCGCGTTTGCCGGTAATCTCGCGTGCCTCGCGCTCGCTCTCGACAACGTTGAATGTGTCACCTGCGGCAGGAGCACCGTTGAGTCCGAGGATAAGTGCAGGCTCTGCAGGGCGAATCTCCTTGATGCGTTGGTTGCGCTCATTGAAGATAGCCTTTACCTTACCCCACTGTGTACCGGCAACTACAATGTCACCCACCTTGAGTGTACCGTTCTGTACAAGCACTGTCGCAACGTATCCGCGACCCTTGTCAAGGGTAGACTCAATAACTGAACCTGTAGCCTTGCGGTTAGGGTTGGCCTTGAGGTCAAGAAGCTCTGCCTCAAGCAACACCTTCTCCATGAGTTCCTCAACACCCATACCTTTCTTTGCCGAAATCTCCTGTGACTGGTACTTTCCACCCCAATCCTCGACAAGCATGTTCAGGTTTGCAAGTTCCTCCTTGATCTTGTTGGGGTCGGCAGTAGGCTTGTCGCACTTGTTGAATGCGAACACGATAGGTACACCGGCTGCCATGGCGTGGTTGATAGCCTCCTTTGTCTGTGGCATGACGCTGTCATCGGCAGCGATGATGATGATAACGATATCGGTGATCTTGGCACCACGTGCACGCATGGCGGTGAAGGCCTCGTGACCCGGGGTGTCAAGGAAGGTTATGCGCTTGCCGCTCTCCATCTTCACGTTGTATGCACCTATGTGCTGTGTGATACCGCCGGCCTCGCCTGCTATGACATTTGCCTTGCGGATATAGTCGAGCAGCGATGTCTTACCGTGGTCAACGTGACCCATGACAGTGATGATTGGTGCGCGTGGCTCCAGATCCTCTTCGTTGTCGGTTGACTCCTCGATTGCATTGGCAACCTCTGCACTTACATATTCTGTGGTGAAACCGAACTCCTCGGCAACAATGTTGATTGTCTCGGCATCAAGACGCTGGTTGATGGATACCATCATACCGATGCTCATACATGTGGCGATGACCTGTGTGACAGAAACGTTCATCATGCTTGCAAGCTCGTTCGCTGTAACGAACTCCGTGAGCTGCAGAACCTTGCTCTGTTCCATCTCCTCGCTCATCTGCTGCATGCGCTGCTCGGCAGCCATGTCGCGCTTCTCCTTGCGGTACTTAGCCGACTTGTTGCCCTTACCTCGGTTGGTCAAGCGGTCAAGTGTCTCCTTTATCTGCTTTGATACATCCTCGTCGCTTACATCGTTCTTGTCGAAACGCTTGTGCTGGCGGTCACGGTCCTTACGGCTGCCTTGTGATGCATTGTTGCTCTTGTTGCGGTTTGCACTCCAATCCTTATTGTCGTTTCCGCCGTTCTCCTTGACATCATTGATGTCAACGCGCTGGCTGTTGATGCGCTGACGTTTCTTCTTCTTGTCGCCATCTGCAGCACCGCCATTATCATGACGCTGTGCATCGCGCTGTGCCTTACGCTGCTCTTCGCGCTGCTTGTCCTTCTCCTCGCGCTCCTTTCTCTTCTCCTCCTTGCTCTTCTTCTTGGGGCGTGTGGACTGGTTGATTGCCGAAAGGTCAATCTGTCCTACAATATTGAGTTTCGGTGCCTCAACCTCATCAATCTGGGTCAGCTGTGCCTGTGGCTCTGCCTTTGCAGGCTCTTTTGCAGGTTCACTTACTGGTTCCTTTACCGGCTCGGCAACAGGTGCAACCGGTTCCGGCTCCTTTGCAACTGGTGCTTCGACAACCGGTTGGGGATCTGCTTTTGGAGTCTCCTTCTTTTTCTTGTTGAGGGCATCGAGGTCGATACGGCCTGTGACCTTAATCTTGACCTCTTCCTTCTTTGGCTCCTCCTTCTTTGGTTCCTCTGCGACCGGTTTCGGTGTCTCCACAACCTTTGGCGCTGCAACCTCCTTCACCTCTTTCTTGGGCTCTTCTACAGCAATAACGGTAGCCTTGGGCTTCTCCTTGTTCTGACGCTCCTGGGTGAACTTGTCGGACTGCATGCGGACTTTCTTGTCGGCGCTGAACTCCTCGATGAGCATGTTGTAACCCTCCTCGGGTACAACTGCATTAGGATCCTCCTTGATTTCAAAGCCCTTCTTCTGTAGGAACTCCACAATCGTGTTGAGGCCTAAGTTCAGCTCTTTCTGTACTTTATTTAATCTTATCTTCATTAGTACTCTTCTCTTTTTGGTTTATCCTTACTTGCCTTATTCCTCGTCCTCAAATTCTGCCTGGAGAACTTCAATCAGGTGGTCAACGGTATCCTCCTCAAGATCGGCCTTCTCAATAAGAACCTCTCTTGGAGTGTTGAGCACAGCCTTGGCAGTGTCAAGTCCTATGTTCTTGATAGCCTCGATTACCCACTCCTCAACCTCATCGGCAAACTCGTCGAGGTAGATGTCATCCTCCTGCTGTGCGTCGATTTCGCGGTATACGTTGATTGTGTATTCGGTAATCATGCTGGCAAGCTTGATGTTGAGACCATCCTTACCGATAGCAAGTGAAACCTCCTCTTTCTTGAGGTTTACATCGGCAACGCGCTTCTCCTCGTCGAGTGTGATCTCCTGGATCTTGGCAGGGCTGAGTGCACGCTTTATGAAAAGCTCGATGTTCGATGTGTAAGGGATAACGTCGATATTCTCGTTGCGGAGTTCGCGTACGATACCGTGGATACGTGAACCCTTTACACCTACGCATGCACCTACCGGGTCAATGCGCTCATCATATGTCTCCACTGCAATCTTTGCGCGCTTGCCGGGGATGCGGGCAATCTTCTTGATTGTGATGAGGCCGTCGTTGATTTCGGGAACCTCAAGTTCGAAAAGACGCTGCAGGAACATCGGTGATGTGCGGCTGAGGATAATCTTGGGGTTGTTGTTCTGGTTGTCGACACGTGCAACAACTGCGCGTACATTGTCACCCTTGCGGTAGAAGTCGCTCGGAATCTGCTCGCTCTTCGGGAGAATGAGCTCGTTGCCCTCATCGTCGACAAGAAGGAGTTCCTTCTTCCAAATCTGATATACCTCTGCGCTTACAATCTGACCGATTCTCTCGCTGTACTTGTTGTAGAGGCTGTCCTTCTCAAGCTCCAGAATCTTTGAAGCAAGTGTCTGGCGAAGGTTCAGGATCGCACGGCGTCCGAACTCGGCGAAGTTCACGATCTCACTTACCTCCTCGCCCTCTTCGAATGTGTCGTCGATGAGCTGTGCCTCGGTGAGTGAAATCTCGAAGTTGCTGTCCTTTACCTCATTGTCGGCAACGACAACGCGACGGCGCTGGATTTCAAAGTCACCACGGTCGGGGTTCACGATAACCGAGTAGTTCTCGTCTGTGCCGAACATGTTGATCAATACTTTGCGGAAACTCTCTTCGAGTACGCTGATCATTGTTGTGCGGTCGATGTTCTTCGACTCCTTGAACTCTTGAAATGTATCAAGAAGGCTGATTGTTTCTTCTTTCTTTGCCATTTTATTTAAATTTTATAACATATTTCGTGTACTTGATGCTGTCATAGGTGAATATGATATCCTCCTCGACAAGCTGCGGACGCTTTGCACCCTCTTTCTTCTCCTTTTTGCTCACTGTCACGGTGAAAGCCTCGGGATTGGCATCCTTGAGGATACCTTTGAGTTTCTTTCCCTCCTTAGTGAGCACCTCCACCTCAAGACCGATGTGGTTACGGTATTGCTGCAATACCTTGAACGGCTGGCCCAAGCCTGCAGAACCCACTTCAAGCTCATAGTCGTCGGCCTCGCCGTTGAGTCCGCTCTCGATGTGACGGCTCAGTTCGGCACAATCCTCAATCCATACACCTTCGGCATGGTCAATCTCAACTGTAATTTTGTCATCCTTGCTTATGACAACGTCTACCAGAAAGTACTCCTTGTCGGCAAGCCACTCGTTTGTTAAATCAATTACCTGTTGTCTGTCAATCATATATCTATGAAATATTTTAAATATGGTATGATTTTTCTTTTCCTTAGATTCGGTATTCTATAAAAAAGAGGGGCTCTCGAGCCCCTCACCATCATCTTACACTGCAAATTTAGCAATTATAAATGTCACATGCAAGCATTTCACTTGCTTTTTGAAACTTTATCCTCTCTTTATTGCAAATCCCTTTGTCTATAATGCCGAATGTTTGTATATTCGTGCCGTAAAAGTCATTCATATGAGGGTAAAGAAGAGTACAAATACAAATATGAAGTTTTTCTATGGCAGTGTCTTTTTCTTTGCCATAGTAATTGTGGTTATCCTGTTGTTCACATATTTCGTATTCAAGGATGCTGCGATGAAGAATAATGCTAAAATTCTGCCGGTATATCAGTTTGAATTTGGAAAAGGTCTTGAAGGTTGCGGGTGCAGTGTGATGCTTGAAGATAGCCTTTTGTATTCGACGGGAAATTGCAATCCCGATACCGTTTTAAGGGTAAAACGTTATGTAGTAGGGGAGGGTGATGACGAAACTGTCCATTTTGCCAAAGGAACGGCATTGAAAATAGAAGTTGCCGGTGTTGATACGCTTGAAACTGAACTCGGTTCCGCTTTTTTGTACAGGTTTGATATTTCGGACGGAAAACTTTCTGTAACGGCAGATGAATAAGAAATTGTTTGAATTTCTAAAAATGCACCGCTATAATTAAAACAGATGGGACTGCATTGATGCAGTCCCATCTGTTTTGTCTCTTATTACTTGTCTGATTTCTTTGCCGGAGTCAGTATCTTTCTGTAGCGATCTCTGTCGCCGAGAATCTCGTATGCGAGTTTGAGGTCCTCGTCGAAGTTCAGATTGTGTGCGGCCTGTCCTTTCTCTCCATAATATCTTAGAACAATCTCGCTTGACAGCAACGACCTGACATATTTGTTAAAGTGTGCAAGCGAATGGTCGAGGTTTGCCTGCAGTTTCTTTTCAAGTGCAGCAATCTCTCCCTTTGCAATATCTGCAAGTCCCTCTTTCTCCATAATCTTCTTGAGCTCTTCCAATGCTTTTGCACTCGCAAGGTCATATTTGAAACCTGTGGATTTAAGGTATTCCTTGAATTTATCATATTCCTCGTCGCTTATCGTGAACTCTTCGGCAGGGGCTATGGTTTCATTCTTCAGTTTGAACTCGGTCGCATAATCAAAGATTGCCATCTCTGTGGCAAGATAGTAGAGCAGGGTGGTTGTCTCCTCAGGCTTTGGCTCGGCATCGGGGCGGATACCGCCTCCGTCACGCACTTCGCGGCCTGCTGCGGTGTAGAAAACATTTGTCAGGCTGTCGGGGATGCGTGTGCTCTTGCCGTCGTCAATCACATGCGAGTAGTCAAGTGCCTGTACACAGCGTCCACTCGGTATGTAATATTTTGCTGTCGTGAGTTTCAGATATCCACCGTCGGGCAGTGGTCTGGTGCTCTGTACAAGTCCCTTGCCGAAAGTTCTGCTACCTACAATCACTGCGCGGTCAAAGTCCTGAAGCGCTCCGGCAACAATCTCCGATGCCGATGCAGTGTAGCCGTCGACAAGCACTACTATGGGCGATATCGTGTCTATCGGTTCCCTCTCTGTCTTGAAACTTTCGTTCGACTGTGCAATCTTTCCTTTTGTGGTTACAACGACCTTTCCTTTAGGAATAAAGAGACCCACAATGTCAATGGCTTCTTCGAGTAGACCGCCGCCATTGCTGCGGAGGTCGATGACGAATGACTCCGCTCCCTGCTTTTTAAGGTCTACAACTGCGTGGCGCATCTCCTTGGCACATCCTTCGGTGAAGCTTTCAAGTGCGATGAAACCGACATTGCCGTTCTGTAATCCATAATAGGTTATGGCAGGCATGGCAATGCTCTTTCTCTGGAGTTTGAACTCAAGGTTGTTTTTGGTGCCCGGCCGTTTTATAATGACTGTGAGCCTTGTACCGGCATCTCCACGAAGCATATCGCTGACGCTGTCGACACTCATGCCTTTTACAGATTTGCCGTCGATTGAGACTATCTCGTCGCCCGCCCTTATTCCGGCTTCATATGCCGGCATCCCCACGTAGGGGTTTGTCATCACTGTGGTGTTCTTTTTCTTGTGGAACTGGATAGTAGAACCGACACCTGCATACTTTCCGGTGGTCATCATCTTCAGCTCTTCGCTCTCCTCTTCGGGATAGTATACCGTGTATGGGTCAAGATTGCTCAGCATGGCCTGTATGCCCTTGTTTATCATCTTGTCAGGCATTATGCTGTCTACATAGAACATGTTCAGGTCCTTTACAATGGCATTGAACACAGAAATCCTGCGAGCTAGACGGAATTTGTGCTTATTGTCGGACTGTGCATTGACAGGCATCAGAAATCCTGATGTCAGCAGAAACATCAAAAGAATATATACTTTTTTCATTGCTTATCGGTTCATTGGTTATTTACTCGCGAAGATACGCTTTTACTCCTTTATGAACGCATTTATTCATTCACTTTTTATGTTTTTTAGCGTCAAATTCATCTCTCTTGCTAATTTTTTAGTGGAGAATACAAAAAAAGTTCCAAAAACTTGCAAGGAATAAAAAGATATACTACTTTTGCATCGTCAAACGGAAAGGGTGACAAAATATTCTTCAGTAGCTCAGTCGGTTAGAGCACCTGACTGTTAATCAGGGGGTCGTAGGTTCAAGTCCTACCTGAAGAGCAAGCGAGCAGGAGACTCGCTTTTTTAATGAAAAACTCCACACATATTCTTCAGTAGCTCAGTCGGTTAGAGCACCTGACTGTTAATCAGGGGGTCGTAGGTTCAAGTCCTACCTGAAGAGCAAGGCGGAAACGAAAGTTTCCGCCTTTTGTTTTCCCGTTACAAAAATGGCTCAACGTAAAATGGCTCACCTGCAAAAGTTGGGGGGATGATATAAAAATATTATCTTCGCATAGTTAAAATTTATACTATGCAAGACGAAAAAATACTATTGGAATTAGCCCGTTTGATATTGCCATCAGGTTTCATTGAAAACTTCAAGAT
>JAFQEZ010000041.1 GCA_017398805.1 Bacteroidaceae bacterium | reverse complement strand
TTGGCAATCTTCGCCAAGGAGATAAATATTCCGCAACGCACCCTCTCGCGTTCCATCAACGGGTGTCTGGGCTGTAACTTCTTTGAATTTATCAATCGGATGCGTGTCGAAGAGGCGAAGCGTCTGTTATTACAACTTGACATTAAAGATTACAATACAGACAGCATCTATACGGATTGCGGCTTCCGCTCTCGTTCCACATTCTTTCTGGTTTTTAAGAAAATGACGGGAAAAAGCCCTGTTGCGTGGCTACAGGAGAGATAATACAGTCCAAACATCCGATTTTCGTACTCATTTCGAGGTATAAAAACCTCTTATTTTCTTTTTTTCATATTCCTTTGCAGAAGAAAAAAAGATAGCAACGGTCTTTAAAAGAGTCGTAAACCTACCCTTTATTCTGAATAAAATGCATAACTTTGCCGATGCGAACCGTAAGGTTAGCAATATTTAGTATTATTGGGAAGTGTGATGCTTCATTCTCTGAAAGCGAATCTGGTAAATTTACAGGACGAGAATAAGCCGACTCTTCACGCAGATTGTTATATATCCACCTCTCCTGTGGAGGGTGTATCGTATATACCTGATGCGTGGGCCGTTGCTTGTTTTAGTCCGAAGGTTTTACCAGAACCTGCTTTCGTAAGACAAGTGGATGGACCACGCTTTTTTTACAATAGAAGATATATGGGATACAGTGAGTTCATTCTGACAATCAATGCCACCTCCGTCATCATTCTGTTGGTTATGGTATTTATACAATGCTCTGCCGCTCGCTTAAAGGGAGAGTGCTGTTTCGCAGCATTAATCATTGTGCTGACCACAATACCTGTATATACTTATAATATTTGTCGCATAGTGGGGTGGTACGATTTAGCTCTTATACTGGCACCACCTGCTTATTCGGTAAATCTCACACAGATGCCGTTACTGTGGATGCTCGCTCACAAGGGATTCAATCCTCTGTATCGCATTGATGCTGTCAAGCTGCTACACTTTTTCCCTGCATTCCAATTGCTGGTATTGTTCTGCGCCGGCCTTTATGCTTTGCCAACCGAGAAATTGTACAGTTTTGTCATTTACGATGAATGGGGTAAAGAAAACTGGTTGATTGATGCCAATTACCTGATTTTTTCGGTACAGGCCGCGGGCTATTTATATGTAATATTCCGCTACCTGCGTAGGGTAAAGCACTTTGTGCAAAATTACCATTCTGAGGCGGAGCTACAGTACAAGGTATGGATACCCCGTTTCATCACTCTCTTGGTTTCAAAGTCAGTCATTGAAATGATATGTTATGTCGTGTGTCCTCATACAGAGGTGTGTATATTCCAACTGCTGACTGTGGTGATTATGGCTTATCTGTTCTATTCCGAACTGAAGATATCATATTTGTTGCGAAATCTCGCACAACCATCACCTGTTGTCATTGCAGAGGCAAAGGAAGAATTCATTGCAATGGAAGTGAACAGAACGCCATTGTCCGATGCGGACAATCAGAAAGAGGATATAGATAAGTTACAACAATGTGCCCAGCAGGTGGAAGAGTATCTTCGTTCTTCCGAAGCTTATATAAATCCAAATTTGTCAATCAAAGAGGTAGCTTACGCAACCGGTATTTCCTCCAAAAATCTCTCTAAGGCAATAAACCAGGTTTTGGGCAGGAATTTCTTTGATATTGTCAATGGCTATCGTGTGGAAAAAGCGAAGGTCTTGCTTCTTGCCAAGAAGAAAAAAGGGCTGACACTCGATACTATTGCCGAGCAGTGCGGGTTCAACTCCCGTTTTACTTTGAATGCAGCCTTCAAGAGGAGTGTCGGGGCAACCACATCCGATTGGCTGAAGTTGAATCAAGACGAAAAATAATCTGGAAATTATTTGCAGGTGATAAACCATTTCGTTGACTTAGTCGTTAAGTGACGTTAAAAAACAAGATGCTTCATTTAGCAGCTATTATTTAAACGTCATTAAGAAAACTTTTTGTCCACGTAACCAAAACTTATATCTAACGACTTGAAAACGGGAAGGCGGACATTCAGTTGAGCACCCTCTTCCGAATATTCGAGAGTCTTGGACGTCATGTACGATTGAGGATTCTGTAATCAATCATTACTCATTCATAATCCCGTTCTCCTTAAAAGAGCGGGATTTTCTATGCCTAAAAGCGAGAGGATTTATACCCGAGAGTGCAAAAACCATCCTTTTTGTCGATTATTTTGTGGTGAAGCACGGAATCCTCACAATATAGATTATACATTTTTTGCGCTTAATGCGTACTGCAGATAATTTTGCCATTGAACTTTACTTATTCTCAAAAGGACAATTTCCTGTGTGTCCCGAGAATTATGAAATATATACAGGGGGGGGGAGGACATTATACTATTATTAACAAATCAATAATTATTATGAAAAGGTTTTATCAATTGCTGTTGGCAGCCTTCGCTTGTGTAGTGGTAATGGCATGTAACGAAGACGATGCCCCTCAAGTGGGGAAAGGTAATCAGGGGATACCTCCAACGGCTAAGGTTGAGGTGACAATGAAGGATGCTTTTGTTGAGGGAACGGTCAAAGACACTGATGGCAATCCGCTTGACGCAGTAGTAATTACCAGTGGAGAGACTACTGTTACAACCGACAGAAACGGTAATTTCTCAATGAATGAGATTGCCGATGCGTCGGGACGCTTTGTCCTCAAGTTCTCTAAATCCGGTTACTTTCCGATAACGCGTTCAGGAGTGTTTGAGAAAAGCCTCTCCATATATGTGGTAATGCAACCCAAAAGCGGCACCAACACTCTTAATACAACGTTCAGTGCCGAGGTTGAAGAGACCATGGAGGCCGATGGCATGCAGGTCAATATTCCCGCGTCCTCTCTTGTTACCGAAGATGGGTTCATTTATTCAGGTAATGTACAAGCCGATATGCTTTATCTTTCACCGGACAATGAGAATTTTGCAGAAATGATGCCCGGAGGTGATATGGCAGCACAGCGTTCAGATGAGAGTGAAGCGATGCTACTCTCCTATGGAATGGTAGAGGTAAGCCTCATTGATGACAACGGTAGACCGTTGCAGTTGAAAGAAGGTGAAAAGTCGAAGATGACATTCCCTATTCCTGAAAGTATGAGGAATAACCCTCCTACTTCTATTCCGCTGTGGTATTTCGATGAGAATGCCGGCCTTTGGATTGAAGAGGGTGCAGCGACACTTGAAGGTGATGTCTATGTGGGAATGGTCAACCATTTCTCTTGGCATAATCTCGATGTTCCGGCAGAGCGTGTAACAATAACCGGTAAAGTTACCGACTGTCAGGACAGACCGGTACCACGTGTACTTGTTACAGTCGAGCAGACAAGTGCCATGACACGTAATGACGGAACATATACCGTATATGTTCCCGAGAACACTCCTGTGCCCGTGACTGTAAAGAGTGAAGATTATTATGGATACACGCCAGAGGTGACGGTGGATGTTGCCGGTTTTCCAGGAGGCAGCACTGTTAGAAATGTCGATATCGAATTGCCTTGTCTGCCGTTGATAAAAGGTCGCGTAATGAACACAGCCGGCTCTTTGGTAGTGGCACGCCTGTATTGCGAGTATAGTGTAAACGGTGTTTCAAATATAACCGAGGCAGCATTTACCAATTCTTCGACCGGAGAATTCAGCTTGCGTGTTCCGCTTGATGCTGCCGGTGAAGCAGTTCTGTATGTGGAGCCTATTGGCGGCGAGACAGTCAGCCGTGAGATATTCCTTAATGGCGAAGATCTTACCGTGAATATCGAGATTAGCCAGATAATAGATGATGATGGCGATGGTGTGGTTACCATTAAAGACCTTAACGGTAATCTGTTGGCCGTTCATCAACTTGAAACCGAGGGTGCTGTACTTGCAATGTTGCAGGGTAGCTTCGCTTTCACAACCGGGGTACAGATGTGCGCTGAGGGAATGTTTATGGTAGCGAGTGAAACCTATGATGGAGAGTCTAACAGTATAGATGATGTCCAAGTGGCATTATATACAATTACAGATTCATACAGCGCGGATGCTTTCTCAAGTGAGACCGGGCATGTAGATATTATCAAAAGAACTGACAATGAGGTAACATTTGTAGTTACCGCAGAAGGTTCATATGTAGACACGGCAGGCCAAGAGTACAAAGCAACACTTGTTTCAACAGTTACATGCAATGTGGAATATTCGGCCAATGCGCGCTACAATGTTACCGACTGGAGTTCTTTGCGAGGCGGTTCTGTTGTGCCACAGTTGAAGGTGCCGATAGATATGGTGGCGTTCATAACTTCAATGGGGCTTGAAGTGGAGGCACTTTATTATGAAGGGACAATGGCAGATGTTGAGTCTATGATAAGAATACTCGAGAATAACGGTTGGACAATGCTTTATAATAATGAAACAGGCACCCAGTATGAGGTGATATATATGAATGCGATGGGTGCAATGGTGAGTTTCACCTTCTCATCTGCAGGTATTGATGCTCCGGAAGGCAGAACCTACCCTATTTGCGTGGTGCTTATAGTTTAATGGAAACAGGTTACTCTTTAAAATCATGTATATAGCGATTCCCGAAAAGCTAAAAAAGAGTAGGGATAATTAAAAAAATATTGAATTATGAAAAAGATTGCTTTATTGTTTACGATTGTAATGTGTATGTTTGCAGTTACTGAAGCGAATGCTCAGAAGAAGGGCGAGATGGCTGCCGGTGCGCAACTTGTTTATGGTACCGGTGACGGTATTTCAAACTTCGGTCTTGGTGCCAAGTTCCAATGGAATGTAATTGACAACTTGCGTCTTGAACCTTCATTCAACTACTTCTTTGAGAAGGATATGGTCGGCATGTGGGATTTCAGTGCAAACGCCCACTACCAGTTCTCGTTGAATGACTCTTTTGTGCTGTATCCTTTGGCAGGTATCTGTATAATGGGGGTTTCTGTCGATGTGCCGGAGATTAATTTGGGCTACGGCTATACAGTTGGTGGTTCAAGTGCTTCAGATACTGAAGTTGGTTTTAATATCGGAGGTGGTGCCGACTATAATATTACAAAAAACATCGCAGTGAATCTTGAAGCAAAGTATAAGGTTGGTGGCGAATGGAGCCGCTTCGTTGTCGCTGCCGGCGTGGTATATAAGTTCTGATTTTAAATAATGGGGGTGCATCCACGGATGCACCCTCTTTTTGGGTATGACGGGCATGTCATACATCTGTGGTAAAAGTCAACTTGGGGCGTAGTTGCCGACAAGCCCTATAGCGACAACCATATTTCAATGTTGCCCCTCTGAATCATTCCCGATAACTTCGCTAACAAGATTAAAAAACAGACAGCGTATGTTTAGCAAATGGATTGATGAATCGGAATTTGACGGCAAGAATGACTTCTTTGACAACTCGGTGATGAGTGTGCGTCAATGGTTGGCGGTAATGTCGGTGATGATTATTCCGGTGGTGAATGTCGTGATGATTTTCTGGTGGGCTTTTGCCGAGAAGGAACTCACCAACTCCAACAAGGTGAACTGGGCACGG
>JAFQEZ010000040.1 GCA_017398805.1 Bacteroidaceae bacterium | reverse complement strand
TTTAACCCCACTGCGTGGGATTGAACCTTGGCTGCGCTCGCTGTAAAAGCTCAAGTAAACTTGGCTTTCGCTCGCTTGCTCGCAACTTTCCTCTTTTAACTTTGCACTTTTAGGGCACCCACAAGGGATGCCCCTACATTTAACCCACGCGGCACGTGGATTGCTCCCCTGTAAATACCCCTCCGCCTGCGGCACCTCCCCTAAAACAGGGGAGGAGTTTGCTGTCACGGAGTGACTGAGGGGTTCTACTGTGACCTATTGCTGCCGGTGTCGTCGAAGTTGCGAGAGCAACTTTCAACTTTCCACTTTCATCTTTCAACTTTAACCCCACTTCGTGGGCTTGAACCTTGGCTGCGCTCGCTGTAAAAGCTCAAGTAAACTTGGCTTTCGCTCGCTTGCACAAGCTTTCAACTTTTTTATATCGTTTCCAGTGCCTGCTCAATGTCGGCGATGATATCCTCGGCATCCTCTATGCCCACTGAAAGACGTATCAAATCCGGGTCGATGCCGGCCTCGATAAGCTGTTCGTTGCTCAGCTGACGGTGAGTGTGGCTCGCGGGGTTAAGTACGCATGAACGTGCATCGGCAACGTGTGTCACAATGGCAATGAACTTCAGGCTGTCCATGAAACGTATCGCATCCTCCTTGTCGCCCTCGACTGCAAACGCCATAACGCCGCAACCGCCGCCGGGCAGATACTTCTTTGCAAGATCATAGTATTTGCTGCTTGGCAGTCCGCAGTAGTTCACCCATTTTACCTTCGGGTGTGCCTCAAGATATTCGGCTACCTTCTGTGCATTCTCGCAGTGGCGTGGCATACGCAGGTGCAGTGTCTCAAGCCCAAGGTTCAGCAGGAATGCATTTTCCGGAGCCATCATCGCGCCAAGGTCACGCATCACCTGGGAAACCATCTTTGTAATGTATGCAGCCTTGCCGAAGTTCTTTGTGTAGATAAGCCCGTGGTAACTGTCGTCGGGCTCGGTGAGGCATGTGAAGCGGTCGTGCTGTGCCTCCCAGTCAAAGTTGCCGCTGTCGATGACGCAACCGCCCACTGCAACCGCATGACCGTCCATGTATTTTGTGGTAGAGTGTGTTACAATGTCGGCACCCCACTCGATGGGGCGGCAGTTCACGGGTGTCGCAAAAGTGTTGTCCACAATAAGGGGCACTCCGTTGCGGTGTGCGATGTCGGCAAATTTCTCAATGTCGAGCACATTCACGCTGGGGTTTGATATTGTCTCACCGAACAGCGCCTTTGTGTTGGGGCGGAATGCCTTCTCAATCTCCTCGGCTGGAGCATCTGCATCCACGAATGTAACCTCGATGCCCATCTTCTTTAGTGTAACTGCAAACAGGTTGTATGTACCGCCGTAGATTGTGGTTGCCGACACAAAATGGTCGCCGGCCTGGCAAATGTTCAGTATCGCGTAGAAGTTTGCAGCCTGCCCCGATGAGGTCATCACTGCGCCCACACCGCCCTCGAGTGCATTTATTTTTGCACCCACAGCATCAACCGTGGGGTTCTGCAGGCGGCTGTAGAAGTAACCGCTGTCCTCAAGGTCGAACAGACGCGCCATCTGCTCGCTTGTCTCATATTTGAATGTTGTACTCTGGAATATCGGCAATACTCGGGATTCACCCTTCTTGGGCTGCCATCCGCCCTGCACACAAAGTGTGCCTGTGTTTAGTTTCTTTGTCATTTTGCTTGGTTTGTTTATAGTTGTTTTGTAAAAGTTTATTATTGGTTCAAATATTTAGAAACTGTTTGAATTTCTAAAAAATATTTTCTTATAGAAGCCGTATCTCCTTTACTTATAATGGTTCTCCTTTCTCTTCGGCTTGGAATTCTTCGTACAAGGCTACAGGACCAAGATTCCATAACTTGGTAGACTCATCGGCCAGTCTCGTATAAAAATGTGACGAGTACAATACTTTTATTGCTTCTACTATAGTTATGTTTCTATCTTCTGCCAACATGTTTGCCATCCAGCTTATTTTTGACGGTAGCAAAAGATGTATGTTGTCCTGTGTCACTGTAATGTTCATGATGTAATCTCCTTCGCCTCAATAAAAGTAATAGTCTTCAATGCATTCTCCGTGTGGAATAGAAACTGGTCTACAAGTCTGTAAGTTTTCAGTTCTGCAATCAATGACTGCTTGCTTAACAAACCTCCTTCGTACAGCGCAAAAGCTGCATAAACACGGTCGTTGGCTACCGGACCGAATACAATATCATAATCGTGTCTGTACCCTTTAATGGTGCGGTTTCTCATGACAAAATCGACCCATTTGTCTGTAGGGGAGTCAAATTTTAGGATATTTAGGTCTTTTGCCGAACTTTCATCAAAATCATAGATACAGACATAGCCCTTTGTGGTTTTCTTTTCAGCCATTCTGCGTTTTACCCATGCTTCTGCTTGTTCATAGGATGTGGTTGTATAGAAACCAGCCCCATAATCCAATGTGCGGTCCGATGTCCTGATTTCGGGGTTTTCTACCAAATCCGTACTTCCATGATATATTTTCATTCCTTTTCTTCTGTTCTGATTTTGATATATTCTTCTATGTCTTCAATTATCCAGTGGTGGTTTTGAGTATGCAGTATCTCAAAATGTTCAGCCAAATAACCGAGAACGTCGAACTCTGAAAAAAGAGCCATGGTTTCATTTTTGCTGATACCCTTTTCATTCATGTATTGTTCGATGCAGAATGAGAGGAAATATGCTATGTCTTGTCTCTTTTTGTCCATAGAAATGGTGATATAAATTCAAACAGCTTCTTAAACAGTTTCTTGGTTCCCAAAGTTGTCTGTATGACATTGCAAAATTACATTATTCTCCGGTTTATACAAATAAGACATTGTGAAAATGTTTCTTATAATCTCAACACTCTTCTTTAAAATATTTGCGATATCACAATGTATATTACAAAAAGCGTACTTCGGTTGTGAAAATGTGGTTTTTTGCAGAATTTACTTTTATTAATTAGGTGAAAAAAGTGAATTTTTGTAAATTTGCAAGGTTGTGGTAATTTGGATAGGTGGCATTTGTCGCGATTTTTCTAATGCTTTACAACAACCTTGTAATTCTCTGAAAAGTGTCAATGGCATGCTTCAGAGACCGGTTTTGATAAACTTATAACAAAACACAATATGAAAAAGATTTTTACACATCTTTTTGCTGTGCTTTTGTTGTCGTTTGTGGCAACAGATGCATTGGCGCAGATAACGTCATTCACTAATGGTAAGGTGTATCACTTTCAGAATGCAGAAAGTACGGGAGTGGCCTTAGGCGTAACAACCCTTAGCGATGTTGCTGCGATATCGTCGGATAATACCGACGAGTCGCAGTTGTGGTATTGTGAGGCCCAAATTGTTGATGAGACTACTTATTACACCTTCAGAAGTCTTGTCAACGGACGCTACCTAAGCGGTAACGGGCAATCAGCATCGTGGGGGCTTACTGTTGACAAAGATACCGATGCCAACCTGTTTGAACTTGCAGTCTCCGACTCATACATCACAATAAGAAGCAAGGCGAATGCCGGCGGAGGCTATGCCTATATGCACAGGGACAGCGGCAATAATATTGTGGGCTGGACTTATTCAGGCAATAACAATACCTTGTGGACAATTACAACTGTTGATTATACCGATGAACAGCTTACTGAACTTTGGGCGGCAGTTAAAGAACTTATCCCCGATATTGCGACTGTTTCCGGTTATGAAGAAAAACTGGATGCGATATTTTCCGATAAGGCTTGTACAGCACTCAATAGCGAATATACAAGTGCTAATATGAGCGACGAGGAACTCAAAAACGATGAGAATTATTCGGCACTTCCGCAGGTACTGAAAGATATGGTAAGGAAGGTGCGTGGTGGCGACTGGAGCGAGAATAACGCTATTACAGGAAAAGAGGGCTGGTCTGACGATTACGCCAAACGTTTCCGTGTGCAGATGTACGAGCCTTACAGTATTGAAGGAGAGATTACAAGCTACTTGCGCTTCAACGCACACTGTAATATGGATAACCCTACCGGTATCTACGCCAATAGCGGTGAACCCATCTACATTATGGTCGATGGTGACATTGCCGATGGTGCAGAGCTTTGGGTGGCTCATCAGACCGGTCTTGGTGCAACAGGCTACTACAATAATGCTTCGTATACACAGTTGCACAAAGGCTTGAACATCGTTCCTTATTTCAATGATGCAAGCGTACTGTGGATTAACTACGTAGTGCAGACATATAATTCTTCAGGCGCAACAATCCAGGAGAAATTCCCCGAGAATCGCCGGCTTTCCCAGTATAAGCCCTTGAAAATTCACATTGAGGGTGGTTACATCAACGGCTTTTTTAATGCAATGGGTGACTACCGTGCAAGCGCCACCGATGGCTCTGACAACCTTTGGGGCGAGGTGGATAACGACGAGGATTGGGACTACTACAAGGTGCGTGCTCCGCTTAACGGTACCGATGCTCCAAACCGTGATTTTCCTTTGCTCGGTCATCGTCAGACACTGCTATTCCCTCTTGGGCAGCAGGCTAATGACGGCGGTGGTATGGAAAACGGTCTTTTGTATCATCTTGACAATATAACAGTACCCACAGTACCCAACTGCTATGGCGGCAGTGGCAATACATTCGGTTCTTTTGACGGTAGCTATTCCGGTATGAACCTCGATGCCTCAAACGGTACAATCAACATTATGCTTGAGGCTTGGGACCGCATTATGTACAGCGAACTTGCAACAATGGGTCTTGTGAGTACCTCCACAATGGACAAGATGAATGCCCTGTATCCACGTTGGACAACAGATAACGAGCCGGCCGAAATATACAACTATGGCAGTGCAACTGTTAACGGAGAATCAAAAACCTACAAGGAGTTCTGTCAGGGTATCGATTACAGCGAATATTTCAACCACCACGGTGCCGGTGTCGGTGCGCCTAGCGGTTATATGAGCGGTGGTTGGCGTGTATGTAACTACCACTACAACACAATGGGTAGTATTATTGGTGTCATTGCCAACGAGGCAGGCCCCACTTGGGGACCTGCGCACGAGATTGGTCATCAGCACCAGGGTGTCTTCAACCTCAACGGACAAACAGAGATAACAAACAACTTCTTCTCTAACGTGGCTGTTTGGTACATGGGTATGGGAACATCGCGCGTGAATGGCAATGAAGGTTCATTGAATAATTTGTTGTCTTTGTTTAATAACGAAGATGTAAACCAATATTTGCACATGACACAAGGAGGTAACATTTGGGCTCTTACTCATTTATATTACCGTTTGTGGCTCTACTATCACTTGGCAGGTAACAACACACAGTTTTGGCCGCGCCTGTTTGAACTTTGCCGCCAAACACCCCTTGAAAACGGCACTCAGATAAGTGGCGAGACATCGTTGCTCCGTTTTTACCAGCATGCCTGCGATGCAGCCGGTGAGGATTTGACAGAGTTCTTCCGCGCTCACGGTTATTTTGATGTTATGGATAATGTGTATGTCGGTGATTATACAAACGCAACATACAACATGACCCAGGAACAGATTGATGCTGCAATAAAGAGTGTTAAGGATAAGGGTTATCCTGTGAACTATGCCGCTCTTCTCATCAACGATGCCACAAGCGAGACAACCGTAAAGCACGACGGTGCAACAAAACGCTCTCTTTGGGATGGCAGCGCGACAGCCGACCTTGGTTCTGTGAACGATTTTATCGATGGCGATTTTGAATCACTTACCAATTATACCGCTACCGTTTCGGCCGACGGAACAGTTACCATGAGCGGCGGCGAGGGTGGTATAGGCTTCCTTGTGCTCAATGAGGACGGCGAACTTGTTTCGTTCAGTAACAAGACCGAATTTGCACTCAATGACGAGGCTGCCTACTTGCTTGCAACCGGCAAGGCAACAATTGTTGCTGTTGATGCTGAAAGTGAAACTGTCGAGGCCAAGGTTGACCTTACAGCGGTGCAGGCTAATCTGTTGAGCGAACTCATATCTACAGTAGAGGCTTTGCCGATGGAAACAGACAACTCATTCACACACGTAGGGTTCTATACAACACCGGCTACAGAATCGTTGCGTGCTGCGCTTGCAGCAGCAAAGGAGACTGCAGAAACAGGTGTTGGTTTGCAAGCTGCATACGAGTTGCTTTACAAAGAATATACCGTGTTGAAAGAGTCCGACCCGGCAAGTGTTAAAGTACAGCTCGATCCCTCGCTTACATATATTGTAACCAATAAGGCATATCCGGCGCGTACCATGACTGTAGTGAACAATGTCGTTTATGCAAATACAGGTGTTGATACCACTGCCGATGCAGCCAAGTGGCAGTTCAAGGAGACTGCTACGGCAGGTGTATATAATGTATATAACTGCAGTGGCATCTATTGTGGAACGATTTCCGAATCAACAGCGGTTACTACAACCACAGAGCAAGCTTCGGCTAAGAATTATACCGTAGATGATCTTGGCAATGGCCTTTGGGCTATCAGCCTTAATCCGGCCGGAACGAACACCCAGTTTCATGCAGCAGCCAATGACAGTTACAAGATTGTAGGCTGGAGCAGTGGGGCCATCGCGTCGCAATGGTATATTACCGCTGTTGAGGCAAATGCTGATGCGAAGGTAACAGCCGAACTGCAGGCACTTATTGAAAAGACCGAGAACCTTGTTGGCACGTTGGCAACAATAGAGAATAAGTATGATGAGATTGTGTTGCAGGCAGACTATTCAAACGAGAACTATTATATATTCTGCAATAATACTGATACGCAAGCAGGTGATGGCGTTAAAGCATTGCTCGATAACGATAATTCGACATACTTGCATTCTAACTGGCACTCTCTGTCTTCGAGCAATGACTATCTGCAGGTGAATCTCGGTACCGGGAACGAACTTGACCTCTTCAGGATAACGGGTGTTCAAAGAACAGGCGCATCAGCCGACTTCCCCAAAATAATAGAGATAAAGGGAAGTACCGACAATAGTACCGACAATCAGTCATGGACAACCATTGCAACAGTTAAGGACCTTCCCCAAAGTGCAACTTCGTCATGGGAACGCGATGTGATATCGGTTAAGTCTTACCCTTATCTGCGTTTTATAGTAACGACTGGTACAAACGAATACATGGCCGAGGGAGAGCGTCCTTACTTTCATATGGCGGAGTTCAGTATATTCAAAACTGTTTTATCGGCAACTCTCCTCGATGCTTATGCCGAGTATTCTGCTACGCTTACATCCTCTCTCATTGCCGATGCCTACAATGGTGTGGAACTTGGCAAGGCATGGCTGGATTATGACAATGCTACAAGCGATGAGCTAACAACATATACAGCGACACTTCAGGATAAATATGATGCTCTTTATACTGCATATAAAAAGGTTATCGATGCCGAAAAGGCTAAGTTGCAGTCCGTTATAGACGATACCGAAGGTCTTATAACACAAGTAGGTACAGCAACGGTTACTGCCGATGCCAAGATTGATCTCCTTGGCAAGCTCTATGCCGAAGGGCCATATACGGCAGGAGGTACCAGTCACAGCGACTACTCTACGGCAGAGGATGGCTACAATTTGCTCGATGGCAATACCGGTACACATTTCCACTCCGACTACAACTACAGTACAATGGTCTCACCGCCATATATCCGTGTCGATTTGGGCGAGGGAAGTACAGCAAACAAGTTTAAGTTCAACTACACAACCCGAGCTGCAAGCGGCTGTGCTCCCACTACTTTGAACGTATATGGCAGTAACGAGCAAGATTCTAATTATACTCTGTTAGGGACGTTTACATCAAACGATGGCGAGAATCCGCTTCCTACTGCAGAGAAAACATTGTGGACATCAACCGAAATAACATCTGCAACAGCTTACCGCTACTTCAAGTTCGAGGTGGCTGTCTCCGAAGGCTACAAGGAAGAGAATAGTGTTAAGAAATACTATTTCGCAATTTCGGAATTCGGGTTCCAGAAACTCGGTGAGGTGTCGGCAACGATAAACCAGGAATACACGGGAATGGTATCGGAGGGTCTTCTCATTGACACCCGCCGTACAGTGAACGCATCGGAGACGATGGTTGACTATGCCACCGATTATGTGGTTACAGTGGAACAGATTAAGGCTCAGACCGCAGCGCAGCAGGCTGCAAAGGATAAACTTTATGCGGCAATGAATAACACTGCTGCTCTTAAGGAAAATCTCAAGAAGCTGATAGATGATACTCAGGCACTGTACGACAAGATGGCAACCGATGAGGGGGCTGTGAATGAATATTACAGCACATCATCACTTACAGCGGATAACCTTTCGGAGGCCTTGACTGAAATTGAAGATGCACAGACGGTTTATGACAATTCTTCGGCAACCGTGGATGAAATAAACGCTGCATTTAAAGAACTGAATGTTAAATATGGCGTGTTGTATGGTATTGAGGAATTGAATGTTGCCGCAGATGCAAGGACCGATATTACCGGTCTTATTGAAAAGATGGAGGAATTGCTTGGCGAGGTGGCAGACAAGACTACTGCAAAAACGGCCATCGCATTACAGACAACCGATGCCAATGCCGAATTTTATATCTGGTCCAATGCGACAGCTTGGGACTGCAACGGCATTGGAGCTTTGATTGACAAGAACGATGACGGTACGGCAAAAACCGGAACATTCTTTGGTACAACATGGGATAGCGGTACTACTGTAAATAATTATGACCACTATATTACAGTTGATTTAGGAACAGAAATTGCGCTCAATGAACTCTCTATCGATTATACAACCCGCAACAGCGACCATAGCAACCAGCGCCCTACTTCTATAAAGATATCGGCAAGCAACGACAAGGAAGGCGAATATATCGAAATTGCAACCCTTTCCGAGGGTATGCCTGTCGGTCAGTGCGCAAAATGGGAGATGTCATCTGCTGTTGCATTGAACAGTTATTACCGTTACATACGCTTTGCCGTGGCTACAGAAGTGGGATACTTCAATATGTCCGACTTTAATCTCTATGCTCATAGTGCAGTAAAGGCGAACGATAATTATTCTACATCCGATATAACAACTGCGCAGTTGTTTGCAATGAACGCTGCGTTGTTGGACGGTATTGCTGCAAGGGATAATTATGTGACCGAGGAAAATTACAATGCGGCTCTCACTGTTTTGCAAGAGCAATACAATGAATTGCTTGCCATAAAGAACGCCAATGTCAGTGACCGTAATTCGTTGGCAGACCTTATAACCGAAACCAATACTCTGATAGAAGAGGTTGCCACTGTCAGTGAAGAAGAGGCTGCCATTGCAATGCAGTGTACCGATGAGAATGCATCGTATTATCTTTATTGCAATGCACCTGGTAAAACAAATAATTATGACGGTGACGATAAAGGTGTAACAGCATTGCTTGACAATGATTCAGGTACTTTCCTGCATACAACATATACAGGAGACAGTTATGACGATGACCTTGATCACTATCTGCGCCTTGACATGGGCAAGGACAAAGCTCTTGTGTCGTTCAAGTTCAATTATGTAGGCCGTGTAGGCAATACCGGTAATGCTCCAAAGACAATTGTTGTTGAGGGAAGCAATGACCGCGAGAACTTTGAGGAGATAACAACTCTAAAGAATTTGCCTACAGCAGACAACGCAACTTATCAGTCGGATGTGATAACTAACGGCAAGGCATATCGCTATATCCGTTTCATGGTAGAAGAAACAAGCAACGGCTCTAAATATAAAGAACACCAATACTTTGCTCTTAGCCAGTTCTCTGTCACTGCTTGCAAGACCATTGAGGTAAAAACAGAATATGTGTCACCGAACTTGCCGCTTAGCACTCTTGTAACAGCTAACAATGAAGTTGTTGATGCCACAGTTATAAAAAACCAGTTCTATGTTACAGAAACTGTTTATAATACAACAGAGGAAGAACTTCAGGCGGCATATGATGCATTGAACCTGGCAAAGAACCTTAAGGAACTTCCGGTTATTCTCACAACAGATGTAAATAACCCTGTGCTTTACAAGATTTATATCAATCGTGCTTTCAACAATAGTGCTGTCGATCTGCTCGCTTATGATGGAGAGTCAATGGTAGATGTTGCCGATCTTGATTTTGAGTCTACCGTGCAAAATTGGTACTTTATGCAAGGAACCGATGAAAACAACTATGGCGATGTTCTTATCCTGCCAGCATCTGCAGATGGCAAGGCTCTTGCCACAAACAGTTTCAGCGAGGGTACTGGAAAGGTTTCAGCTCAGGAGCCCGCTACGGAGGGTTACAGCTATAACTGGGAGATAAACCAGATAGCAGATAAAGAATGGTACAATATTAAGATGAATAATGGAAGCGACACCTATTACTATTTCAGTAATCATAGCGGTTCTGGTAATAAGATGGGTTTCTATAATTCAAATACAAGTACGGACGGCGGTTCAATGTTCCGCTTTGTGCTTGCCGATGCCTATTCGGTGCTGAAAGACTGCTACGACCCGCTTGAGAAGGAACCAGAGGTGTATGCGCCTGGATATTTCAGCAATGCTGAGCAATATAATGCTGCATACGATGCTGCAAGCGAGTATGTGAATTGTGCAAATGGTACAGAGGAACAGTATATCGCGGCATATAATGAACTCTTTGCCCAGAAGGCAGCGTTGACAACCAGAACAGCTTCGCATGCGCTTGAGGATGGTGCAGTGTACCGCATTATGAACCTCATTACAAATACCACTGGCGAAAAGTACCATTATATTGCAAACAGCAATGCTGCAATTGTATTCCCGACAACGCCGGCCGAGGATAATAACTCCGACCTGTGGGTGTGCAAGGCTAATGAAGATGGTACATACGAATTCGTAAGTGCTCTTGGTACAGCCACATTAGGATGGGATTATACCATTAAAGAGACAAATGCTGGAGCCGTAAAGGAAAATGCAACAAAGTTTGTTGTTGACGATAATGCTTCTGTAAGCGGTGCTAAACGTATTGCCGAAAGTAATAACAGCATGTCGCTTACAAATGAATTGTGGAATTCAAAGGGTGAAGCGCTATTTAACAGGGCTGGTAGCAATGGCAAAACTCAAAGCGAAAACTGGTCAACCGACTGGTATTTCCAAAAGGTGGAGGATGCCGATGTCAAGTTCAATGTCAATATTTCATCGCGCCGATTCTCATCTTTGTACTTGCCGTATGATGTTGAGGTTCCCGAAGGTGTATCGGCATTTACAGCTGTTAATGTAGACGGCAACAATGTTGATTTGTACCGTGTTGCCGACCGTTATGATGATACAGCCGCAGGCAGTATAATCCCTGCACGCACTCCGGTGATACTCTATCTTGAGGATGAACCGTTCACTGCAGGTGTTTATACGTTTACCTATGCTCCCGGTGCAGAGGCTTTGAGCGATGCCGTGACTGAAAAGGTTGACGCGGCAATAATATTCGGTAAAATTCTTCAGACTCCAATCCTGTGTGATGCCAATACAAGGTACTACAAGCTTGGCGGAAAGAGCGGTGACACAGTATCAAAGATGTATTGGATGTACAAGGAGTATGGCAGTGACGGAACAATTACTAATGCCGGCACCGATGATGGAGGATATATCCGTTGTTCTGCAAACAAGATATATATGACTGTTGCCGAAAGCGTTGCTTCAAATTCGTTCAGCATGCGCTTTGGCATTGATAGCGGAACTACGGATATTAATGAGGTGGATGGTGAAAACGGAAGTGTGGAGACCATTTACGACCTCCAGGGCCGCAAGTTGAACGGGATAACAGAACCGGGCATGTATATTGTAAACGGTAAAAAGGTTTACGTTAAATAATGAAATTTATTTGTATCTTTGCAGTGAAAATATGATTGTTATGAGAAAAGAATATATAAAACCGGAGGTTGAATTTATAACACTTTCCACCAGTAGCATAATTGCTGCTTCTCCAGGTATGGAAACTGGAGGAGAGCAGACTGGAGAAGGTGAAGGTAGTGATTTTACCGAGGATGCCGGTTCAGCCCGTAGCGACTGGGACAATATCTGGAAGAATATGTAAAATCAGTGATACTATGAAAAATCCCGTGGAGAACTCTCTATGGGATTTTTTTTGCTCGCGGTTGTTGGCGCGGTATTGTGCGCGCGGTGTTAAGGGCTGTAGGGGCAGACCGATGTGTCTGCCCTTTAAACACCACGCGCAAAGGGCACTAAGGGCTTTAAGGGCAATTACTCCCCTGGACCCCTCAGTCCTTACGGACAGCTCCCCTAAAACAGGGGAGCAATCCAGGTGCCGCAGGCGGAGGGGTATTAACAGGGGAGCAATCCACGTGCCGTGTGGGTTAAATGTAGGGGCATCCCTTGTGGGTGCCCAAAAAGTGGAAAATGTTGAAAGTTAATTGAGATTTTTCGCTTTGCTTAAAATGGTACAATAATAGCATTTAGGATACCTTATGTAAATAAAGATTTTCAATATATCAACTATATTGAATAAAAAATCGTTATCTTTGCAGTATGAAAACAGTAGTTGATATAACCACGTTGCTGGCTCAGGACCTAAAGTCAAGGTATGCAGTAAAAGACCTTCTCCTGTATATTGAGAATACAGGTGCAGATGCTGTTGTCATTGATTTTTCTAATGTCAAGTTTGCAACAAGAAGTTTTATTGATGAATACTACAATGTCATTATGAAAGAGTTGTCGGCGAAAATCGAAGTCGACACAATCAATGTCCCTGAAGATATACAGATGATTTTTGATTCTGTTGCAAAAACCCAGAATAAGACAAAGGATATTAAACTGGACGCAACAGTCGTGAAATGTGAAACTTTTGCAGATTTGAAGAAAGTCTTCACTACGTTTCTTTTGTAAATCAGTTGGATTTTTACGGTTTTTTCACACCTGTAGGGGCATCCCTTGTGGGTGCCCAAACAGTGGAAAGTGCAAAGCTTGTGCAAGCGAGCGAAAGCCAAGTTTACTTGAGCTTTTACAGCGAGCGCAGCCAAGGTTCAAGCCCACGCAGTGGGGTTAAAGTGTGCAAGCGAGCGAAAGCCAAGTTTACTTGAGCTTTTACAGCGAGCGCAGCCAAGGTTCAAGCCCACGCAGTGGGGTTAAAGATGAAAGTTGCTCTCGCAACTTCGACGGCACCGGCAGCAACATGTCGCAGGTAGAAGCCTCAGTCACTACGTGACAGCCAATTGCTCCCC
>JAFQEZ010000039.1 GCA_017398805.1 Bacteroidaceae bacterium | reverse complement strand
TTCTCTTTTATGCGAAGCATCTTGCATATTTTGGACAAGGTTATTCGCAATTTGGTTGATATTTCATTAACTCTGTATCTTCTCTTTTCTGATGTGGTATGCTTGTGGGTAAACACGGGAAACACATAGTTCCCATATCCAAGCCCCTTATACCTATTAATTATGTCTCGTGACTTCTGAAGTAAAATAGGTTTCGCAGTTTTGGGGAACTTTATTCGCTCATAAATAATTTTATCATCCTGAATACAGTCCCACGTTAGATTACACACATCTACGTTGGCCATACCGCCAGTGTAGTAACTAAACAAGAACAAATCTAAATGTAGCTGCTCTCGTTTTGTTAACAAAGTTCTGTCGATTGCAGCAATTTTGTTCATTGATTTTGCGGATATAGCTTTCGATGTCGTTTCTGGCCACTTAATGTCATTTCCAAGGCACTCGAAAGCTGCCATATTAACACCATACATACCTTGTTTGTTAGCATAGTTACATACAGCTCTTAGCAATCTTAATTTTTGGGGTAATCCGCCTTTATTCCCATTTTTAATGCCTTGTTCCTTAATCCAAAATGCTAAATCCAAAAGGAACTGTTCTGTAATGTCTTGAAAAAAATAACTCGAAAATGTTTTTCCATATTTTTCAGAGACAAAAATAGTTAGCACCTTGCGAAGATTAACATAACCCTTTACTGTACCCTTGCTATCCATTATTTGACCGTTTTTAATTCTCTTCTTTATGCGAAAACGTTCCTCTAGGATATTTATGGTTTGCAATACCGATAATACTTTAACTTCTGATTGAACTTGTTCAATTTCATCAAATGCATGTGAAAGTTGTACAGGAGACCAGTTGCGTTCTTCAATCTCCCAATCGTCAGCTTTGTGATAATATTTGGTTTTGAGGTCGAAGAGAAGCTTGTTCTTTGCCGTCGCTTCAGCGCTGCCTACTCTAAAACTTTGCGACTTGGCGTCCCAGTCTGCCAATAGACCGGTAACATTAACGACCTTGGTTACTCGTGGATAGTTGGTTTTGAAGAAAATCATCTCCAACTTGACCATTGATGGGTCTTTGGGATTTGGCTTTCCCTTGATGTTAATAGTGTACATAAAAAAGACAAAGTGTTAAGTTGTTACTTTATTTTACTTGGTAGCACTATTTGGTCTTAATTTAGACTACATAGAAGACTACATGAGAAGAGTAGAATCTTCGTAAAATAAAGGTTTAAACGGTTTTTTAACGAAAAGTCGTTTCACCGTCAAACAACTTAACACTTTGTCAATCAATCAATTCGGAAATAATGTGTTATTCACTTCCGAAAAAGAGGCTGCCTTTGATGTCACCCTCTTAATCTTATCTTATCCTTTCAAGTTCGTATTCGTACTCTCCGTCCCACAGGAACATCCTTCGTCCATGGATGTCTACATCATAACGGTAGTGTGTGTTGAAGAAATTGGAGTACATCTGCAACTCTCCGTTTACTATGCTGTAGTATCCGCCGTCGACCTCGGAATTGTATCTGCCGTAAATATCCTCATATATATAAAGGTAACTCCACTTTCCTTCAGGGGTGAAATTGTACGTAATCTCCTCGTAAAGTTCCCTGTCCTCGTAGTACCAGCTCCAGCTGCCTACAATCTCATTCTCGAGTCTCCAATCCTCGTCTTCGCAAGATGTAAGTCCAACACAAAGGAAAAGGAGTGATAGCAATAGTGATTTCTTCAATAGTGTTTTCATGTCCGTTATCTTTTTTTTGATGTCAACCTTGCAAAAATAGTGAAATTTAGTGAATTGCAAAGGATTATACCTATAAAAATAGGATGCGCTTTGGAAAAACGCATCCTATCCCTATTGCTGGCAATGATGTTTCAAATTACATCATTCCACCCATTCCACCCATGCCTGGTGCACCCATTGGCATTTCGGGCTTCTCCTCTTTCTTCTCTACGATTACGCACTCTGTTGTGAGGAACATGCCTGCGATTGAGGCTGCGTTCTCAAGTGCAACGCGTGTAACCTTGGCCGGGTCTACAACACCTGCTGCAAAGAGGTTCTCATATACGTCGGCACGTGCGTTGTAGCCGAAGTCGCCTTGGCCTTCGCGTACCTTCTGTACGATGACAGCACCCTCCTTGCCTGCATTGGCAACAATCTGGCGAAGAGGCTCTTCAATAGCGCGCTTCACAATGGCAACACCGGTTTTCTCGTCCTCATTCACGGTCTCGATACCCTCGAGGCTGTCAATTGCGCGGATGTATGCTACGCCACCACCGGGAACGATACCTTCCTCGATTGCTGCACGTGTAGCGCAGAGAGCATCGTCGACACGGTCCTTCTTCTCCTTCATCTCAACCTCGGATGCTGCACCGACATAGAGGACTGCAACACCGCCTGCCAACTTGGCAAGACGCTCCTGAAGTTTCTCCTTGTCGTAGTCGCTCTTTGTAGTGGCAATCTGTGCCTTTATCTGTGCTACGCGCTGGGCGATAGCCTCCTTGTTGCCGTTGCCGTCGACGATGGTTGTGTTGTCCTTGCTTACAGTGATCTTGCCGCAAGTACCCAACATCTCAAGTGTTGCCTGCTCAAGCTTGATGCCCTTCTCCTCGCTGATTACGATACCGCCTGTAAGTGTTGCGATATCCTCAAGCATATCCTTGCGGCGGTCGCCGAAACCTGGGGCTTTGACAGCACATATCTTGAGCTGTGTGCGCAGACGGTTGACAACGAGTGTCGTGAGTGCCTCGCTCTCTACATCCTCGGCAATGATGAGCAGAGGACGGCCTGTCTGTACGGCGGGCTCCAGAATAGGGAGCATATCCTTGAGGTTTGTAATCTTCTTGTCATAGATGAGGACGTATGGATTCTCCATCTCACACTCCATCTTCTCGGTGTCGGTGATGAAGTATGCCGACAGGTAACCGCGGTCGAACTGCATACCCTCGACAACGCCTATTGTGGTGTCGCGGCTCTTTGCCTCCTCGATAGTTATTACACCGTCCTTTGATACCTTACGCATCGCGTCTGCAATAAGTTTGCCGATTTCGGCATCGTTGTTGGCAGAGATTGAAGCAACCTGCTCAATCTTGTCATAGTCTGTGCCGACCTCCTCGCTCTGTGCCTTGATTGACTCTACAACCTTTGTCACAGCCTTGTCGATTCCGCGCTTGAGGTCCATTGGATTTGCACCTGCGGTAACGTTTCGCAGACCCTCGGTGATGATTGCCTGGGCAAGAAGGGTTGCTGTAGTTGTACCGTCACCGGCGTCGTCGTTGGTCTTTGCTGCAACAGATTTTACCAACTGTGCTCCGGTGTTCATGTATGCATCGGCAAGTTCAATCTCCTTGGCCACGGAAACACCGTCCTTGGTGATGTGGGGAGCACCGAATTTCTTCTCGATAATCACATTGCGGCCTTTGGGACCGAGTGTAACCTTCACTGCATTTGCAAGCTCGTCAACGCCCTTCTTGAGCTGGTCGCGAGCGTCCATATTGAATAGAATCTCTTTTGCCATAATATTTGAAACTACTTGAAAGTTCTTTGATTATTATTAAATAAATGTAAATTCTCGATATAATTGTCATTCTGAACGAAGTGAAGAATATTATATTTAATAGATACTCCGCTTTGCTCAGTATGACAAAGCCAAAGATGTTTTTTTATCCCAAAACAGCAAGAACGTCGCTCTGACGCATGATCAGATATTTCTCGCCTTCAAATTCAATCTCAGTTCCGGCATATTTGCCATATAATACCTGGTCGCCTACCGCAATAACCATCTCCTCGTCCTTTGTTCCGCCACCAACAGCGACAACCTTGCCCTGAAGTGGTTTCTCCTTAGCAGTGTCGGGGATGATGATACCGCCGATTGTCTTCTCCTCTGCAGGCTGAGGCAAAATGAGCACTCTGTCTGCCAATGGTCTAATGTTCATAGTTTTCAATTATTTTGAGTTAGTATTCTAATATCTTTATAGTGCAACCGCGCACATTATTCCTATAACGAAAAGTGTGCCAAAATTGTTCATCCTTCAAAAGCACGACAAAAATAGCAATGCTGTGTTATAAAACAAGACATTTTGGCAGAAAATAATAAGGACCGCGCATTTGCTTATGAAACACTTATCAGGTATACCGTGTATGCGATATATCCTGCAACAAGTATTGCTCCTTCGAAACGGTTGATGACAGCCTTTCCGCCAAAACGTGAAACGATGTATATCAGCAGCGACGATGCCACCAATACATAATAGTCGACCCAACTGAAACCGTCGAGCGAAATCGGCGATATTGTAGCGGCTGTACCCAGAATGAAGAAGATATTGAGGATACTGCTTCCGAGCACGTTGCCGAGGGCAATACCTACATTTCCTTTGCGTGCAGCATTGACCGATACTGCAAGTTCGGGGAGTGAACTGCCTGCCGACACGATTGTGATGCCGATGACAGCCTCGGATAGTCCTATAGCCTGTGCCACAGCCGTAGCTCCGTCAACAAAGAGATTGCCGCCCGAGATAAGCGCTGCAAGTCCGGCAACTATGTATAATACGATTTTTCCGGTACCGATATTTTCCTGTACCTCTTCACCTGAATTCTCATCTGCCGGAATCGAGAATGTGTAACGGATGAATATGGCAAGGAAACATAAGAGCAGCAAACCACCGTAGCGTGTTATCTCTTCGCCCGGAGCACCGCCAACAAGCATGCTGCCCGAAAGCAACAGTATTACAATCGATGCCAGTAAATTGAATGGCAGCTCGCGGCTTAGCATACGGGCATTGAATCTTATCGGTGCAATGAGTGCTGTAACTCCAAGAATGAACATGCCGTTGAAAATGTTGCTTCCGATGATGTTGCCGAGTGCAATACCGGAACTTCCTTTTATGGCAGCACCTGTACTTATGACCAACTCGGGTAAGGATGTGCCGATGGCAACGATTGTCAAACCTATTACAAGTTCGCTGATGTTGAAACGGCGTGCAAGTGCCGAGGCTCCTTTTGTGAGCCAGTCGGCACCGAGGATTACAAGCACCATGCCGGCTATTAGACCTAAAACTGAAAGTGTCATTGTGGTATAATTTGTCAATGGGCGCGAAGTTACAAAAAAATAACGGTATCAGTCATATTCGTTTCAATAACTTATTGTGGTATCGTTAATATTGCATATATTGCAGACTCATTTTAACCTGACTCCAATGAAGAAGAATATAAGGGACTTTATAAGGAAAATCAATATACTGAACGCCGACAGGGAGATTGCGGGCAATCATATCCTATGGTCATTCATCAAACTTTTTTCAGGTATCGGTCATGTGGGGCAGGCTGCAGCTGCATTGACGTACCATACACTCTTTGCTGCTGTTCCTGTGCTTGCACTGTTGGTGGCAACTGCAAGGCAGATGGGATATGCCGAACTTTTCAGAGAGAAGGTCGGTGAACTCTTCTTCGGTGCCGATGGAGTCTCTGACAGCCTGCTCGCCATGACTGACAGTTATCTCAACAGTACCGATACTACCCATTGGATTGGCGCGGTTGCCGGTCTTGTGCTGTTGCTCTATTCGGTCTTTTCGATATACATGACAATAGACAGTTCCTTCAATATGCTTTGGAATCTTAAGGGACACAGTATAAAGAAACTGCTCAAGCACTTCATCCTTGTGCTTCTTGTACCGTTTGTGTTGATAATGCTGCTTGTCATGAGTATTACAGTTTCATCTTATTTCGGCGAAGGGGTATTCAAGGATGTGAACATTTTCGTGCTTTTTGTGGCAATGCTGATATCGCTGCTTTTCGTATCGTACAAGTTCATACCTTGTACCAAAGTCGATAGCCGTTATGCTTTGATCTCTGCCGTAGTGTGTGGTTCAGTGCTTGCTCTTCTGCAGCATTTCAGCACCTTGGTGTTCAGCGCTTTTACAAGGATGCACGATGTGTATGGCGGTCTGGCAGGAATTTTTCTGTTCCTCATGTGGATAAATATATCATGGTATATATGTCTGGCAGGTTCACGTTGGATATACCTCATGCAGGAAGGCAAGCGTCTTGACATGGAGAACCGTTTCAAAGGGCTCAGCCACAACAGCAGGCGTTCGCTCCTTGTCATGCTTATCGGGAAAATCGAGGCTGTTGCTAAAGATAGGAGTGACAGAGTTTTCAGTAAGAGCGAAATGCTCTCGATAATGAACGACGAATGCAATCTGCCACCGTCGGTAACATCTCATCTCATTGATGAAATGTTGCGTAAGGGAATGATTGTAGAGACAAGTCTCGAAGAGGAATATACTTTGTGTCGTGAACTTGAGGGGCATACAGACAAGGAACTTGCAGATCTCGTTGACAATGCAGGTAGGGATAGCCTTAAGGGTTGAACGTTACATATGAACAATCGGCAGTAGTTTGGGTTCAGTAGCAAAAAGGTGTGGGTTGACAAAATATTTGCAGTAGTTATGAAAAAGAGATCCCTCGTCGCTACGCTCTGTCGGGATGACAATTGCGCAATGACAAGCAGAGGTAATCTCTTTAACCGGCACCGTTAAATTCCACAGCTTGAACCTGTTTGATTTTTGGA
>JAFQEZ010000038.1 GCA_017398805.1 Bacteroidaceae bacterium | reverse complement strand
TTGAAGCCTGCACAAGCGCACTGCCTGCGGCGAGCCTTGGCTTCGTTCGCTGTAAAACATTAAAGTAAACTTTATGTTTAGCTCACTTGCACAAGCCTTGAACTTTGCTTTTTATTCACCCTCAACAAAAAGAGGATGACTTGAGTCATCCTCTTTTATGTTCAAATGATAAGTCCCTACAGAACCATCATCTGAGCCTAAATTGTTGAACTTTAGATAAAATATCATAAAACGGCATTTTTTTGCCCTTTTTGATGTATCTTCGCACATTAAATAAAATTATATTTTAATTAAATAAACTATACACTATGAAGAAATTTTTAGCGACACTGCTCATGGCAGTGCTTTTCACACCTCAGATGATGGCCGACGAGGGTATGTGGCTGTTGCAGCTCATGCGCCAGCAGAACCTTGAGGACCAGATGCGCAAGCAGGGTCTTGAGATTTCGGTTGACGAAATCTACTCTCCCAATGCACCTTCATTGAAAGATGCCATAGGTATCTTCGGTGGCGGTTGCACCGGTGAAGTTGTATCTCCAAACGGTCTTGTACTCACAAACCACCACTGTGGATTCAGTTTCATCCAGCAGCTCAGCACAGTTGAGCACAACTACCTGCACAACGGTTTCTGGAGCCAGAGCTACGAAGAGGAGCTCCCATGCGAGGATATCGCGTTCACTTTTGTGGTAAAGATTACAGATGTTACCGATGAAGTGAACAACCGCATCAAGAGCGGCGAGATTACCGAGGAGCAGTCATTCGACCGCCAGACACTTGGCAGAATAGGCAAGGAGTTGTTCAAGGCTGATGACATTGAGGGCAAGGAGTACATGTACTCTCAGTTGCTCCCCTACTTCGAAGGCAACAAGTTCTATCTTATCTATTACAAGAAGTACACCGACGTGCGCCTCGTTGCTACACCTCCCAACTCTATCGGTAAGTTCGGCGGTGAGACCGACAACTGGATGTGGCCACGCCACACAGGCGACTTCTCTGTATTCCGCATCTACGGTGACAAGAACGGCAACCCTGCAGCATACAGCAAGGACAATGTACCTTTGAGCACACCCAAGTACCTGAACGTTTCACTTGCAGGATTCGAGCAGGACGATTTCGCGATGATTATGGGTTTCCCCGGCAGCACATCACGCTACCTTACAGGTGATGAGGTGAAGCAGAGGATGTACCAGGAGAATGAGCCACGCATCGCAATGCGCGACGTTACACTCAAGATTATCCGTGACGAGATGGCAAAAAGCGAGGATATCGCAATCAGATATGCCGACAAGCAGGCACGCATAAGCAACTACTGGAAGAACTCTATCGGCATGAACAAGGCAATTGTCGACAACAAGGTCGTGGAGACAAAACTCGCCGAGGAGGCTGCTTTCAAGGCTTGGGCACAGAAGAACGGCAAGAATGAGTATGTCAATGTTGTAAAGGAAATCAACGCATGTGTCGAGGATATGAACCGCACAATGTACCTCTCTACAGCAACAATTGAGCTCATAATGAATGTCGAGTTCATATACCGTAACCTTGACGCGAGCCAAAACCAGATATTCGAGAAACCTGAGAGCATTGAACGCACAATGAAGGCCGTATATGAATGGTTGCATGAGCGCGACTATGTTCATGAAATTGACCGCCGTATTGCAAAGGAGGTTCTTCCGCTCTACTTTGAACTGACCAAGCCTGAAGAGCGTGACGAATACCTGAACGAGGTTTACGCAAAGTACAAAGGCAACCTTGAGAAATACATTGACTATGTATATGACAACTCTATCCTGGCCAACGAGGAGAATCTCAACAAGTTCCTCAAGAAGCCTTCACTCAAGAAATTCGAGAAAGACCCGGGCATGTTGTTGCACACAGCCGTGATCAGGAGTTACCGCAAAATCATGGCAGAGGCTTCTGAGTTAGAGAAAGTCATCAACCCACTCCACAAGAGATACCTTAAGGGACTTATGGAGATGGCAAACGGTGCACCTGTATACCCCGACGCCAACTTCACAATGCGTATGACATACGGTAACGTGAAGCCATACCAGCCAAAGGACGGTGTTACATACAACTACTATACCACACTCAAGGGTGTAATGGAGAAAGAGGACCCCAACAACAGCGAGTTCATTGTTCCGGCACGTTTGAAGGAGCTTTATGAGACCAAGGACTTCGGCCGGTATGCTATGGCAAACGGAGAGATGCCGGTTGCGTTCCTTACCACAAACGACATCACCGGCGGTAACAGCGGTAGCGGTGTGCTCAATTCACGTGGTGAGCTCATCGGTCTTGCGTTCGACGGCAACTGGGAGTCGCTCAGCGGCGATATCAATTTCGACGACAACCTACAGCGTTGTATCAACGTAGATATCCGCTATGTACTCTTCGTAATCGACAAGCTTGGAGGTTGCAAGAGACTTATCGATGAGATGAACATTGTAAAGTAAAATAACGCAAGTTCGATATAAACTCAATCAAATCGCGAAACTGTCATCCTGACAAAGCGAAGCGGCGGAAGGATCTCTGCACCCATTCTCTATAGATGCTTCACTGCGTTCAGCATGACAAAAATGCTTTAGACAACACCTTATTCTTATATCGAGCTCACGTTAAAATATTACATACACAATAACATAATCAAGGCTCGCTGCGGCGAGCCTTGATTATGTTATTATGTATCGGGATTCAGAATACTTTGTTAGGATATAACGGCAATCCTTCACTGCCGAACATCGGCGAATCGAGACACTTCAGTGACTCCTTGAACTGATCGGGCGTACGTGCGCCTACAAGTACTGAGGTGACTCCTTCCTGAGCCAGCACCCATGCCAATGACATAGATGCAAGCGGTTCACCACGTTCCTGCGCTATCGCGTCGAGACGATTCAGATAATCAAGCAGTTCAGGTGTCAGGAGTTCCTTCTTCAACGACCCTGCGCGTGACATACGGGAACCTTCGGGCACACCCTCCAGGTAACGAGAGGTAAGCAACCCCTGCGCAAGAGCCGAAAAAGAGATGAACCCCAACCCCTCGGCAGCACAATAAGCCGGAACGCCTTCATCCTGTACTGCCCTGTCAAGCAGATTCAAGCGACCCTGGAAGATAAGAGGCGGTACACCCTGTGCACGCAGGAAAGCATTGGCATACTTGAGTGCGTCAAGAGGCCAACGCGAAATGCCGATATAGAGTGCCTTTCCAGAGCGGACAATATCCACGAGTGCCTGCAATGTCTCGTCAAGAGGAGTCACCGGATCGTAACGGTGTATGTAGAAAAGGTCAACATAACCGAGACCAAGACGCATGAGACTCTGGTCAATACTTGCCATAAGATGCTTGCGCGAACCCCAACTGCCGTATGGTCCTTGCCACATGTCATATCCGGCTTTCGTTGCGATGAAAAGTTCATCGCGGTACGGAGCAAAATCCTCTTTAAGCAGACGCCCGACAACTTCTTCGGCCGCACCGGGAGGAGGACCATAGTTATTCGCAAGGTCGAAATGGGTGATGCCGTAATCGAAAGCCATCCGTGCTATCGCACGACAGTTGTCGAATGAAGCATCGGCTCCGAAGTTCTGCCAGAACCCGAGACAGACTTTTGGCAGCAGCACTCCGCTCCTGCCGCATCTGCGATATACCCTGTCGGGATTATCATACCTGTTGCTTGATGCATAATATCTATCCATATATAAGTAGCTTGTTTATATATAACGGAGCCGTGTCTGAAATTATTTTGACACAACTCCGTTAGGTTTGTAAGAATTGACAAAACAGAAGGCTTAATATCGATAACAACGAAATAGTTCGTTAATTATGACACTCCGCCGTTAACAGTTGTCACCATTAGTGTACAAGCACCTTCATGCCATTGACCACATACATACCAGGCTGCACATCAATACGGGTAGTGCCTTCATCTACATGTACCTTGCGCACCAGACGTCCGTCAACAGAATATACCGCGATATCCTGTGCCTCGAGCACTGTTACCGTTATACACTCGCCACCCCTGACTGCTGTTGTTGCAAGAGTTGAATCAACGCCTGTTGTCTCACTGAACGTAATGAGAGCATCGGGCATGCGAACCTCATCATTATTGCCGTTCACCGCATATATGTTGCTTACATTGATTTTGCGGAGTCCCTCTTCTATTAAATCAAATGTCTGGAGATTCAGGTTGGCAACAACAGCATCCTCCTCGGCAAGAACTGAATTGTCCTCGGAATATGCGACTACACGATAAGTGTTCATACCCAACTCGGCAAAAGAGAACTCAAGATAAAGATCTTCATTTGCAGTAATATCATTGATGAAAAGACCGTCGGGAACAGTAAGGTCGAACTGCAGGGCATTGTAGAACTCATTGCTGCCGCATGATAGCGTGAATGGTACAACGGTCTCCTCACCCTGTTCAAGCGTGAAAGCGTTAGCTGTGAGAGCACCTGCTGCAGCAGGTGTATTGTACCAGTACATCGGTGACGGTACTTCGCTCTCGAACACGAGTTGGGCTGTAGCTACAGCATCGCCGGCATCTACTTTACCGCTATTGTCAACATCTGCCTTGGCAAGATGGAATGCATTATGTGTATTACCATGGAGATAAGCGACAATCAATGCTGCATCATGCACAGTAAGCTGGTTGTTGCAGTTGACATCGCCAGCCAAAGGATAAAGGAGGTCATCAATATCGTATTCGGTCAGATTATTGTAGATATAATTCTTACGTTCCCTTAGCCACTGCTTGGCACGGTCTCTATCGGTTTCGGTATACCCGTTGCCGTTCCAGATGACAGCATTGCTGTCGAACGAGTTCTTGGCAAAGTTGTAATAACTGTCGATATAATCCTCCAACTCTTCCATGCCATTATTGTCGAGGAACTCTTTCCACACCTTATAATAGTTTTTCTTGAAGGTTACGTTGTTTGATATATCATCCCAGAAACCATGAGCAGCCATATTATAGTTGATGAGGGTTGATGTCGCATTTGAGTAGCAGTAAGAAGCGGTTGTCTCATATCCATAACCCCAATCGAAATCCCATATTGGACCGAAAGTCAATTTGCCCTCCGGGTCACCCTCGTTCTTGTAAAGGAACGTACTCTTCGGGTGGTTTATCTCCTGGTTAAGCGAGAAATCATTGGCAAGATAGAAACGTGCAAGGGCATCAACATCAAGAACAGTCTCAAGGTCGCCTCCGTCAAAAACTACAGCCGACATCTCCCTTACATCCTTAATCATGGCCTCTTTGCGCGCCGCTGCAACATCAGACGTATAATCTTCAAGGTCGGGCTCTGCAATCTTTACCGGAAGGTTATATACTCCGGTCCTGTTTATCGGCTCATCGCTGCTGCCGTATGTATCGAGTTCGAGCAGATAACCGAGTTCCTCATCAATATCCACACTATTGTTTGCCATGCCCACCTTTTCGGTAAACATGTAGTTGCCCATATATCTGCCATTCATATAAAGGTCGACAGGAATTATATGGTTGGTATAATGTGCACCGGCTATCTGACCAATCTTCATAGAGATTGCATTTGCCATAAGTGAACCTGTCTGCGCATTCGCCAGCAGCACCCAGCTCTTGCCTTTTGTAAGACCGAATGGTTTTACCTTTTCGGCAAACTTCAGGCGGTATGGTTTCTTGGAATAGCCCCACGAAGAGTTACCGCGTCCCTTTATCTGTACTGAGTCCTCAAAATTATCATATACTCCATAACCGGTTATACGGAATTTTGCATCAAGATAATAGTCCTTGCTTGTCACGAACGCTCCACCATCAATATCAATATCGATACGGGGCACAGATATCGCATTCTCCGTTAGCCAGTTGATTGTAACATCATACTCACGCCCGAAAGGTATCTTGCGGTTCTCGTAAACCGCATCCTGTATTTTCTCAGGTTCTTCCGTAGTACCTTCAAGAACCTTATATATACGCAACTCCGATAACACAAAATGGTTCTTTGAGTACTCTCCGCTTGTCTGTAATATCCTAAGCTTAGAATAGCTGCCGCCAAGAGATATTGTCGGCGAGGTATATTCCTGGCCGGCACCACCTGTAGGCATATTGTCCTTTGTATAGTCAAGGGTATGTGCAAGTGTCCACATATTGCCGTCCTCGCTTACATAAATCTCCCAAACAAGAGGATTGTAGCCACTTTGTGGCCTGCACTTGTAGTAAAGTTGTATGTTCTCTATAGCTTCGGGCAATTCAAACTCAATATATGTATTCAAATTGATTGTCGCATTATTTGCACTCCCCCATGTTGAATGGAAAATTGTTGAAGGGTTGTTGTCAAGAAGGTTTGCAAGGCTCTCACTGCTGTTCTGTGAAGGTTTGTTGGTTGAAAGCATGTCGGCAGTAAGGGCAACCTCAACAGTGTCGCCATTGGCAACAGGGTTAGTCCACAACTCATCCTGAACCTTGACGCGCTCTACAATGTTGTAGCCCGGGTATGTAACCTTGTAAGTTACCTTATCGGCGAAACTCTGGCGTGTGACCTTGCTCTCCTGCAACACAGTATCGACAAACGCAACAGCCTTGTCATCGCTAAGCTGGAAGCTTGCTGTCAACCATTTGCCAATAGCGTTAAGGCTGAAATAAAGATCTCGGGTTACTGTATCGGCAATGGCATCGACATTCAGATTCGGGTTATACTTGTTGTTGAACTTGAACGAGGTCATGTACGGAAGCTCCGGCCTTACAGTCGAGCAACTGTCATACTCCTCGGGAGCATAATACATTGTATCACCATCCTTGATCGGGAAACAAAGCTTTCCGTCCTGAATATAATGGTCACCGTCAAGTGATGCAACCGAGTACGCATCCACGCCTCCGCCTGCAAGATAGACATAGAGTATATCACCTTCGGGAATCTCCTCTTCATCCTTGTCACCCTCTTCGCCGCCACCTGAGCCACCGGATGACTCGACCTTTGTAGATTCAAATCGGGTTATATCACTTTCTATCTGAGTAAAAAGATTCTCGTACTGTTCGGCTGTATATATTCCGGCAGCATCCTTTGCTGCAGAAATCGCAGATGAGATACCTTCAAGTATCGATTTTGAACTCTCGGGATATGTACCAACAACATACGGATAGCTGCTGTATGTGGCCGTTGACTCCAATTCCGCAACACGACGCTCATACTTTTTAAGACCGACAGCCATATACCGGGAGATTGCTACAAGAAGTTCCGAGCGTGCATCAACTATCTCGGAAAAACTATTAGCAGTACCTATTGTAGCGGAGACCGTTGATATGACAGAACGCAATTCGGTATCCTCCCCGGCACAATCTCCTTCAAAATTGCCATACTCCGACAGATATGCATTGGCATCATCAACCACCGGCTGTAATGTTGTACGTGCATAATCGGTCAAGGAGAGCATCAATTCTGCGACTGTCTCATCATCAAGCACAGCCTTGTATATCTCCCAGCCGAAATCAATCGGTAAGGCATAACCTTTTGTGTAATCTCCGTTCTCAAGCGCCGTCTTGTGTTCAAGATCGAATGTCTTCATCTTTGAATCGACTCCGTCACGCATTTCGGCACCTACATACAACGATACTGCACCAGCCGAGTTCACGCCGTCATACTGCAGTTCGAACTTGCCACCGCCAACCGGGGTAATCTTCACATATGCAGCTTTGCTCAGATAAGTCGTACTGTACTGCCATCCGTTCAGGCCATTGTAACTGCTTGCAGAGTTGGCAAGATACTTTCCCGAGACAGGCCAATAGATGATATAACGCTCCGCATCGAAAGGTATCAGTTGCATTACATTTTCGGCAGAAGCCACGATATCGCCCTCTTCGGCATAACGCATATAAAGCGGACCACTGCCTGTATAAGTAGTACCATTAGATGCCGTGAATGACTTTACAGCATTGCCCTTGAGAACAAAAAGTCGGTTTTCCACTGCAAGTTCTTCTGCGGTAGTCACTGCATCACCCAGAACAAACTCATCACCAAGAGATTCCGGAACGTAATCGGTACCAAGTGTCACGGCAACCCTTGTCGGGGAGTTCTTGGGTTCGCCAAAACGTGTATCCCATTCTAATGAGAAAGAATCAACACTCCTTTCCAGCACGAGTTCCACATAGTGATAATCGGCAACAGCATTCTCCGGTCTCCACATAGAGTGGAAATAGGACTTGTAATTATCATCGGACAAAGCAGGAAGACCATCGCCATCTTTTACATACGACAAGGTATTATGATCGGCATTAGAGGTTGCCGTATATGCTATTGCATTGCCGTTCTTGTCATAGACCCTGAGTTCTGCGAGGGCGAATATAACGTTATTCCCATTAGGAGCTTCGTTATTGACAGTTTCCAGCACAGTAATACGGATCTTATCGGTATCAGTACCTGGTTCAATCAATGGTGATACAAAACTATAATATCCATCGTAATTGATGTCACCCATTGCAAAACCGGGTAGCCCGTCTGCGTTAGTCAAGACCTTGCTCCATTCCTGAGCATTCACACCCGAAATTGTACACAACGTAAGCAGTAAGGAAAACAGATATTTTTTCATAATCCAATAAATTTTCAACCCTAAACAGTATCGCCTTTATCCAAAGGATAAACATGCATTTTGCAAAGAAACAAAATAAACTCCAAAATTCAATATTTTTGGTTATTTTTTACTGCATGCCAGGTATATTCAGGCAAGAGAAAGAAATATTTTCGCATTGTTTGTTGTTTATTGCCAAAATTTTCATACCTTTGCACTCGAAAACAGAGCGGGATGTAGCTCAGCCCGGTTAGAGTACGCGTCTGGGGGGCGTGTGGTCGCTGGTTCGAATCCAGTCATCCCGACAATAAAAAAGGTTCTACAAGCAATTGCAGAACCTTTTTTGTTTTTCATCTGTTATCTGTTCTCTATTCTCGGCTCACCTGCAAAAGTTGGGGGGATGATATAAAAATATTATCTTCGCATAGTTAAAATTTATACTATGCAAGACGAAAAAATACTATTGGAATTAGCCCGTTTGATATTGCCATCAGGTTTCATTGAAAACTTCAAGAT
>JAFQEZ010000037.1 GCA_017398805.1 Bacteroidaceae bacterium | reverse complement strand
TACTGAAACTGGTTCTGTAACATTCATCAAACTGAAGGATGCAAACGGTGGTGTTGCTGCTACTGCATGGATAAGCACTGCTGTTGTTGAAGGAAACAAGGTAACATTCAACTTGGATGCTGCTGCAACAAAGACAGGTACTTACACATTCGAGATTCCGGCAGGTGTAATCAAGAGCGTGGACGGCGAGGAGTTTGCTGGACAGACTTTCACATTCCAGGTTGAGGAGCCTGCTGCTGAATATGACAACATAGCAGACATTGCCGAGGACGTTGAATCAACAATCAAGGGTACTGTAATTGCAACATACTCAAAGGGATTCCTTGTACAGGACGAAACAGGTATAGTTCTTGTTTACTTGAATGCAGCACACGAATATGTTGCAGGCGATGTCGTTACTGTTAACGGCGTTGTTACAACTTATGGCGGCTTGCTCCAGTTCCCCAAGACATCTGTTGTAGAGAAGACCGGAGAGACTGTAACTGTAGAATATCCTACAGCTACTGTTATGGACGGCGCTGCACTGGATGCATTCCTGACTGCACCGGTAATACAGTATGTTGAGTACACAGGTACACTCACTATCAACGGCAGCTACTACAACGTGGCAGTTGAAGGCGCAACTACAGCAATGGGTAGCATCCAGTATCCTAACACTGGACTTGTTACAGCATCTACAGGTGATGTTGTAAAGGTTACCGGCTACACAATTGGCGTAAACAGCAGCAAATATGTCAACACAATGGCTGTAGCTGTTGAGGTTGTTGAGGAAGCTCCAGATGTTGAAATTCCGGAGTACAATGTTACCGAGGCACTTGCAGCTTATGTCGAGGGGTCACCTGCTCAGGTTACAGTAACAGGCTATATCGTAGGTTCTGTTGACAGCAATGTAACTAGCGCTGCATTTGGTGCGGACGCTACTAAAAAGACAAATATGCTCATCTCGGACAACCCATACACAACCGATGTTACCGAGTGTCTTGTTATCCAGTTGCCTTCAGGCGATTTGCGCAACAAGCTCAACATTGTTGACAACCCGGCAAACTATCGCGCAGAGGTTGTTGTAACAGGTAGCCTGGAGAAGTATTGTGGCGCAGCAGGTGTCAAGAATCTTACACATGGTGAGCTCACAGGCAATGTTGCTCCAGAGCCAGCTAAACCAACGCTTAACGAGACTGTTGTATTCGACTTCGTAAACGGTGGATGGAAGATCCCGACTATGGAGGAGAATAACTTCAGCAGCATTAAGACAGCCGGAGAGTACACTGATGGCGCAAAAACCATCAAGATAGACCCGACTGCAAACGGCGGTAGCTACATCTATGACAGCAAGGGCTTCTTGAATATATCTAAGCCAGGCACTAAGATTATTCTCCCTGCATTCGGTTTTGCAGTTGAGAAGATTGAGGTTGTCGGTCACTCAAGCGGAACAAGCTATGCTAATGTTGATATGAACGTATATGTTGGCGAGACTGCCGTAAGTACACCTTGCATCGGAACTGCCGCAACATCTACATTCGAGATTGCAGCCGAAAACCAGGCTGCCGGCAATGTTTACGAACTCGTTATCGGTTCTAACGGCGGCAACTACTCAAGTGTAATGTACATCACATATATTAAGGTATATCCTGCCGAGAACAAACTCGAGGCTCCGGTAATCGACCTCGCAAGCGGTGTATACGTTGGTGCACAGACTGTAAATGTACACTCTGCAACAGCAGACATCGAGGGCGTGACAAACGTTACATACTACTACACAACTGACGGCAACGAGCCTACAGTTGAGGATGAGGAGACCGACGGTGAAATCACTATCGAGAACAGCTGTACTCTCAAGGTTGTCGTGGAGCTTACATACGGCGACAAGACATACGTGAGTGCATCAACTTCGGCTGAGTACATCATATCCGAGGCTGTTACATACCACAGAGCTGTTGCAGTTGAGAGCGGCAGCTACTTCCTCGCTGCAAACGGTCACGTGGCAGCACCTCTTGCAAATGGTGTCCTGCCAGGTATTGAGACAACAATCGATGGCAACGATTTGACCGAGGCTGTATACTATGCTATCACCTTGGAAGAGGCTGCTGAGGCAGGAACATACTACATTAAGGATGTAAACGGCAACTATATCTACACATCTTCAATGTATGGCACTTCCGGTCCAAAGCTCAGCTCAAATGGCGCATACACTCCAATGAGCAGCTGGACAATCACTATCGCCGAGGATGAGAACAGCACAGCAACTATCGTAAGTGAGGGATTGACCCTTGTATACGACACTGCTGCAGGCGCATTCAAGGTTACAGAATCTGTTTCTGACGGCATGGTACTCCCGACATTCTACGGTACAAAGGCTACAGGCGTTGAGAACGTAGTTATCAACGGCGAGGCTATCGAAAGCATCTACGACCTCAATGGCCGCAAGCTTGAGAAGGTAACCGAGGGTGGTATCTACATTGTCAATGGCAAAAAGGTACTTGTAAAGTAACTTTTTGCTATCGGCGAGCCTTTTAGCGATTGGTCACGCGAAGCACCGCGACAGTGGTGCCGCGTGGGTCGCTGAAAAAAAGGCGAGCCCAATGGCAAACTAACAAGAGGGGGCAATCCAAAGGGTTGCCCTCTCTTCACATAAATAAGGTACTTGTAAAGTAACTTTTTGCTATCGGTGAGCTTTTCAGTGATTAGTCGCACGCAGCACCGGTGCAACTTGTGCCGTGCGGGTCACGAAAGAAAAGCGAACCCAATGCATCGGTGAGCTTTTCAGCAATTAGTCGCAGGCAGAGTGGCGAAGTCACGCCCTGCGGGATGCGAACAGAAAAGCGAGCCAAGGGCGATAAAAATAACAGAAAAGGGGATTGCAACGCAGTTCCCTTTTCTTGCATAAAAAAACCTGAGTTCTATATAAGCTCCACTAAACCGCGAGCCCGTCATCCCGACAGAGCATCGCGACGAGGGATCTCAAAAATATCGCGAAATCTTTGATGAGCCTTTGCGAATAATGAACGTAAGGGGTCTCAAAAACTGCAAGCAATACGAATAAAGAGATTTCTCCTATCGTCGAAATGACAAGTTCGCAAAGAAAATGAATCACAGGCCAAATGCTATACCATTGCTTAATTTTATCAAATATTTTGTAAAGACAAATCTTTGGCTATCTTTGCAGAATCAATAACAAGAAGTCACTAAGTACCATTAAGATATGTACAAACACCTGATAGAACTCTGTATATCGGCATTACTGACAATAATCCTTGTCGGTTGCAGCAAAAAGAGCGAGAGTTTAAGTCTGAATGAAAGCGAGACATTTTTCAACGAGCAACTTTCATCAATAACCGTGAATGGCGACATATGCTATATAGGTACCGAGGATGGTGCTATCTATTGCTATAATCCTCTTTATAATAGCATGGACACCATTGCATCCGACTTGCAGTTCGACCGTATATACCGCGTTGTTGAAGACCGGCGTACTAATGACAGCACCGTGTGGATAGGCGCACGCAACATGGGACTCTACCGCTCCAAAATGAGCGGTGACAGTATGCTGGTACAAAATGCCTACAGGATTGAGGTCAACGACTTTAAATACTCCCCTTATGACATACATGTTGCCGAAAAAGGTGTATATGTTGGAACATCCAATGGTTTCTACAAGGTATCGGACAATGACTGCGGCTTGTTGCAGAGAATATACCCTCATGACGGCTACAAGGATTGGAAGGCTGCGAAGCCGTTTGTCGTAAACAGCGTCCTGAGATATGACAACCGTTATCTTGTAGCGGCATCCGATGGAGGAGTACTCAAGGTCGACACGCAGGATGACAATATCACCGTAATCGGTATCGATGAGAAGGTCAAGAGCGTTGTAATCAAAGATAAGGAGATATTCGCCTTGACCGAGAAGAGTCTGAAAATATACGGTATCGATGGGAAACCAAAGGACGAGTACCACCTTGAGCACAGTGCAGAGTTCTACTATTACGTTCCGGAAACAAGAGTAAACTACTTCATCAACAAGGATCATGTATATCTTGTACAGGACGAGAACCTTGACAACCCCGACGAGTACAAGAGGGTTGAGTTGCGCCGCAATGTACGTCCCGAGTGCCGCAATATCATAGCGGACATTCCACAGACAAACAGGTCGGTTCTCGTTACCGGAAATGCCCTTTTCGGCATTGCACACAACCTTGACATATTCAACAATGCAGGGGAAGCCCGTGCGGCAGCCATCGACGGTGACTACATATATTATCTCATCGGCAACAGGGTATTCAGGAGCGACATAAATAGCACAGAAGGCAAAGGTCTTAATGCCAAGCATATGCTGAATATCCCGGAGAGATACGATATAAAGCACCTGACTGTTGTCGACAAGCAGATCTATTTTATCGATAACGGCAATGCCATCTACACCATTGATACTAAAATGGGCGACAGCTACTACATGAACTCGCTTGCAGCATCCTTCTCTATTGAAAAGTTGGGAGAGATTGAGAAAGATGCAACGGCATTCGGAGGAGGTGGACTGCTATGCGGAATACGTGACAGCATAATCAATATCGACCCCGAAAGAAAAGGCGAGAAGATAATGATGTATAAAGAGGGGGGACAAGTTACAAATTGGCCTTTCATCACAAGGTTCGCAACACACCAGGGCAATATCTGGGCAAGCACGCTCAACGATGGAATATACAAGAAAGGCAATGACGGGTTCAACATTATTCCCGGCAGTGACAGATTCAAATACATCAGAGATATTGCTTTCTCAGGCGATGACGCAGACCCTTATATCCTCACAAACCACTATGTCTACACACCGGACTGGGGAGATTCAATAAAGGCAGACGGTTTCTATCGTCTGGTTATAACGGATGACAGGCATGTTTATGGTGTCGGCAATTTCGGTATAAGAGAGTTCATCTTCTCGTCCGAAGGCAACAGCCACAAAGATTACTACACCGACATAAAGTTCAACCCCGAAGCCGTGGTTTCTCATGGCAACACTATCTTTGCAGGATCGGCCTGCGGTGTATTCGTGTTCGACCAGCCGCTTGCAAGCGGATCTCCACACAAGAACATACAGTTCGAACCTGCTGCAATAGAGAGATTCTGGGAATATACATTATATATAATAGGAGCGTTAGCGCTGCTTGTTGTTGCAATCCTCATCACAATAAGACTTGAGAAAAGGCGCTACAGCATCGAAAGACTCAACCGTAAAAAAGGAGAGATTCTCGAAAGGCTTTATTACCTTGAAAGCCTGTCACCGTTCCTTAGCAAAATCGTTGTTGAAAAAATCCACAACAACATCACAAGGGTCGAGGATTTCACCGTAAGCAGCGGCAGGAAATCGCAACGCATGGTGAAAGCGTTGCAGAAACGTGCAGAAGCGACGCGAGAGCAAACCGAGAAGGATGCGAGAGGACTCCTTGAAGAGCAGAAGAAAACCTTAAAGAAGGCTGGCAAGGGATATGCTGAGACGCTATTGAAGGAGTCGGGACGCAGCATGTCATTTGCCGAAGCCGCAATGCAGATAAAGAAGAACCATAAATGGCTTGAGGAGAGCGAAGAGACAGAAAAGAAGTTACAGGAGATAGATGGGTTCTACTCAAATGCGGTTATTGTAAAGGGAGTCACCCAAGGCATAAAGGCCGACATAAGAAAGGTCCGGGAAGCAACCGATGAAAATGACAAACGGGAGGCACTTGAGATGCTTTTGAGAAGAATGGACTCCATCGGTTCAGCAGAGAACTGTGCAGCAATGAAGACATTCATTGATGAAGAGATTAAAAAGATGAGCAGTGCCGGCACGGTAAACGACGATATCATAAGCGAGTTCAGGAATGCCGACCGACTACTCACCGACATAAACGGCGATGCTGTAAAGATGAAAGAACTGCTCAAGGAGATGAAACTGACATGCAACAGAGCTGCAATGCACTCATGCATTCTGAACATCGGCAACTATGTCAATGCTTTCTACAAGAACCTTGATGATATTAAGAATAGCGAGAACGCACTTGAGGAGATTCCAGAGTATGAGGTATCAAGATTGAAGGCAAAAAGGGAAGAACTGGAAAGGCATAAGAGTGAGACCGGTGTCATAATCAAGAACCTTAACAAAGAGATAGAAAGCTTCTATGCACCGGTTATAGATAACGGCACAGACCAGGAACTGTTCTCACTTGTCGGGTTGTCGGCAAGCAACTGCCGCAACTACAGCAACAATGCAAGGATTATGGCATTGCTGTTAAGTGGCGAAAGAATCGAGAACAACCACATCCATATTCTCATTGGAATATCGAACCGCGGAGAGAATATGCGCAAGGAGCGTGGCATTGTAGAGCAGAACATGAAGAAGAACATTGAAGCCGTACAGCAATACTACGACAGGCACCCGTCAAGTTGCGCCGGGTTCATCATCGGTTACTTCAAGGATTGATCTGAAGATAATCAGAAACACATAGCACTATGCAATACCTTTAAGAGGTGTTGCATAGTGCTGTTTTATGCCCTTTTTCCTGTTTTGCCACACCTTTCTGTTTTATTGGTCACATTACTGCCCTACCTTTGAGTCAAAGAAAAGCGGAAACATTATGAAAAACAAGAGATTCAACAACACACACTTCAAGGAGGGCATAAGGTTCATATGCGACTATGGTTACACACCACAGAGAAGCATCGACGAACTTATTGCAAACGGAGCCAGTCACGAAGAGGCAAATGCCATTATAGAGTATATCGTACAGGAGATTGAGGATGAAATAAAACGTAAGAAGAGAAAAAGTAAAACAGTGGACGGTATCTGTATTGCATTATTGGTTGCATTTGTAACATACTTATTCTACGCATATCCGGGCGGAATCAAATATCTCCTTATAATAACAGTGTCACTTGCGATATACAAACTCATAAGGAGATTGCTTGAATAATCAATACAGACACAAAAAGAACCTTTTCATCGTAACAAATCACTAAAAACAACTATTATGAATACTGAGAGACACGAAGAGATCATCAAGTTCATATGGGGACTGATGGTAAGAGACGGAAGAAAAGAATATATCATCGGCAGAGTAAAAGAGAAATACAGTCTTGACCACGAAACTGCCTATGAGTTTTTCGATATAGCCTCCAAGACATGCAGGGAATTCACGGCAGATGGAATCCAAGGGAACACTTCCGTATATAATACCGGCAAGTCGTATGCACATATCATAGAAGAAAGCAGAAGAGAAAGAGAGAAGGAAAAGAATAGGAACATACTCATATTCTTCCTCGCGCTTTTTGGCATCTCCTTACTGATTTCATTATTCTCTGACAACGAGACCTATGATCCGGTAGAAGACTATCTATACAATCCGGAATATTTTTATTACGATTATGATGTGAAAAGCAATCTCTTGACCGATGACAAGAGCGACTGTGATACAATAGTCCCCGACACATTATCATCAATGCAACCCGAGGAACAGCCTGATACGACAAAATATGTCAAAACTGAGCGTACTACAAACAGCCTCAATGGTGAAAACATAAGCAAAATTAATGGAAGCAATATAAACTGGGTAAACAATCGTATAGACAATCCATTTGAAAAGCAAGTTTATTACAGCCCTTACAAAAGCGGCTATATAGACTTCAAGAACATCCGACCTGACATCGGGCTTCAGAATAACATCATATATAATACAGTATCCAAAGGATTCATTTGGTTATTATTTAGGTGAGTCCAGCCATTTCTAAACTTGCATATAAGGTTATTGTTTGATTTCTTGATTACAGCTTCTAAATATTTGCATATTATATTTTAATGGTAAACAATTTGTATTACTTTTGCTACAAAGTACTGTAACCATTAAACATATATAGCAGTCATGCAAAAGAGAATAATCGAGTGCGTGCCCAACTTCTCCGAGGGCCGCAACATGGAGATAGTGAAGATGATAACTGATGCCATTGAGAGCATCAAAGGTGTAAAGTTGTTGGATGTCGACCCGGGAGAGGCCACCAACCGCACCGTTGTTACCTTTGTGGGAGAACCTGAGGCAGTAATGGATGCGGCTGTAGCATCAATAAAACGTGCGACAGAACTTATTGACATGCGCCAGCACAAGGGTGCGCACCCACGTATGGGAGCATGCGATGTGTGTCCGCTCATTCCGGTTTCAGGCATCACCATGGAGGAGTGTGCCGAACTTGCACGCACACTTGCCAAGCGCATTGCCGATGAGCTTGGCGTGCCGACCTACTGTTATGAGGCCGCGGCATTCAAGCCCGAGCGCCGCAACCTTGCCGTATGCCGCAAAGGAGAATATGAGGCACTGCCCGAGAGGATGACAAACGCCGAGGAACAACCCGATTTCGGGGCACGCGCCTTTGACGAGGGTATTGCACGCACAGGAGCTACAGCCGTTGGAGCACGCGATTTTCTTGTTGCCGTAAACTATAACCTGAACACCACATCCACACGCCGTGCGAACGCGATTGCATTCGACGTGCGCGAAAAGGGACGCCCCATGCGCGAAGGTAACCCTATCGTGGGCAAGATAATAAAGGACGAGAACGGAGAACCGGTAATGAAACCCGGTACATTAAAAGCATGCAAGGCTATCGGCTGGTTCATTGATGAATATGGCATTGCACAGGTATCGATGAACCTTACAAATCTCTCAATCACCCCACTCCACACAGCCTTTGACGAGGTGTGCCGTGCGGCCGACGCACGTGGCGTGCGCGTGACTGGAACTGAGATTGTGGGACTTGTCCCAAAGAAGGTTCTTGTTGATGCAGGACGTCACTTCCTGCGCAAGCAGAGCCGATCGACCGGCGTACCCGAAATGGAACTTGTGCGCATAGCAATAGAGAGCATGGGACTATCTACCCTCAAGGAGTTCAAGCCTGAGGAGAAGGTCATAGAGTATATGCTTGAGGCCGAGGATCAGAAAGGAGCAAAGAAACTGGTTGACATGACCTGCAAGGGCTTTGCCGAGGAGACAGCAAGCGAATCTCCGGCACCGGGCGGTGGTTCAATATCGGCATATATGGGCGCTCTTGCTGCTGCATTGGGCACAATGGTTGCCAACCTCTCATCACACAAGGCCGGATGGGATGAACGTTGGGAGTTCTTCTCGGACTGGGCCGAGAACGGCATGAGCGTGATGAACGAACTGCTTGCCTTGGTTGACGAGGATACAGCTGCGTTCAACAAGATAATGGATGTATTCGCGATGCCTAAGAACACTCCCGAGGAGAAAGCAGCACGCGCAGAGGCCATGCAGGTGGCAACTCTGTACGCAACAGAAGTACCCCTGCGCACCATGAAGGCTGCCTACAAGGCATTCGATGTTGTACGCGCAATGGCGACAGAGGGCAACCCTAATTCGGTATCAGACGCAGGAGTGGGTGCATTGGCTGCACGATCTGCTGTCATGGGCGCATGTCTCAACGTGAAAATTAATGCCGCAGGCTTGAAGGACCGCGAGGTTGCCGAGCGCTTCATAAACGAGGCCAACGAGATACAGGCTCTTGCACAGCAGGCCGAGAAAGAGATTCTGGAGATTGTAGAAAGCAAGATAAACGCATAATCGGATTGTCATTGCGACTGTAGGGGCGGTACCGGCGTGTCCGCCCAAAAACGCGGACATTATCATGCTGGAGCAAAGCATCCCAAAACAACGCGAAGAGAGAAGAGATCCTTCACATACGTTCAGGATGACAAGTACGTGTAAACAACAGCACTGTTATGCCGACTGTAGGGGCGGTACCGACGTGTCCGCCCAAGAACGCGGACTTGTCATTCCGAGCGAGCGAAGCGACGAGGAATCTCAAAAACTGCGAATAAGAGATTTTTTCGGGCAAGCCCTCAACAACACGTCTCCCTTCGGTTCGAAATGACAAAACCGCGGACCTGTCATGCTGGAGCGAAGCGAAGCATCTAAAACTGCGCGAAGAGAGAAGAGATCCTTGCCTTCGGCGATTATTGTAACGCTCGTAGAGTAACATAGAATGAATTCATGTTACACTCGCTTAATACAATAATTCACATACGTTCAGGATGACAAGTACGCGGACTTGTCATCCCGACAGAGCGCAAGCGACGAGGGATCTCAAGAAACGAGAACAAAACTACGAGAAACGAAACAAAAGAACAGACCAAAACCATAATACCATGACCGACTTTCAAAAAGATATTCTTGCAGGAATACCCGATGTGTTGCCTGCGAAGAGAGAGTACGACAAGAGTGCCAACCATGCACCAAAGCGCAAAGACATCCTAACCGACGAGGAGAAGAAACTGGCACTCGCGAATGCACTGCGCTACTTCCCCGAGAAGCACCACGCAGAGCTTGCACCGGAGTTTCTTGAGGAATTGAAGCAGTACGGACGTATATATATGTACCGCTTGCGTCCCGACTATGAAATGTATGCACGCTCAATCGACGAGTACCCTGCACGCTCACGTCAGGCTGCTGCAATAATGCTAATGATTCAAAACAATCTTGACAAGGCAGTGGCACAGCATCCTCACGAGCTTATCACGTACGGAGGCAACGGTGCAGTGTTCCAGAACTGGGCTCAATATCGTTTGGCTATGAAGTACCTTGCCGAAATGACCGACGAGCAGACACTCGTAATGTACTCGGGTCACCCGTTAGGACTGTTCCCATCGCACAAGGATGCTCCGCGTGTAATCGTAACCAATGGCATGGTAATCCCCAACCACTCTTCGCAGGACGACTGGGAGCGTTTCAACGCAATGGGTGTATCGCAGTATGGACAGATGACTGCCGGCTCCTATATGTACATCGGTCCTCAGGGCATTGTGCACGGCACAACAATCACCGTAATGAACGCCGCACGCAAGCGCATGAAGCCTGGGCAAAACGACCTCAAGGGCATGCTCTTCGTGACCGCAGGATTGGGCGGAATGTCGGGCGCACAACCAAAGGCCGGAAACATTTCGGGCGTGGTGAGCGTGACAGCAGAAATCAATATCGCGGCAGCCGAGAAGCGCTACAAGCAGGGTTGGGTGGATGAGCTACACTCATCGCTTGATGAGCTTATACCACGAATAAAAGAGGCTGTCGAAAAGAAGGAGATTGTATCGTTCGCATATGTGGGCAACGTAGTCGACCTGTGGGAGCGTCTTGCCGATGAGGAGATGAATGTAGACCTGGGAAGCGACCAGACATCACTGCACAACCCATGGGCGGGAGGCTACTACCCTGTGGGCTACAGCTATGAGGAGAGTAACCGCATGATGGCCGAGGAGCCTGAACGCTTCCGCGAGTGCGTGCAGGAGTCACTGCGCCGTCACGTGGCAGCCATCAACAGACTCACGGCACGCGGCATGTATTTCTTTGACTACGGCAACGCGTTCCTGCTTGAATCATCACGCGCAGGGGCGGACATCCTTGCCGCAGACGGCAAGTTCCGCTACCCTTCATACGTGCAGGACATTATGGGGCCTATGTTCTTTGACTATGGTTTCGGTCCCTTCCGTTGGGTATGTACATCGGGCAACGAGAATGACCTTGAGACAACCGACCGCCTTGCTGCCGAGGTGCTTGAGCAGATGCTCGCCGAGGCTCCGGCAGAGATTCACGGACAGCTTGCAGACAACCTTCACTGGATCCGCGAGGCAAAGCAGAACAGGCTTGTCGTGGGTTCACAGGCGCGTATCCTCTATGCCGACTCCGAGGGCCGCACACGCATTGCTCTCGCCTTCAACGAAGCCATTGCACGAGGCGAGATTTCGGCACCCGTGGTACTCGGACGCGACCACCACGATGTTTCGGGAACAGACTCCCCCTACCGCGAGACCTCGAACATATACGACGGCTCGCAGTTCTGTGCCGACATGGCCGTACATAACGTCATAGGCGACTCGTTCCGCGGAGCCACCTGGGTATCTATCCACAATGGTGGCGGCGTAGGCTGGGGCGAGGTCATGAACGGCGGCTTCGGCATGGTAATTGACGGCAGTGATGACTCGGCACGCCACATCGAAGAGATGCTTCTGTGGGACGTGAACAACGGCATAGCACGCCGCAGCTGGGCTCGCAACGAGGGTGCGATGTTCGCCATCAAGCGCCAAATGGAGCGCACACCATTGCTCAAGGTAACAATGCCTAACCTTGCCGACAAGGAACTTATTGAAAGAGTATTCAACGAGAATAAATAAAAACTGAGAGAAAGCAGAAAGGAGAAAGCAGAAAGGAGAAAGGACATTGTCATGCTGGAGCGAAGCGAAGCATCTAACAACGCGAGCTTGTCATCCCGAATGAACATGAGGGATCTCAAGAAACACGAAAGAAGAGATTCTTCGTTGCACTCAGAATGACAAAACAAAGTTTTGTTATCGACGAGTTTTGCAGTGAACGTCGCAGGCAGCATCGCTAAAAGTGATGCCCTGCGGTGCACTAAAAGCAAAACGAGTCAATGACAGTACAAATATAGAATGACAAAACAAAGTTTTGTTATCGGCGAGTTTTGCAGCAACAGGTCAAACGTAGCATAGCCGTAGGTTATGCCGTTGGGGTTGCGAAAAGCAAAACGAGTCAATGACAGAAAGCAAGAAGCAACAGCAAAAGAACGACTAACCAACATAACAGATATTATGACTCATTACATAAATTCAGAGCACCTCACCATTGACCGGGTGGAAGAGATCCTGGTCAAGGGTTACAACATCGCCCTAAGTGACGATGCGGTAAAGCGCATAAACCATTGCCGCGAGTATCTTGACAAGAAGATGGAGAATGCCGGGCGTCCCATCTATGGTGTAACAACAGGTTTCGGTTCGCTGTGCAACATTTCAGTCGATAAGGAGAACCTGTCGCAGTTGCAGAAGAACCTGATGATGTCACACGCATGCGGAACAGGAGCACGCGTTCCTAAGGAGATTGCACGACTGATGCTGCTCCTGAAGGTACAGTCCCTCTCATACGGACATTCAGGAGTGCAGCTTGTTACCGTGCAACGCCTGGTGGATATGTTCAACAACAACATAATCCCCGTTGTATACGAACAGGGCTCGCTCGGAGCATCGGGCGACCTGTCGCCTCTTGCACATATGTGCCTGCCACTGCTGGGCCTCGGCGAGGTAGAGGTTGACGGCGAGATTATAAGCGGCGGAGAACTGATGCAGAGAATGGGCTGGCAGCCTATTACGCTTTGTTCAAAGGAGGGCCTTGCACTGCTCAACGGAACTCAGTTCATGCAAGCATACGGCGTATATTCAATCATAAATGCGAAGCGTCTGAGCCGTTGGGCCGACCACATCGGTGCAATGTCGCTTGATGCCTTTGACGGTCGCATTGAACCGTTCGAGCATAACGTACATGCCATACGTCCGCATGCCGGGCAGATTGAAACTGCGAAGAACATACGCGAGATTCTTGATGGCAGTGAAATCATCAAACAGCCCAAAAAACACGTACAGGACCCCTACTCTTTCCGCTGCATTCCACAGGTACACGGAGCCTCAAAGGACACTATTGCATACGTTTGGAGCGTGCTTGAGACAGAGATAAACTCAGCAACAGACAACCCGACAGTATTCCCCGACACCGATGAGGTCATCTCTGCCGGCAACTTCCACGGACAGCCCATTGCCCTTGCAATGGATTTCCTTGCCATTGCTGTGGCAGAACTCGCAAACATTTCAGAGCGACGAATTTACAAGATTATTTCGGGCGCACGAGGTCTGCCGCACTTCCTTGTTGCCAACCCAGGCCTCAACAGCGGTTTCATGATTCCGCAGTACACCGCTGCCTCTATCGTGAGCCAGTCGAAAGGGCTCTGCTGGCCGGCATCATGCGACTCGATACCGTCATCGCAGGGCCAGGAAGACCATGTGAGCATGGGTTCAAATGCCGCTACCAAGCTGTGGAAGGTGGTACAGAACAGCGAGCGCGTACTTGCCATTGAGCTGATGAATGCAGCGCAGGCATTGGAGTTCCGCCGCCCCATGCGCTCATCAGAGACTGTTGAGGCAATCTTTGAGGCATACCGCAAGGTGGTTCCGTTCGTCGACAACGACACAGTGATGTTCCCGCATATCGCATCATCGGTTAAGTTCCTGAATGAATATGAGCTTGCTCGTTAAGAATATTGGAACAATCGTCGGCATTGACGAGAGCGGACGCACTCGCGTCAGCGGCAAGGCAATGGGTGAAATAACCATGCTCGAGAACGCATGGCTGCTCACCGACGGTACACGCATAAAGGATTACGGCACAATGGACATCCTGCCCAACGAAGAAGGGCATGAAGTCATTGACGCACAAGGAGGCTGGCTATTCCCGTCGTTCTGTGACTCGCACACGCACATTGTTTATGCCGGCAGCCGCGAGCAGGAGTTCCTTGACAAAATCAACGGTCTCTCATATGAGGAAATAGCAAAGCGCGGCGGCGGCATACTCAATTCCGCCGACCGCCTGCACGACACCACCGAGGATGAACTCTACCGTCAGGCAATGGAACGCATTGACGAGATTGTGGCAATGGGTACCGGCCTTGTTGAGGTAAAGTCGGGCTACGGGCTCACACTCGAAGATGAACTGAAAATTCTGCGTGTCATACGCCGCATAAAGGAGAGTGCTCCGATTGAGGTACGCGCCACATTTCTGGGAGCGCATGCCGTAGGGCGCGCTTACAAAGGCCGTCAGAGCGAATATGTGGAGCACGTGTGCAACGACATGATTCCGGCTGTTGCCGCGGAAGGCCTTGCCGACTATGTGGATGTATTCTGCGACCGCGGATTCTTTACCCCCGAGGAGACAGCAAGGATCATTGAGATAGGATCACGCTTTGGACTCCGCGCAAAGATTCATGCCAACGAACTTGCCGTCTCGGGCGGTGTGGAGGTCGGTGTTGCGCATGATGCCCTGTCGGTCGACCACCTTGAGTCAATGGGCGATGAACAGATTGAGGCACTGCGCGGCAGTGAGACAATGCCCACCATGCTCCCCGGATGTGCCTTCTTCCTCGGTATCACATACCCACCTGCACGCAAGATGATTGATGCCGGGCTTGCCGTTGCACTGGCATCGGACTTCAACCCGGGCACAGCGCCGTCGGGCAACATGAGGTTTGTTGTCTCGCTTGCAAGCATAAAGATGAAGATGACCCCGGCCGAGGCTCTCAACGCCGCCACGCTCAACAGCGCATGCGCCATGGGCGAGAGCAAGGATTTCGGTTCAATAACCCGCGGTAAAATGGCGAATTTTTATATCACAAAGCCATTGCCGTCATTAGCTTTCATGCCATACGCGCACCAGACTCCACTGATAGAACGGGTAGTGCTGAAAGGCAAGATTATCAAGTAAGGCAAAGCATAGGGAGAATATTTGCAGACAATTATCGGCATCCGACCGGTGATTGTCTGTTTTTTATACCGACTATTCGCCTAAAAGTATTATATTCGCAGAAAATAATGTGTAATGTGTAACGTGTAAGGTGTAATGTGTAACGTGTAAGGTGTAACGTGTAACGTGTAATGTGTAATGTGTAACGTGTAATGTGTAAGGTGTAAGGTGTAAGGTGTAATGTGTAACGTGTAACGTGTAATGTATAAGGTGAAGGTTATGCTATTTGCTTTTGAGAAACTTAATGCATATATTGAAGCTCGTAAACTTGTTATAACTATTTATAATGAAATTAAAGCATTCCCTATTGAGGAGCGCTATGCTCTTTGCGACCAAATACGACGTTCTGCAATTTCTGTAACATCTAATATTGCTGAAGGAACAAGCCGTTCAACACTAAAAGATAAAATTCATTTTGTAGAAATTGCCTTTAGTTCACTAATGGAGTTGCTTAGTCAATCACAGGTTGCATTAGACCTTGAATATATCACTGAAAGCAAATATACAGTTATCAGAGCACAAATAAACATTGTTGCACAATTACTAAGTGGATTGAGAAGAAGTTATCAAAATGAGTTAAAAACAGAACATTAAACATTAAACAATAAACAATAAACTTTCTCCCTATGATAAAAAGACTCCTTTTCTGCGCACTTGCGTGCGTAACATTCCTGACAGCTACTGCCGATGAGGGCATGTGGCTGCCCAACATGATAAAGAGCCGCATCAAGGAGATGCGCAAGATGGGTTTTAAACTGAAGGCCGATGACATCTACTCCGACACAAAGGCATCGCTCAAGGATGCTGTGGTACAGTTCGGTGGAGGTTGTACGGGCGAGTTCATTTCGCCCGAGGGTCTGTTGCTGACCAACCACCACTGCGGCTATAGTTCAATACAGATGCTCTCATCTGTAGAACATGACTATCTAACCGACGGTTTTTGGGCAATGTCACGCAGTGAGGAGCTGCCCGTTCCGGGTCTTACAGTGACCATGCTCGTAAAGATGGAGGAGGTTACCGCACGACTCGCAGCAGGTGAAAGCGAGGAGGCAATCATTGAAGAGGCCAAGGAAAAATATAATGCCGACAAGGCTGAAATTGAGCCAATATACTATGGCAACCAGCAGGTGCTTTATGTCTACCGCACCTTCCGCGACGTGCGTCTGGTGGGTGCACCGCCATCATCGATAGGCAAATTCGGTGGTGACACTGACAACTGGGTATGGCCACGCCACACAGGAGACTTCTCAATCTTCCGTGTATACGCGAACGCAGACAACGAGCCTGCCGAGTATTCCGAGGAGAACGTCCCCTACCGCCCTGCACGCCACTTCAAGGTATCGACAAAAGGTGTTGAGGAAGGCGACTTTACAATGATATACGGATTCCCGGGCAACACACAGGAATATGTTACAGCCGACGCCGTGGAGTATGTTGCAGAGGTCTCTAACCCCATGAAGATTGCCCTGCGCACAATCCGCCTCGACATTATAAGCGAGGCACAGTCAAAGGATGTGGCAACACGCATCGCATACGCAGCAAAGCATGCCAATATTGCAAATGCATGGAAAAAGTGGCAGGGCGAGAGCCTCGGTCTCGACAAATTAGGTACTGTAGAGAAGAAAAAAGAGTATGAGAAGGCTTTTGCCGCATGGGCAGCAGACAAGCCACAGTATGCAAACCTTCTCGACAAGATGCACGACGCATACGAGGAGGTGATTCCACACTACTTTGCGCGCGAGCTATTCAATGAGTCTATCCTGGGCATGGAGTTCTTCAACTATGCCTATTGGTTCTACATATACGACGCACGGGGAGAAAAGCTCACAGCCGATAAGCAGGCCGAAGCGCGCAGGATATACCTGAACGACTACAGAAAGGAGATTGACCATGCAATATCACGCCGATTGCTCAGTGAATATATTGCACGTATGCCTAAAGAGAAAGTTCCGTCACAGCTCACTGCTGCAATAAATGAGCACGGCAGTGCGGAGGCATTCGTTGACTACATGTTTGCCAACACACGATTGCTCACAGAGTATCCTCTCACACGCGAGAAGTACCTCGAAGACCCTATGGTGAAGTTCGCAGGATGGTTCTATAATACTTTACAGGATAACCGCAAATATGCATACCGCAACCTGAGCAACGTTCCTGAAATCGAAATGTGGTACCGCACATATATGCAGGCACTGCGCGAATGGGACAAGGAGCGTGCCTTTTACCCCGATGCAAACTTTACGCTGCGTGTGGCATACGGAATAGTTACGGGCTACGAGAATGCCGATGGTGAGTACCACACTCACCTAACCACACTCGACGGCATTATCGCAAAGGACAACCCCGAAATATATGACTATGATATTCCGCAGGCACTGCGCGACATATACAAGAGCAAAGATTACGGACGTTGGGCTATAGAGCATAATGGAAAGAAGAGCGTCCCTGTATGTTTCCTTGCATCGAACCACACTACCGGCGGAAACTCCGGTTCTCCGGTTCTCAATGGCAAAGGTGAGCTCATTGGCATAAACTTCGACCGCACATGGCGTTCTACAATGAGTGACATTGAGTTCGACCCCTCAATCTGCCGCAACATTTCGGTCGACATCCGCTACGTACTGTTTGTGATGGACCGCATAGGCGGTGCAGGATACCTGCTTGAGGAGATGGGAGTGAAGTAAGAGTACAGAGTACAGAGAAAAGAGTACAGAGTACAGATGAAAGTGAAAAGCGCAAAGGTTCTTCTTATTATATCACTGTTTGTCGCACTCACAACGGCAAATGCACAGGAAAAACGTGACTACGTGCAGTATGTGAACCCGCTGATGGGCACGCAGTCGTCGTTCGAGCTGTCGGCAGGAAACACCTACCCTGCCATAGCAATGCCATGGGGCATGAATTTCTGGACTCCGCGCACTGCCAAGATTGGCGACGAATGGCAGTACACCTACACCTCGAACAGGCTCTACGGCTTTGAGCAGACGCACCAGCCGAGCCCGTGGATAAATGACTACGGACAGTTCTCGCTGATGCCTGTAACAGGCAAGGTTGTACTTGACGAGGGCAAGCGTGCAAGCTGGTTCTCGCACAAAGGCGAGACGGCGTTGCCTCATTACTATAAGGTTTACCTTGCCGATTACGACGTGCTTACAGAGATTACACCAACGGAGCGCGCAGCGATGTTCAGGTTCACCTTTCCACAGGGTGAGTCACACGTTGTCATTGACGCATATGACCAAGGTTCGCACATCGAGATAATCCCCGAGAAGAGGATGATAAAAGGGTATACCACACGCAATAGCGGCGGCGTGCCTTCAAACTTCCGCAACCATTTTGTGGTACAGTTCGACAGGCCATTTGACAGTGCATCAACATTCGTTGGCGACAGTGCGGCTGCATTGTCAATGGCCGACGGGGCGCTTGAGCAGACTGCGTTCCATACAGGTGCCGTAATCGGGTTCAACACCGCACGGGGAGAGAAGGTACACGCACGTGTAGCCTCATCGTTCATAAGTCCCGAGCTGGCTGAGCTTAACCTGAATGAATTGGGCAACCACTCATTTGAAACACTGGTTGAGCAGGGGCGCAACCGCTGGAACAATGTGCTGGGCAGGATTGAGGTTGAGGGAGAACTTGACCACATGCGCACATTCTACTCATGCCTTTACCGCGCACTGCTCTTTCCGCGCAAGCTGTACGAGATTACAGCCGACGGCAACATAATGCACTACAGCCCTTACAACGGCGAGGTGTTGCCGGGATACATGTACACCGATACCGGTTTCTGGGACACCTTCCGTTCACTATTTCCGCTACTGAACCTCGTTTATCCGTCAGTGAATGCCGAGATTCAGGAGGGACTGCTGAACACCTACCGCGAGAGCGGATTCTTCCCCGAGTGGGCAAGCCCGGGGCACCGTAGCTGTATGGTGGGCAACAACTCGGCATCGGTGCTTGCCGACGCGTTTGTAAAGGGTATACGCGTTAGCGACACGGAACTTTTGTACCGGGGACTGCAGCACGGCACAACGGCTGTTCATCCCGAGGTGTCATCGACAGGCCGCATCGGACATGAACAATACAACCGATTGGGTTACGTTCCGTGCGACGCAGGAATACATGAGAGTGCTGCACGCACACTGGAATATGCCTACAACGACTGGTGTATACTACAGGTAGCAAAGGAGCTGAAGAGGCCCAAAAAGGAGATTCGCGAGCTTGAGAAGCGTGCCCTCAACTACCGTAACCTGTTCCGCAGCGACTATAACCTGATGTGCGGACGCAAGGCAGACGGCACATTCGAGGAGAACTTCTCGCCGCTGAAATGGGGCGGTAACTTCACCGAGGGCAACAGCTGGCACTACACATGGTCGGTGTTCCATGACGTGCAAGGCCTCATTGACCTTATGGGCGGAAATAAGAACTTCACGGCAATGCTTGACTCGGTATTTGCCGTGCCTCCCCACTACGACGACAGCTACTACGGGTTCCCTATTCATGAGATACGCGAGATGTGCGTGATGAACATGGGCAACTATGCCCACGGCAACCAGCCAGTACAACACATGATTTACCTATACAACTACGCCGGAGAGCCATGGAAGGCACAGTACCGGCTGCGCGAGGTTATGGAGCGCATGTACTCCCCTACCCCCGACGGCTACTGCGGCGACGAGGACAACGGCCAGACATCGGCATGGTATGTATTCTCGGCACTCGGGTTCTACCCTGTATGCCCTGCGAGCAACGAGTATGTATTGGGAGCACCGCTGTTCAAAAGAGCCGCAGTGCATCTTGAGAACGGCAACACATTCACCGTGGAAGCCCCGGAGAACAGCCACAGGAACATCTACATCGGCAGAATGCTGCTCAACGGCAATGAGTACAGACACAACTACATCACCCATGAGGCTTTGACAAAAGGCGCACGCATCGATGTGCAGATGACCGCACAGCCCAACCATTCACGCGGAACAACCGACAAAGATGCGCCCTACTCATTCTCGAAAAGCGAAAAGCGGAAAACGGAAAACGGAAAGCTGCGAGTAAGCGAGTAAGCGAGAGCAGAGAAAAAACTTGCTTTTACTATGCAGAGCGGGAGCAGGTTCGACTAAGTCAAAACTGAAAACTGAATATCGGTGTTGTCTAAAGCATTTTTGTCATGCTGAACGTAGTGAAGCATCTTTAGAGAATGGGTACAGAGTTCCTTCCGCAGCTTCGCTTTGTCAGGATGACAGTTTTACGGTTTGGTTGAGCTTATATCGAACTCACGTTAAAAGACATGTGAACATTGGTACTATCAGTGAGACAATAACTGCAAATGAGACAGATAATCCAATACACAATACTGCTTCTGTGCTGCCCGCTGATGACAATAGCGCAAGACTTTGGCAGGCACAATTGGATGCAGCACCTTGACGATTCCCGCACTATTGCATCGCTCTCAATCCCCGGGGCACACGATGCAGCAACAGGCGAGGGAGTGCACATGGTTGCAGGCTTTGGAAAGACACAGGAACTGTCACTTGCCGCACTGTGGGATTGCGGTGTGCGTGCCTTTGACCTTCGGCCTGCCGTAAATGGAGAAGAACTGCATATTTACCACGGCCCCATCAGGACAAAAATGTCGTTCGGCAAGGCGTTGGAAATATTATGCAACAAACTGGACGAACACCCCACTGAATTTGCCATTGTAATAATGCGTGAAGAGAACGACAGCGAGAACAGTTCCGAGCGCGCACTATGGCCGTCGGCAGTGGGCAAAGCCATTGAGAACATCGGCGACAAGGCTGCAATCTTTTCCCCGGCAATGAAAGTCGGGGACGCACGCGGCAAAATAATCTTCCTCAGCCGCAACGCATATACAGGCTGCAACCACGGAGCCATCATCAAAGGTTGGAGCCACTCGCCCCGGGGCACCACGAATGCAACAATAACATCGCTTACCTATGATGCTACGGCTCGCCTGCAAATGCAGGACTATTATGCCCCCACGGACAAGGAAAAACAGGAAGCCAAAGAAGAGGCGGTGCTTCAATGCCTGCGCCGCGCTGCCGAAGCGCCAGATAACGTGTGGACAATAAATTTCCTAAGCGGATACAGCAACCGCTGGTTAGGCTTCACCCCGTTTGCAACGACAAGCGGCTACAAACGCAATGCCGAGAGGATTCATACCATTGTAATTGATTCACTTACTGCAAAGCCACAGCCTACAGGCATTATGATGCTTGACTTTGCCGGATGCGACAAGACAGGCGGTGGAATATGGCATTGGGGCTGTTTTGAGACTCTCGGTGCAGAGTTAGTGGATAAAATCATCGGACAGAATTTCAAGTAAACTTTGTCATTCTATATTTGCACTATCATTGACTCGTTTTGCTTTTCGCAACCCAAACGACATAAGTTAAATTCCTCCTCTGCCTGAGGGGAGGTGCCAGTTTACTGGCGGAGGGGTGGGAGTGCTACGTTTGACCTGTTGCTGCAAAACTCGTCGATAACAAAAAAAAGGTCATTGATTCGTTTTGCTTTTCGCAACCCAAACGGCATAACCTACGGCTATGCTACGTTTGACCTGTTGCTGCAAAACTCGTCGATAACAAAACGTTGTTTTGTCATTCTGAACGTATGTGAAGAATCTCGTATTTCGCAGTTGCTCAAGATTAAAATGCTAAAGCCCCAGAAAGATAGTTCACCGCCCGGAAGGGCTAAAGGCAATGAGAAGTCCTGTTTTTTGGGAATACAAGCTATTGTAGAAAAGAACTTTTTTCCGTAAGTTTGCAAGAGTACACGACCGAGTTACGTGGAAAGAGATAGAAATATTATGTAAGAGTATTTATTATGAAAATTGCAAGATTATTTATTATGAAAAGGCTTGCCTTTATCATTGCTTTTACATTTTCGGCATTACCTGTTTTCTCGCAGCAGGAAAAGGAGGTGCAGACCTTCCTGGAAAATTTCTACGGCAAGGTTGCAGATATGGGCAACACGGCAAGCGGGGATTACGAAATGCTCGTTGAAAAACAGTGCTCGCGAAAATTCCGCGAGTTTTACAACGAGATACGCCGTTGGGAAAACAGAACCAATGAATGTCTTCTGCACTTTGGCGGTGGTGGCTACGACCTGTTTCTTGGTTGTCAGGATTATTTTGACAGCATCAGATTCAGCATAGGCAATGTGCACAAGATTGCAGACGACAAGCGATACAGCGCGACTGTGACAGCAAGCTTCTTCTGCCGGGAATATGAGGAGAAAGAATGGGAAACGGTGCGTATTGTTTTTGTGACCGAGGAGAATGGAGAGTGGCGCATTTACGATTTTCAATCACCGGGTGAAGAGAGCGACCTTGAATTCATGAAGAAAGCTTTGCCCGATATTGTCGAAGCCGGGACACGTGCTGACACAGCCATGATTGCCAAACGCCTTGAGAAGATATACAGTGAGGTAGCAGAGATTGCAGCCGACGACAGCCCGAACACCGGGGCACTCGACAGGTACCTTTCGCGACAGTACCTGAAACTCTACAACGAGATAGGTTATTGGGAGGAAAAACTGGGCGAAATGATTATAGGCAAAGATTGCTGGATTCGCCTACAGGATTGGAATAAACTGGAATATAAAATAGACTGCATAAAAGTCACAAGCCCTTCAAAGGCTGTTGCCGACGTGATATCGACTGACACATGGCAAACGCCCGAAGGGGAGAAGAGATACACGTCAAAGATAAGGCTGGACCTTGTATTAGAGAATGGCAATTGGGTGATAGATGACTTTACCGATTACAATGGTATTGGCGGACTATACGAAAGTGACAGCAAATTGTATGCTGAGGGCATAAAGGAGGCGTTGGAGCTTTTTGAGGGCACAATTGATTATATGACAGAGAACGAACAATAAATATAAAATTGGTTATATGTACGATTTGGCAATTATTGGCGGTGGCCCTGCCGGTTATGTGGCTGCCGAGAATGCAGGCGCAAGAGGTCTGAAGGTGATTCTTTTCGAGAAGCGTGAGCTTGGTGGCGTGTGCCTCAACGAGGGCTGTATACCCACAAAGACACTGCTCTACAGTGCAAAGATGTATGACCACGCTACAGGCGGGAAGAAGTACGGTATCACAGCTGCCGATGTAACATACGAGTACAAGAAGATGGCCGACCGCAAGACAAAGGTTGTGCGCAAGCTGGTTGCCGGCATAAAGATGAAGATGGAGGCGCATAACGTTGAGGTTGTGCGCGGCGAGGCATTCATCAACAGCGGTGATGCGAATGCCGTTTGCATCAGCTGTGGCGAGCAGACATACGAGGCAGCAAAGCTGCTCATCTGCACCGGAAGCGAGGCTTTTGTTCCGCCTATTCCCGGTGTAGAAGGCAATGAGGCGGTGCTCACCAACCGCGAGATGCTTGCGCTGACCCAGGCGCCCGAGAGTCTTGTGGTGATTGGCGGCGGCGTCATCGGAATGGAGTTCGCAAGCCTTTTCAACAGCCTTGGAATAGAGGTTACCGTGATTGAGATGCTCCCCGAAATTCTTGGCGGAATGGACAAGGAGGTGAGCGAGATGCTACGCGGGATATATGCAAAGCGCGGTGTGAAGTTCTGCCTGCAATGCAAGGTTACACGCGTTGAGGGCAACACCGTACACTACACCGACATTGAGGGCAATGAACTGCAGGTACAGGGTGACAAGATTCTGATGAGCGTTGGCCGACGTCCTGTGCTCAAAGGCTTCGGCCTTGAGAACATCGCTGTAGAGGTTGAGCGCGGAATAAAGGTGAATGAGGTCATGCAGACAAGCCTACCCAACGTTTACGCAGCAGGCGATGTCACCGGCTTTTCATTGCTCGCGCACACCGCAAGCCGCGAGGCCGAGGTTGCCGTGAACCACATGCTTGGTATTGAGGACCGTATGGAGTACAATGCTATCCCCGGCGTGGTATACACCAACCCCGAGGTAAGCAGCGTGGGCCTTACCGAGGAGCAGGCAACAAAAGAGGGCGTGGAATATACCCTGCACAAACTGCCTATGACATACGCCGGCCGATTCGTTGCAGAGAACGAAGGACAGATGGGACTATGCAAGATTCTGGTTGCACCCGACAGCAAGGTGCTTGGCGTGCACATGCTGGGCAACCCCTGCAGCGAATTCATCTGCGCTGCATGTATGGCAATAACCAACGGCCTCACAGTAGAGCAGTTGCGCCGCACTGTATTCCCCCACCCCACGGTGAGCGAAATTATCAAGGAGGCATTGATGTAAAGTTTAATGTGGAATGAACGTTTAAGGTGGAATGTTTAATGTGGAATGAATGTTTAAGGTGGAATGTTTAATGTGGAATGAATAACAAGTCCATTAAACATTAAACTCTAAACAATAAACAATAAACACGTTTAAGGTGTAAAGTTTAATGTGGAATGAATGTTTGAGGTGGAGTGTTTAAGGTATAATGGTTATCCAGCCTCATTAAACATTAAACTCTAAACATTAAACATTACCCCCCCAAAAACATTAATTTTATAAAAATTAGGGGAACATTTTGTCTAATTTTTAGGTTTGTTCAATAAAAAGCGATTATTTTGCCTAATAAAAGAAAAAACAGATATGAGAGAGTGTAAAGTAAAGCCGGCAAACGGCAAATTGGGAGTAATGTGTGTTGGACTTGGAGCCGTAACGACGACTACAATTATAGGAACATTGATGGCACGTAAAGGACTTGCAAAGCCTGTGGGCTCATTTGCCTGTGAGGGCATTATGCGTGTTGGCAAGGGAAGCGAGAAGTGCTACAAGGAGGTAAAGGATATTGTTCCTGTAGCCGACCTAGGCGACATTGTGTTCGGAGCATGGGATCTCTATGAGGACGATGCATATGATGCGGCTATAAAGGCCGACGTGCTCAAACAGAGAGATATTGACCCGGTAAAGGATGAACTCCGCGCAATACGCCCATACAAGGCACTCTTCGACAAGAGCTACGCAAGCAACATCGACGGTCCTAACGTAAAGAGCGGTACGCGCTGGGAGATGACAGAGCAGCTGCGCGAGGATATCCGCAGCTTCAAGGCAGAAAACGGTTGCGAGCGCGTGGTGGTAATATGGATTGCCAGCACCGAGAAGTTCATCAAGCGCAACGACGAGGTACACGGCAGCGTAGCAGCATTCGAGGCTGCGATGAAGTCCGATGACAAGGCAAACGTAGCACCGAGTATGTGCTACGCATATGCGGCAATGCGCGAGGGTTGTCCATTTGTGATGGGTGCACCTAACCTCTGTGTGGACATTCCTGCAATGTGGGAGCTTGCCGAGGAGACTAAGACTCCAATCACCGGCAAGGACTTCAAGAGCGGACAGACAATGATGAAGACAGTGCTTGCACCTGCGTTCTTCACACGCCAGCTTGGCGTCAGAGGCTGGTTCTCGACAAATATCCTCGGCAACCGCGACGGCGTGGTGCTTGACAACCCCGAGAACTTCGAGACCAAGCGTGTGAGCAAGACATCTGCACTGGAGAATATTCTCGACAGCGACGTATACCCCGAGCTCTACAACGATATGTACCACAAGGTGCGCATCAACTACTACCCGCCACGCGGCGACGAGAAGGAGAGCTGGGACAACATCGACATCTTCGGTTGGATGGGCTACCCCATGACAATAAAGGTTAACTTCCTCTGCCGTGACTCTATCCTTGCAGCTCCGCTGGTGCTTGACCTCATCCTCTTCAGCGACATTGCACAGCGCGCCGGCGAGTACGGTATCCAGGAGTTCATGTCGTTCTACTGCAAGGCACCTATGCACAAGGACGGCGAGAAACCCGTTCACGACCTCTTCAAGCAGTTCGCGATGCTCAAGAACAAGATTCGTGAGTTCGCGGGCTACGAGGCCGACCAGGAGCTTGATTGATAGGACACCTGAAAGGGCATTACAATACAAAAATATGCAACAGCGCGCTGTTGCATATTTTTTATATAAGCGCCCATGAAATGCATATTTTTCCAATATAACCGAAATAATTTGTAAAATAATTGCAAAACATCATTGTTTTTTTGTTTAAATATACCTATTTTTGCAAACACAGAGAATAAATATGCAATTATGAAAGTAAAGAAATCACGTCTTGACGCTATCCGTCTTATACTGTCAACACAAGAAATCGGTAGCCAGGAGGAGATGCTCAACGAGCTTGCAAAGGAGGGATTCACACTTACACAGGCAACACTCTCACGCGACTTGCATCAGTTGCGCGTAGTAAAGACCGTAGGAGTACAAGGAAAATACCGCTATGTCCTGCCTCGACCCAGCCAATACCGCCACGAAGGCGAACAGGGAGAAATGCGCCCGGCTGCAGTTATACAGGAAACAGCCGGCTATCTATCGATAAAATTCTCGGGCAATATCGCTGTGATACATACAAAGCCAAGCTATGCCGGCACACTGGCCTACCACATTGACAACTGCGACTTCCCTGAAATAATCGGCACAATAGCAGGTGACGACACAGTGATGCTCATAATTGCTGAGGGGACAGGACATACAGCAGTGCTAAGGGCACTGCGAAGCATCATACCGAATATTTGACACTACAAGATGGAAGAGATTGAATACAACGACGGCATTGAGGTAATTATCGCCAATGCCTCGCACGAGAAATATGTCGATGAGATTCTTGACACCATAAGCGCTGCTGCGAAAGTGCGCGGTACAGGTATTGCCAAACGTACACATGAATATGTGACACAGAAGATGAAGGAGGGCAAGGCAATCATAGCACTTGCAGGAGAGGAGTTCGCCGGTTTCTGTTACATCGAAAGCTGGGGCAACAGAGAGTATGTCGCAAACTCAGGACTTATAGTGAGAGAGAAATTCCGTGGACACGGATTGGCAAGACGTATCAAGCAAAGGGCATTCAAACTTTCAAGAGAGAAGTGGCCCAATGCAAAGCTGTTCGGCCTCACAAGCGGTGGAGCTGTGATGAAAATCAACACCGAACTGGGTTATGTACCCGTGCCTTTCTCGGAGCTTACGGATGACGAGGCCTTCTGGAAAGGTTGTCAGGGATGCGTGAACCATGACGTGTTGATGCGTACTGACAGACGCTACTGCATATGCACCGCCATGCTCTACGACCCGGCAAAGCATAAAAAGGAGAACTGATAAACTATTGATTATCCATACACAGACGAAGAATATATATCATAAGTTTTATATTTCGCACGTTTGTTTATATCTTTACAACAGAATATGGAAAAGAAGAAAGTTGTTGTCGCATTCAGCGGCGGACTCGATACATCATTCACGGTAATGTACCTCGCCAAAGAGAAAGGCTACGAGGTATATGCAGCATGTGCCGACACAGGCGGTTTCAGCCCTGAACAACTGAGACAGAATGAAGAAAATGCCTACAAGTTGGGCGCAAAGGAGTATGTCACAATCGACGTGACAAGGGAATATTACGAAAAGAGCCTGCGTTACATGATATACGGCAATGTGCTTCGTAACGGCACATACCCCATTTCAGTATCCTCGGAGAGAATATTCCAGGCACTTGCCATAGCGAGATACGCAAACGAAATCGGAGCCGATGCAATAGCACACGGTTCTACCGGTGCCGGTAATGACCAGATACGCTTTGACATGACATTCCTTGTCTGCGCCCCGGGAGTTGAGATTATCACACTCACACGCGACATGACACTGACACGCGAATTTGAGGTAAACTACCTGAACGAGCATGGTTTCAAGGCTGATTTTGCCAAGCTGAAATATTCATACAACGTAGGCCTGTGGGGAACATCAATCTGTGGTGGCGAGATTCTTGACTCAAAGCAAGGATTGCCCGACAGTGCATATCTCAAGCAGGTTGAGAAGGAGGGAGAAGAGGAACTTCACCTTACATTCGAAAAGGGTGAACTGAAAGCCGTGAACGGGGAGAATTTCGATGACCCCATCAAGGCGATACAGAAGGTTGAGGAGATTGGTGCACCATACGGTATCGGCCGCGACATGCATGTGGGCGACACAATTATCGGCATCAAGGGACGTGTAGGCTTTGAGGCTGCAGCACCTATGCTCATCATTGCCGCACACAAGTTCCTTGAGAAGTACACTCTAAGCAAGTGGCAGCAGTACTGGAAGGATCAGGTAGCCAATTGGTACGGCATGTTCCTGCACGAGAGCCAGTACCTTGAGCCTGTGATGCGCGACATCGAGGCCATGCTGGAGAGTTCACAGAGAAATGTTACAGGTACAGCTATTCTCAAACTGATGCCCAAGCATTTTGAGACAGTAGGCGTAGATTCCCCCAATGACCTTGTAAAGAACAAACTGGGCGAATACGGCGAGGTGCAGAAGGGTTGGACAGCAGAGGATGCAAAGGGATTCATAAAGGTAACCTCTACACCATTGCGCGCATACTATGCCAACCACCCCGACGAGAAGATATAATTATAAAACAATATATGATACGAGTAGGAATTATTGGAGGCGCGGGCTACACCGCAGGAGAACTTATACGTCTGTTGCTTATTCATCCCGAAGTGGAGATAAAGTTCGTTCACAGCAGCAGTAATGCAGGTAACCGTATTGTTGACGTACATGCAGGATTGCATGGTGAGACAGAACTGCTTTTCACCGATGAGATGTCTTTCGAGGAGATTGACCTTCTCTTCTTCTGTACTGCACATGGTGACACACGCAAGTTCCTCGAGAGCCATGTATTGCCCGAGGAACTGAAGGTAATAGACCTCTCGATGGACTACCGCATAAAGGGTAATGACCACGATTTCATATATGGTCTGCCCGAGCTGAACCGTCGCAACACATGCAAGAGCCGTTTTGTAGCCAACCCCGGTTGCTTCGCGACATGCATCGAACTCGGACTGCTCCCACTAGCAAAGGAACATTTGCTTAAGGGAGACATTTCGGTCAATGCCATTACAGGCAGCACGGGTGCAGGAGTAAAGCCACAGGCTACTACACATTTCAGCTGGAGAAATGACAATATAAGCATATACAAGCCGTTCGAGCATCAGCACCTGCCCGAAATCATGCAGAGCATAAAGCAGTTGCAGCCCGACTATGACGGTGAGATTGATTTTATCCCCTATCGCGGTGGCTTCGCACGCGGAATATTCGCTACAATAGTAGTCAAATGCGACCTTGACATCGAGACACTGTACAAGCTCTACGAGCACTACTATGACCGCGACTCGTTCACTCATATCGTAAACACTCCTCTTGACCTCAAGCAGGTGGTAAACACCAACAAGTGCCTTATCCACCTTGAGAAGCATGGCAACAAGTTGCTGATAACATCGGTAATAGACAACCTGCTCAAAGGTGCAAGCGGAACAGCCGTACACAACATGAACCTGCTCTTCGGGCTTGCTGAGACTGTGGGCCTGCTGTTGAAGCCATCGGCGTTTTAAAGCAGGAAACGGGAAAGTTTGAAGTTTCGACGCCACTCGCAACAACCGGTTGCACCATTAATGATCCTTAATTGTCCTTAATCCCCTTAGTTACCTTTTATACCACAAAACAAGAAACAAAATGGAATTATATAATGTATATCCGATTTTTGATGTAAACATTGTCAAAGGTGAGGGGTGCAGAGTATGGGACGATAAAGGCACTGAATACCTTGACCTTTACGGAGGACACGCTGTAATATCCATTGGTCACGCCCACCCCAAATATGTAGAAAAGATAAGCAATCAGGTTGCAACGCTCGGATTCTACTCGAACTCCGTCATCAACACCCTGCAACAGAGAGTTGCCGGGAGATTGGGACGCATGAGCGGATACGAGGATTACAGCCTGTTCTTCATAAACTCGGGTGCCGAGGCAAACGAGAATGCATTGAAACTCTCATCGTTCAAGAACGGCAAAAGGCGTGTGATAGCATTCAAGAAGGCATTCCACGGACGCACATCATTGGCAGTGGAGGTTACAGATAACCCTAAGATTATTGCTCCCATCAATGCCAACGGGCACACCACATATTTGCCCCTCGGCGACATTGAAGGAGTACGCGCCGAGATTGAGAAAGGCGACGTGACAGCAGTCATCATAGAGGGTATTCAGGGAGTTGGCGGAATACAGATTCCGGAGACCGGATTCTTGCAGGAGTTGCAGACGATATGCAACGCAACAGACACCACCCTTATCCTTGATGAGATTCAGAGCGGATGCGGACGCAGCGGCAAGTTCTTCGCTCACCAATGGGCAGGCATAAAGCCCGACATCATAACACAGGCAAAGGGCATAGGTAATGGATTTCCCATCGGGGTTGTTCTCATAAGCCCCAAATTCGAGGCTGTATATGGCCAATTGGGTACCACATTCGGCGGCAACCACCTTGCATGCGCTGCAGCAGAGGCTGTACTTGAGGTTATGGAGGAGGAGAACCTGTTGGATAACGTCAACAACGTAGGCAACTACCTCATGGAACAGTTGAAAGGGATTGAGGGCATCAAGGAGGTGCGAGGACGCGGACTTATGATAGGCATCGAATTTGACGAGCCTATCAAGGAAATTCGCCGCAGGCTACTCTTCGAGGAGCATGTATTTACAGGAGTGAGCGGCACGAATGTAATACGCCTGTTACCACCGCTGACACTAACAATGGCGGAAGCAGAGGAGTTCATCAAGAGATTCAAGAAGGTACTGTACAAATGACAAGGTGCCAATCACTCAAAGACTCTGAAACGGAACTTGCTGCCTCTTTTCAGCATTACTGTCGTGCCGTCCAATGCTATCAACGGGAAATCATCGGTAACAGTAAGTAGAAGTTCCTCGCCATCATCATGATTTATATACCGGTGCGAAAGATTCTTTATATACACATCACATGCGCCGTCCATGCAGTCAAGCCAATACTCCTTTCCACCATACCCTACCATAAGCCTGTCAGCATTGGCATACACTGCATATTCAACCTTGTAGCCGGCATATTCCATTGTATATATCTTGTAGCTGACATCATAAACCTCCTCCGTGTCAGGCAATATATATAATCTGGCTGGAACTGACGCTGTTGCCAACCTTACGTTACCTACACCAGGCGACAACGTGGCATCGAGAATAGCTGTAGCATTAAGTTCCTTCTCTTCGCTACACGTGTAATACTTTGAATTATGGAACTCTGGAACACCATCATACACAATATAATCCGCAGGATGATACTGGGCCAGAAGTACCGACACACTGAAAAGCGAAAAAATGAAAGCTAAAAGACGTCTCATAATGAAATGTATTACTATTTTGCAGGAGTATCAGCTGAGGGTTTCTGCCTACAGTTTAATCCAGTTTGCAGGGTTAAGCATCTGCCTGCCTTTTCGCATCTGGAGCTGCATTCTCGGGACATTCAGTTTAGGATCGATACCTACATCGCCCAGGATATCTCCGGCTTTTACTTTCGCACCCTCTTTTACGCATGGATTTACTATATTGCAATATATTGTCATGTATACACCATGTCCGACAAGGATAAAATGATAGTTTCCGTCGTTTATCACACGCTTCACCTCGCCATCGAAGACACAACGGGCACGAGCCCCTTTGCTGCCTTCAAAGACAATTCCGTTATTAGTTATCTTGACACCGTTATTGCCTATTACGTTCTGCGTTCCAAACCGCTCGACAACTATATATGACCCGGTTATGGGCACAGGCATCTTTTTCTTGTTCTTCTCGAAACTGCCCGACATTGCCGACACACCGGCATCCTCGACATAGCTCTCTTTCTTGCCACCCGTGCTCTTTGTACTCTTGCCACCACCTTTTGAAGCACTCTTTTTCTTTGCTTCTTCAGCAGCCTTCTTCCTCCTCGCTTCCTCCTCGGCTTTCAGAATACGTTCAATCTCATCATCTATGAGTTTTTTCTGCCTGTTCAACTCCTTCTGCTTCTTGTTGATCTCAGCCTGCAGTTTTCCCGACTCTTTCTTGAGCTTTTCGACAAGTCTCTTCTGCTCGGCCTCTTTATCTCTCAACGCCACAGCTTCAAGTTCCATCTCCTTGACAGTAGCCTCCCTTTCGGCACGCACACTCTCAAGTTCACTCTTCTTGCTGTCAAGAATTGCAATCTGTGCCTTAAGGCTCTTTGCCAACCTATCATGGGCATCCATGTAGGTATTTGCATAACGGATGCGACGCATCATTGTCCTGAAATTATCGGCAGCCATAATATAATGAAGCTTATTTTTCGCCTTGCCATATTTGCGTGTGCGACGCAACGCCTCGGCATACTCCTCTTTTGACCTCATGACACGCTCCTCCTGGACAGCAATATCTGCATCTATTTTCTCTATTTCCCGGTCAATTGCAACGATATCCTCCTGGATTGTACCGAGAAGTTCCTTCTGCCTGACAATATCGTTCTCAATTATCTTCAGGTTACGTAACTGGTTATTGACATCATCCTGCGTAGAAACCAGAATCTTCTTCTGCTTGGCAATCTCGCTGCGCAGATTGTCGGCCTTCTTCTGCATCTTCTTGACATTCTTGTTCTGCGCATCAACGGCAGTCATGCCACATAGAAGAAATATGAGAGTACAAATGAACGTTCTGAACATATTGTGTGTATTATTCGTGTTAAAGCAATCCAATCATCACTCAAGGTTCTCGCCTACAGAATTTACGACCCATTGCAAAGATACCTTTTCATAGGAAGAAGAGAGCCTGCGTGGTGTAAACTTGAACTCCTTTTCCTTTATATCGCGCAACTCGAGCGTCAACGACGCTGTCGTACCACCGCCTTCAAACGAAAGTTCCATCCTCGAAGGGAATGCAACATCGCCCAGAAGGCCAAAATCACTGTAAACGCATTTGAAAGAGCCTTCTCCCTCATACTCACCCTCACAACAGAGAAGGTTTCCGCTACTCTTCTCAATATGATACCTATACCTTGAAGCGGCCAAAGGCAGAGTAACCGTAACCATATCGCCTTTATCATCTATCAATGCCCCTGCGAACTCCTTGTCCATAGGAGTTCCTTCACCGGTAAACATTCTGTTTGTGAGCAAGGATTCAAGCACCTTGTACCCGGTTCCGCTATTACTGAAGAACGGTACTTCGCTATAAGGAGACGCTGCGTATATCTTGTCAATCTTGTATATGAAGTGAACCTCTTCGGGAAGAAACTCGAAACAGGCCGCCTCCATAAGTCCCATAGCAGTTGCTCCAATCTGCACACCTTCATCCTTCCTGAGCCGCAACTTACCTTTAGCCTTTGCCGTTTCCCCGTTTATCGTAGCCGTCATCTTAACATTGGCCGACAGATATTCTACATTCCTGTTCATTGATGGAAGCAACGACAATGCTGCAGGCGTTGCCTCACTCAAGACAACAGCATTGGGAACCTCCTTTACTGCCGAACAACCCGTCATGAGAAGCAACAGCAGAAGGAGAAGCGGTAAATCATCTACGTTTCTTCTTGCCATCGGGATAATATCTGCGTTTCTTTATCTTCTTCTTAAGGATTTTGGAATCATCTCCCAACTCTTGCGCCTTTTTCCACAACTCGACAGCCCTGTCAATATCACCGCATTGAGCAAATATGTCACCACAATGATTATACTCGACAGAACTCTTCTCGCTGTCGGTCGATAAGAGTTTCAAAGCATACGCCTTAGCCTCCTCATACCTTTCAAGAGCAAACAGTACCCATGCATAAGTGTCGATATATATCGCATTGTCAGGTTCCATTCCAATTGTCTTCTCACTCATCTCCAAGGCGCGATCAAGTTCAATGCCTTCTAGAGTCAGATAATAGGCATAGTTGTTCAAGACATTGACATTGTCCGGATTGTAAACAAGCGCCGAGTCATATGCAGCCATACACTTCTCAATATTGCCGGCCTCATGATACATATCGCCAACCATAGTATACATCTCGGAGACGGTTTCGGGAGCATCGTCATCACCACAATGCTGAAGACCGAGTTCATATACAGGCAACAGAGCATCCTTGTCGCCAAGCAGATAAAGGGCAAGCCCTTTGTAATAGTATAGAGCCAGCATATCAGGCATGTATAGAAGCGCATCATCACACCTCTTTACAACATCCTCGTAGTCATTCCTCTCAATCGCATACTTGAGCATCTGCAGCAATGCGGCATTGTTCTCCGGGTCGAGTTCAAGTATCCTCTCAACCACCGGAATGACAACATCATTGCTCTCTTGGTGATAGATAAGATATTGGGCATAAATCTCGGCTATCTCAACCTGATCGAAAGGAAGTTTGAGGAGTTCTTGAAAGAATCCCTTCATATATGCAGTATCACTCTTCTCCCTATGTGCTACATAGTCCAGCAGCAATGACGAACGCTGTTCAGGTTCAAGACGTTCACTCTTGAGCATACGTTCGGTTATGCCACAAAAAAGGGAATCATTATCATTATACAGATATATGCTTGCGAGCGATGACATGGCCATCACATCGTCGGGATCGTTCAGCAAAGCAGCAATAAATGCATTTTCTGCATTTTCCACATCGTTAAAATGCAGATAACTCTCTCCGAGCATATTCCTGTAGAGTTGGTTGTCGGGATATTCTGCAATCATTCTGCGCGACTCTGCAATTGCATTGACGCTATCTTGAAGCATCACATATTGATACACCTTATACAGCGAAATGCTCTCACTCGGACCTTCAAGGAGTTCTAACTTTTCGAGCATCTCAAGAGCCTTTCTGTTCTCTCCTATCGACGAATAGAGTTTGTAAAGAACCTGGTATATTTCGGGCTTGGAACCATGAGTGCCGTCATTGAGCAGCCTCTCATACACATCGATGGCCGATTCCGTATCACCATGCCTCTCGTAATATGCGACAAGGGCATCACAATACCTCATGTTCGAGGGTTCTTCCCTTACAATACTCTCGAGCATTTCGCGCGCGATGCTATCCTTACCCATAAACTGGTAATAGGCTGCCAGTTCGTACTTCACAGGTGAAGATTCAGGGTCCAAGGCAAGACAATGCTCAAGCATCTCATATGCTGCATCAACGCTGTCCTGCTCGAATAGTGAGACTGCATGCAGATAGAAGTATTCGACAGCACGGTCACGTGCTGCCTTATCGTTATCCTCCTGTGCACCTGCCACCATCACAAGAACAGATAGCAGAAGAGATAGAATATATCGGCAAGAGAGTCTCATATTTTCACTTAAGATAAAGTCATACACCTGTGTGTCCGAAGCCACCTGCACCACGTTCGGTCTCGCCAAGCACCTCGACCTCGCACCACTCCACCTGCTCATGGCGCGCAATGACCATCTGCGCAATGCGCTCGCCATCAGTTATAGTGAATGGTTCACCGGAAAGGTTAACCAGTATCACACACACCTCGCCGCGGTAATCGGCATCGATTGTACCCGGAGAGTTGAGAACAGTGATTCCTTTCTTTATTGCCAAGCCACTGCGTGGACGCACCTGCGCCTCATAGCCAGCCGGGAGAGCCATAAAAAGACCTGTGGGAACAAGAACACGCTGCAATGGCTGCAATTCAATGGGTTGGTCAAGATTTGCCCTGAGGTCCATTCCAGCCGAGAGGATTGTCGCATATGAAGGCAACTGATGCTTCGATTTGTTTATAATCTCTACTTTCATAATTCCTTGTTATAAAATAAAAAACTCCGGGGAAACATGAATGTTCCCGGAGTCGGCATTTGTTTGTCTGTCAATTATTGCCACCCGGGATGTAGAACACCTTATTAGCACCCGATGTGAGTTTTATCGCATCGGGATTCTCCTTGGCAAAAGACTCGATGTAACGCATTCTCTTGTCGTCACGCAACTCGTCCACAGCAATGAGCAGACCGGTCTCCTCTACGTTGCCGAAATCCTTGTTCACGGCAGTACCGAATATCTTCATTGTAGGAGAAAGCCCCATATATGCATTCACCATAGGAGGGATAACAAGACCGAACTTGTGAACCTCCTGTTTGAGCGTACGGTAATCTTCGTTGAAGTTATCCTTGCAGAAAAGCGCTGCCAGTTCCGCCTCGTCAGTCTCAATCCGAAGAGGTGTCACCGGAGTCACAAGTCTGTCGGGATCGGGGAAGTGCTTCTTTAGGAAATAGAGTATCATATCGCGTGCCTTAGTCAGGTACGAAGGATACATTGTAACTTTGCCGAAGAGATATTTTACCTCAGGAATGACAACTGTGAGCGCACCGAGACCGTCCCAAAGGTTATCGAGCGCAAAAAGGCTCTTGGAGCCCATACGTGTCGACTGGTACTCCAGTGCCACAAAAGCACGTCCGAGCTCTACGGTATAAGGAAGTACCTCAGTCATGAATTTCTCCGAGAAGTGGAACATGCCATGTGCTGTTGCAATGCGTGGCTCGCCGTTCTCGTCCATCCGCACCTCACGCCCCCAAAGGTAGCGGTAACCGCCAATGATATCATTACACTCAGGATTCCACACAATCAGTTGCTTGTAAGGTACATCCATCGTATCGAATTCGTCAATGTCGAGTGCCTTGCCTGTACCGCCACCGGCTGCACGGAAAGCAATCTCGCGCAGACGTCCGATCTCTCGCATAACATTGGGAGCGTCTGCTGCCGTTACTATATATATTTCATTGTCACTCCGGTGTGTGAAACGCAGGCGTCTCTCTTCAGTCAGTTCTGCCTTCAGTAGTTCTTTGGGAACCGGGGAAATAATCTCTTCCATAATTGTCTTATAGTGTGTATACGTGTTCTTTTACATACTGTGCCCACTCATGGGGGCTCTTCGACTTGTCGAAAGTCTGCCAAGGTATCGGTTTGCCTATCGTAACCTTGAATTTCTTGTTCCTGTTCTTGAACATCTCGTCACTCAGGTAGAGCATGGCAATATTGAACTTTATTCCAAGCATCCTGTTGATGTTCGCCAGACGATAGAAAAACTTGGAGTTTTCTCCTTCGAAATGTATCGGCACAATGTCGCGCTTCGACTGCACGCTCTTTGTGATGAATGTCTTTTTCCATTCTACATCACGGATAACCCCCTTGCGCTTGCGCGAACAGAGGCCTGCCGGGAACATCACAATGTGATTGTCGCTCTCGAACGCGGCATTTACCTGCTGCGGAAAGTTACGGGCCTGTTTGCCGGTCTTGTTGATGGGCACCCAGAACTCGGCAAGGTGCGGAATGTTCATCAGCAGGTCATTGACAAGGAACTTTATTTTCCCTTCGTAATGAGGTCCGAGTATATAAGCCAGTCCCAATCCATCCTGTGCCCCGAGCGGATGATTGCTGACGAAAGTACAAAGCCCATCCTTTGGGAGGTTCTCAAGACCTACAACTTCAAAAGAGTTGTTGAAATACTCCATAAACGAATTTACGAACTCTATACCACGTTTGTCGTGATAAATACGCAGAAACTCGTTAACTTCGTCCTGATGTACAATCTTCTTGAGGTACGACACAAGAAAGCCCGGCACATAGCGTGCTTTCTTGCCTGCCTTGGCCTCAAGAATAGCCTTAACATCAATTTGCAGAATATCATCCATCGCCTTTTATGCCTATTTAAATATTTGTTACAAAATTAGCCTTAAATTATAACAAAAACAAGATATTTTTAAATTATAAGGACAAAATGACAATCAGAAAACGACAAAAAAAGGGTCAGTCGCAAAAAGGTGTGGGTCAGCAAATATTTGCAGTAGTTATGAAAAAGAGATCCCTCGTCGCTGCGCTCTGTCGGGATGACAATTGCGTAATGATAAGCATAGGTAATCTCTTTAACCGGCACCGTTAAATTCCACAGCTTGAACCTGTTTGATTTTTGGAAATAGTGCGAGGAGTGTTTGACCGCTGGTTACACGCTTGCTTGCAAGCGGGTAACTGAGGGAGTCCCGCAGCACCCAAAAATCAAACAGAAAGTTCAAGCGGCAAGACCTCTTTGACTGAAAGATGTCGCTTGCGACTCTTGAACAAAAAAGAGGTCGACTGGAATTTCCGTGTGCCGGGACCTTTTGC
>JAFQEZ010000036.1 GCA_017398805.1 Bacteroidaceae bacterium | reverse complement strand
CTACAAGAATTGTAATTCAATAAAAAGTGCAGATGCAAGGCTTGCGAAGTTATTGGGAACAGGAGTTTAGTATGTCTAAATGACTGTTCACAAAAACGAGTATAACGCAGCAGATGCCTTTTACACTACAAGAATTGTAATTCAATAAAAAGTGCAGATGCAAGGCTTGCGAAGTTATTGGGAACAGGAGTTTAGTATGTCTAAATGACTGTTCACAAAAACGAGTATAACGCAGCAGATGCCTTTTTAGTGAATTACAAAGTTTCTAATTGGCTTTTAAGTCCCAACAACTCCTCCCTGATCTCTTTTAGGCGGTCAATTACCTCACTGACATTTTCGGCACTCTCCTTGGGACCGCCTGACTTGAACTGCTTCTTGGCACCGGAAAGGGTAAGGCCACGTTCTTTTACAAGATGATATATTGTGCGCAGAGTCTTTATATCATCTTTTGTGTAACGACGGACTCCATTGGCACCTTTATATGGTGCTACTTGCGGAAAGACACTTTCCCAATAACGTAAAGTAGTCTCAGTAACACCTATTTCTGCTGCCACCTCTTTTATCGAGTAATACATCTTCAAATCCTTGTTCTTGTTAAATGCCATATCAGGAACTGTTTTATTAAAATATTATTGTAGGAAAAGCCGTCAGTATCATATCAGTCGTAAACCTTACCATGGTTCTCCGCCATCTGAAGCATCAGGTCATAATGTTCGGCATCAAGGTCCATGTAATAGTAGTTTACAGGATTCACATGCTCACCCTTAACGATTACTTCGTAATGCAGATGCGGTCCGGTACTCTTGCCGGAATTTCCACTGAGAGCAATCTGCTCTCCTCGGACAACCTTTTGCCCTGGTTTCACAATAAACTTTCCGTCCAGCAGATGAGCATACAGCGTTCTGTATCCATAACCATGGTCAACTACAACTGTATAACCATAACCACGTTGCCATTTTGCACTCTCGATCACACCGTCAGCTGTTGCATAGACAGGAGTACCTTTATCACATGTAAAGTCCATTCCTTTATGGAAGGTACGGACATTATACACGGGATCAATGCGATAACCGTATCCCGAGGCTGTACGCTTAAGATCCCTGTTTGATATCGGTTGGATTGCCGGAATATGCTGCAGGCGCTCCTTTACTTCCTTATCAAGGGTCGCCAGTTCATCAAATGATTTGGACTGGATGTAGAGTTGCTTTTCCAGAAGGTCCAGTTTCTGTGTAGTTTCAAGCAAGAGCTCATTATTATCCATTTTAAGAAGCTCATCGTAACGGTTCGTTCCGGCATACCCGGAATTACGGACTGATGAGGATATCGGTTCTGCGTCAAGAATCACACGATAGAGGTTGTCATCGCGTTGCTGGATATCCCTTAACACATGCAGATTCTGGTCAAGACGGTCAATAAGGACCTTATACTGAGCCACTAACTGAGGATTCTCATGCACAACCTCTCTTTTCTCCACATGATTGTCAAACAACAATGAAAAAACCAGGAAAGAGATACCACCGAAGATTACATAGTAAACACACCGGCGCAATATAGTCAGAAACTTCTGCAACGGTGTAGGATAGACACGATCATAAGTTCTTGTTTCGGGATTGAATATGTAATAGACCTTTATTTTTTTCATCCTTTGCAACAACAGATGTTTTATCAGGCAAAGATAATAAAACAGATAAAAATTGCAAACCATGTAAAGAAGTTTTAACTCACGGATAGAAACTGTAGTGAATCAGAAGCAAATACGACACCCTTTAGCAATAATATCACCACGAAAAGAGCCATTATTAATTTAATTATTGTAACTTTGCATGATATATTACACTAATAGGCAATAATAAAAAATATAAGAATATGCTCACATCAAAAGAAATCAGAGACTCTTTCAAGAAATTCTTCGAGCAGAAAGGACACCTTATTGTGCCCTCTGCGCCAATGGTCGTTAAGGATGACCCGACACTCATGTTCACCAATGCCGGCATGAACCAATTCAAGGACATCATCCTGGGCAACACTCCAGCCAAGAGCAAACGAGTGGCAGACTCACAGAAATGTCTGCGTGTAAGCGGAAAGCACAATGACCTTGAGGAGGTAGGACATGACACTTACCATCACACAATGTTCGAGATGCTCGGAAACTGGTCTTTCGGTGACTATTTCAAGGAGGACGCAATCAACTGGGCGTGGGAATATCTTACTGAAGTTGTTAAACTCGACAAGAACCGCCTTTATGTAACAGTATTCGAGGGTGCTGCAAGCGAGGGCCTTGAACGTGACAATGAAGCTGCAGCCATCTGGGAAAGACATCTGCCAGCCGAAAGAATCCTCAACGGCAACCTTAAGGACAACTTTTGGGAAATGGGCGACACAGGACCTTGCGGACCTTGCAGCGAGATACATATTGACCTCCGCAGTGAAGAAGAGTGTGCAGCAATCCCCGGACGCGACCTTGTAAACGGTTCACACCCACAGGTAATCGAGATATGGAACCTCGTGTTCATGCAGTATAACCGCATGGCAGACGGACATCTTGAGGAACTTCCTGCAAAGGTAATTGATACCGGTATGGGCTTTGAGCGCCTCTGCATGGCATTGCAGGGTAAGCAGTCCAACTACGACACTGATGTCTTCCAGCCGATAATCAAGACAATCGGCGAGATTTCGGGCAAAAAGTACGGAGACGACGCACAGACCGACATTGCGATGCGTGTAATTGCCGACCACATACGTACAATATCATTCTCAATTACCGATGGTCAGTTACCTTCAAACGCAAAGGCTGGTTATGTAATCCGTCGTATCCTGCGCCGTGCAGTACGTTACGGCTACACATTCCTTGGTCAGAAACAGGCATTCATGTACAAGCTCGTTCCCACTCTCATTGAGAACATGGGTGACGCATATCCCGAACTCGCACAGCAGCAGGAACTTGTCACAAAAGTCATCAAGGAGGAGGAGGAGTCATTCCTCCGCACACTTGCAACCGGAATGCAGATGCTTGACAAAATCATTGCAACCACAAAGTCTGCAGGCAAGAACGAGATCAGCGGTGTCGAGGCATTTACGCTTTACGATACATACGGTTTCCCTATCGATCTTACGCAACTTATCCTGCGCGAGAACGGACTTGAGGTAAATATGGAGCAGTTCGACGAGGAGATGCTCAAGCAGAAGACCCGTGCACGTAATGCCGCTGCAGTTGAGAACGGTGACTGGATCACCGTAAATGAAGGCGACTGCTCTTTCGTAGGATATGACTACACAGAATATGAGACTACCATCCTGCGCTATCGCCAGACAAAGCAGAAAAACCAGACACTCTACCAGATTGTACTCAAAGAGACTCCTTTCTATGCGGAAAGCGGTGGTCAGGTAGGCGACACAGGTCTCCTTATCTGTGGTGATGAGCGCATCGAGGTAATCGACACAAAGAAGGAGAACAATCTTCCCATACACATTACAAAAAAGCTTCCTGCTGATACATCTGCAACTTTCAAAGCAGAGGTAAACAAGGAGAAGCGTGCCGCATGCGCTGCAAACCACTCATGTACCCACCTTCTTGACCAGGCATTGCGCCAGGTACTTGGAACACACGTCGAGCAAAAGGGTTCACTTGTGACACCCGATGCCATACGTTTCGATTTCTCACACTTCCAGAAAGTTACTGATGAGGAGATTGAGCAGGTTGAACGTATAGTAAACGCACGCATACGCGAGAACATACAGCTCACCGACCACCGTAACATCCCCATTGAGGATGCTAAGAAATTGGGGGCAATCGCCCTCTTCGGAGAGAAGTACGGCGACCATGTACGCGTGGTGCAGTTCGGCAGCTCAATCGAATTCTGTGGCGGTACACACGTCGACTCAACAGGCAAGATAGGAATGGTAAAGATCATTAGCGAAAGTTCTGTGGCTGCAGGTGTGCGCCGTATCGAGGCTATTACAGGCGAGGCTTTGGAAAATCATCTCTACAAACTGCAGACACTGATGAAGGAGATACATGCCCTTTTCAACAACGTACCGAACCTGAAAGCTACAATAGCCAAATCTATTGCAGAGAACGCTGAACTGAAGAAGGAGATAGAGGAGTATGCAAGGGAGAAGGCAATCTCAATGAAGGACAACCTGCTCAAGGAGATAAAGGAAAAAGGTGGCATGCGATATATCAGTGCTGTACTGCCGGCAGCCCCTGCTACAGTCAAGGACGTAGTATTCATGCTCCGTCAGGAACAGCCCGTCAACCTGCTGGTTGTTGTCGGCAGCATCTACAACGAGAAACCGCAGCTTACAATCTCAGCCAGTGCAGACCTTGTTGAACGCGGTATAAACGCCGGAAAGATTGTCGGTCAGGCGGCACGCGAGATGCAAGGTGGAGGTGGCGGTCAGGCACATTTTGCACAGGCAGGTGGCAAGAATCCTGCAGGCATTAAGGCCGCTATCGACAAGGTGTTTGAGATAATCGGTTAATGATTCTTCTTTCAATGTTTTAAGCGGTGTTAGAATACCGCTTAAAACATTTATATAAGTAAGAATCCAAGACATTATAAAACAAATATTCAAGTCCTAATTGTTATGAAAAAGACGGCACAAACATTATTAATGGCTTTGTTTTGCCTTCTGTTCTTCACCTCATGTAACAACACTCAGAATGAAAATGGTGATGCAGAGAAAAAAGCAGGAAAGGCTGTTGCTGCGGTAGACTACAGCAACAGCAACTATGTCAAGGTTATTCCAGACAATGCTCTCGTTATCCAGAAAATCGACCTCGGTAACCTCGTTGACAAATCAGGCATTCTAAAGAATGCAGTCATAAAGACTAAATACGAAGAAACCGCAAAAGATCTCCCAAGCGAAATCAAACAGTTATTTGACAAAATATACAGCAACCCAAGCAAATCAGGTATCAATATTAATTCACCTGCTTTCATTGCACTTTACGGTGTAAAACCTGTAAGTATGATTATCACATGCGAAATGGGAAACATTCAGGACTTTGAAGCCACATTGCAAACATTGGCAGAAAATCAAATAAAACCAATTGAAAGAAATGGGATGAAATGCGTTGAGATTGACAGAGAAATTGCCTTTGCATATGATTCTGAGAAATTGCTTGTCGTGCTTAACGAAAGAGGGGCATACATCAATAATTATTTAAATCTGCCCGAAAACAGAATAGCTGCAAACAGTCCCAAGTTTGCCGGATGCTTCAAAAACAATGATGACCTTACACTTGTTGTCAACATTGAAAGAGTCATGGAGTTAGCATATGCCGAAATAAGCAGGAACAGAATGCCGTCTGAAGTAGTACAGGCATACAATAACCTCCTTAATAGTTGCAAAAACTCTGTAGTCATCGCCTCACTTGACTTTAAAGATGGAAAAGTCACGTTGAATTCAAACATCAACCTTCCACTAGAATATGCCGGCATTATCAACGACGTAATAAAGAAACCAACCCATAGCCACTTCGGATACATACCGGCAAACAGCTTTGCTGTATTGAACTACAACTTCAACCTGCAGCAATTATACAATCACATGGAAAGCAGAGGTTTGTTGAAAGAACTTGAAAAGGAGCGCGGAGCCAAGGAACTTGTAAGCGCTATCGCATCGGCACTCTCCGGAGAGTGGACTGCCGCCGCCTGGGTTGACAGACATGACCAGGAGCAGCCATTCTTCATCGCTATAGCCGACTGCAACGATCGATTTGTATTCGACCTTATCATTTCTGAAACGAGAGCAACATGCATAGATAACGATGTATACGCAATGAACCTGAACAGAAGGGAGACGTACAACAATTATACAGACAGCTACGAATACGTAACAGAAGGTCCGGACTACTACATAATGTATAAGGACAACAAGATTATGGTTATGCCCGAGAGTCATTACTATAAACTAAAAAGTGGCAATGGAATCAACAAATTGAGTAACAGTGCCAACAATAACAACCTGTTCCGTTCCATGAACAGCAACCTTGTCATAGATGTCAACGCTATCCATGAGATCATTCTTAAGAATTCAAGCCGCATGGATGAAGAAGCAATGATGATACTTGAAACCATAGGCATGGTCCATGACATAACAGCAAGCTTCAACATCGGCAGTCTTGATATAAATGCCAACATGACCGACAAGAGCACAAATTCGCTCAAGACCATTGTCGACAAAGGAATAGGCTTTGCCATAAAGAACATGAACAAGCGTCAAGCATATTACGATGAGGTGTATGACAATTATTACCCCGAAGACAGCGTAGCACGGGTAGATGCTTATTACAACAACTACGACAATTATTATGATTATACTCCAGCTGATACATCATACTATTCTCCGTATTAACAATCTATTACTTGACTAATGTAAAAGAAATCAAGGGAGTATATCTTAGACTAAAGGTATACTCCCTTGAAAATTTCAACACATCTTCTTACATTTTCCAGTTAACCAGATAAAGTTTCTCTGTTGCACGGGTAAATGCCGTATACAGCCATCGGTAATAATCTGATGTCATCATTTCTTCCGTAACATACCCTTGGTCTACAAAGACATTCTTCCATTGGCCGCCCTGCGCCTTGTGACATGTTACAGCATAACCATATTTAACCTGAAGCGCGCTGTAATAAGGATTACTCCGTACCGCCTCCATGCGCTTACGTTTCGACTTGAATTCAGGGTAATCCTCCCATACAGCATTGAAAAGCCTTTCACTCTCTTCACGGGTAAGTGACGGAGACTCACTCGTGAGCGTATCGAGCATAATCATCACATCAACCTCACAATCCTCATAATCCACAAGCGAAAGAGTGACCTCGGCAAAGCGGAAACCATACATCTCCTCCACCCCGCCTACACGTATTATCTCGGCCATATCTCCATTGGCAATGAAATCAATCTTGTCAAGAAGTTCTTTATCCTCCTTGCCAAGTACCTCGCGCCAATAGTAGTTGTTCTTTACAACCATAAGCATATCGCCACGATTCAGTTCCTCTTCACGGTAAAGAATACGGCGACGGATACCGTCATTATATACATTCGCACGCTTGTTCGAACGACAAAGGACTATAGTGTCCTCAATACCTACCGACGAATAACTGCCCTCAATAGCCTCAATGAGCCCATCGCCATATACAGGGGATATATCGGCAAAACCGTTGAACTTGATCAAAGGAGGTATCCCCTCCTCTCCGCGCGATATCACATCCCTGAGCATCGTTGCATTAAGCAGTATCCCTGAGTCCTCAAGCTGGCGCATGACTTGAGTCAATTCAACATATGCAACATCAAGAAACATTGAACGCAGATAATCGGGAGAGAGAGCAGGAGAGAGCACTTCACCGACAGGAGGCAGCTGCGCTGTATCCCCCAACAACAACAAAGAACATCCGGTCCCTGAATATACAAATTCCACAAGATCATCAAGCAATGCCCCAGACCCAAAACCACCACCGCCATCATTTGTTATCATAGAAGCCTCATCAACTACAAAAAGGGTATTCACAGCCCTATTCTCCATGAGCACAAACTGAGAACTGTCAAGAATTGATTTCTGACGATAAATCCACTTATGGATAGTACTGGCACTCTTACCCGAATAAGAAGAGAAGACCTTAGCTGCGCGCCCTGTAGGTGCTAAGAGAACACAATGACGTTCCAATTGCGTCATCGTCTTCACCAAAGCCGCAACCAATGAAGTTTTTCCTGTACCTGCATAACCACACAGCATGAAAACCCTGCGGTCATTGCATGAAATCAGAAAATCCGCAATCATTTCCAACGTTTTTTCTTGCTCTAAAGTTGGATTGAACGGAAAATTTGCTTTAATTTGCGAGGCTAAATATTTATTTATCACATTTATCAACAAAAATATCCATATAAAAACATTTATTCGTTTTTATTTCTTATTTTTGCGTCACGAAAATACATAAATAAAAATATATCACAATGAAAAAAGTACTAAACTTGGTTTTGCTTCTTGCGGTTATTTTTTTGGCATACAGCACATACCGCAGTATTAAGTCCCCAATTGAGTTTAACACCGAATTTGAAAAGCGCGATGAAATTGTCAAGAAACGTTTGATTGACATACGTGAAGCTCAGAAGGTGTACGCTCAGTTCCACGACGGTAAATACGCTCCTCATATCGACACGCTTGAGTTGTTCGTAAAGCAAGGCAATGTCCCCAACGTCAAGAGAGTATACGAATTCAACTCAGACCAGTATGCAGCCTTGAAGAAATATGAGATGGAGAAGACCGGTCTTACAAACGAAGAGGTTGTCATGGACAAGAACAAAGCCGACAGATTGTTCATCGAAATCAGGGATGGTTGGATGAGCGAGAGCGTCAAGGGATTCAGAGGTCAAAAGCAATATACCCACGTATATGAAGATCTTGTTTCAAGAGAAGCACCTGGTGCAAAGCCGACTATAACTGAGTTCGCACGTGATACCACATATGTGTCGGCACTTTCAAAGATCAAGGAGATCAGACCTGAAATCGATGCAGACTCAATGTATTATATTCCTTGCACCAATGGCAAGAAAATCACAATCGAGACAAACTACAACAACTCACTCTTCCAAGCCACAGCTGACTTTGAAGATTATCTTCAGGGTATAAATGACAGAGAACTCAGAATGTTCATTCTTGACAAGAGAAAGGAGAAAGTTGCAAACCGCAAAAAGTACATTCTCGATCAGGATGGCAACAGAAAGAGAACTAAGGATGTGAATGGTGACGAGATAGACATGTTCGACCCAATTCCTTGCCGCAAAGTCGGTGACATAGAAAAGTCTAACAACAACGCTGGAAACTGGGAGTAAAATCATGAATAAAGAGTTGATTCCCAATAAAACATTATCCATCCGTATAAGTACGGATGGATTTTGTTTTTGCAATTACATACCATCCGACCCACAATCACTGCAATATGTCGCATACCCTGCGGATGACACCCTAAGCCTTGCAGCGAACCTCGACAGGGCAATAGAAGAGTGTCCATTCATAGGAAAGGAGCACGCACACGAAATCCTAGCCATTATAGAGACCAGCGACTACACAATACTTCCTTTCGAGTATGATGACAAGCAAGAATACAAAATCTTCTATCGCAATTGTTTCCCCAAATGTGAACCGGGAGACGAGATTGTAGCCAACAGGCTTCCTGCACAAGGTTTCACTATCATATTCCCTGTAGCAAAGGAAATCCACGAGATTCTGCAAAGAATAGGCAATGTGACATATTTCACACCGGCAAGCATCTTGATGGGCTACATATCACGCGCAGAATTTGACGATGAGAAATACATGCTCATGTATCTCAACGGAGAAGAGATGCTTATAATGACTGTTGAAGAGAGGAAAGTGAAGTTCTCGAACAGTTTCACAGCAACCAGTAAAGAGGATCTGCTATTCTACATGCTCAGTATTTGGAAAGAGCAAGGATTATCACAGACCGACGACGCATTATACCTATGCGGTAACAGAGAAATTGAAGAGATGCAATTACTGGTTTCAAAATTTATCAAGAACCGCAAACGTATCAACCCTAATGAGGTCTTCGCACCGAATCTACTTAACAGAACACAAGGAATACCATTCGACTTGCAAGCACTTATACTATGCGAATAATCAGCGGAAAATACAAAGGACGCCATTTCGATGTTCCACGCAACTTCAAGGCAAGGCCGACAACCGATTTTGCCAAAGAAAACCTCTTCAATATACTCAGCAACATTATTGACTTTGAAGAGACAGCCGCACTCGATATCTTTTCCGGAACAGGCAGTATCAGTCTGGAACTTCTTTCAAGAGGTTGCAAGGAGGTAACCTCAATAGAGATGGATATGCAGCACTTCGCCCACCTCAAAAAGTGTTCACAGAATCTGGGCGACCCTAACTGGAAAATGGTACGTGACGACGCCTTCCGTTTCATACGACGTTGCACCGCAAGTTACGACCTGATATTTGCCGACCCCCCATATGCGCTCAAACAATTGAAGGATATTCCCGACCTTATCCTTGCAGGCAACATGCTCAGGGACAATGGCATTCTGGTTTTCGAGCATGGGAAGGATTATAATTTCAGCCAGCATCCACACTTTTTCAGACATATTGCATACGGAAGTGTCAACTTCAGTTTCTTCAGCAAGACAAAAGAGGAAGGGAAATAGATGTAAGAACAGTTATAAAGATGCTACAACAAGGGAGAGAAGAGCCTTGAGAACGACTCCAGACATCTTTGTTTGAAAGATCGCTCATTTATTTCACCCATAGTAAGTACGCGGCACTCATTTACATCATCGAGAAAATCACTCTTAAGAGTACTTGCCACACTTCTGCCATACACGAATGCTGAAACCTCAAAGTTGTAGTAGAAACTACGGGAATCAAGATTCACAGAGCCTACCGCAGAGAGTGCATCGTCACAGACAAAAGTTTTGCAGTGCAACATTCCCTCCTTGTAGAGATATATTTTCACTCCTGCCATGAGCAAACCCGGCAGATATGACCGTGCGGCATAATCGGTTACCCTACTGTCGGAACGTTCCGGGATCATCAACCTCACATCAACACCTGAAAACGCAGCTGCTTTCAATGCCCTGATAAAAGATTCGTCAGGCATAAAATAGGGAGTCTGGAGATATACGTAATTGCGTGCTGTGGACAATGCTTTTATCATTCCGGTCATGATTGTCCTCACATCCCCTACCGGATTGGACTGCACGACCTGCACAAGAGATTCACCACAGGACTGAAGCTGCGGGAAATAACGTTTACCGCTTACCAGTGTACGGTTCGCAAAATACCAGTCAACAAGAAACGAGGCCTGCAATCCATGTACAGCATTCCCCTTAATACGCAGCATCGTATCGCGCCATCTACCCCAAGGACAACCGTTGAGATATCTATCGGCAATGTTACACCCCCCGATAAACCCGACTCTTCCGTCAATGACCACGACCTTACGGTGATTACGGTAGTTCACCTTATTCGTAAAGAGAGGAAAACGCACTTTAAGGAACGCCTCAACGTAGACTCCCTCGCAACGCATACTCTCAAAGAACTCCTTCTTGACATTCCAACAACCTACACTATCATAAATCACACGCACCTCAACACCTTGCCTTGCCTTCTCTACAAGAACGTCACGCAACGAGCGCCCGAACTCATCATCCTCAAAGATATAAAACTGTACGTGCACATGCTCTTTGGCACTCTTTATCTCATCAAACAGAGCATCCGCAAAACTCCGGGTCGACGAGATTACCTCAACGGATTCTACCGTTGCAGGAGAAGCCGAAGCGCTATTCTCGAAAAACCGAACAAGCGACGTATAATCATCGGGGATATCTCCTGCATTCTCATCTGCATCATAGAACTGACCGCGTTGCTGTATCTGATTGAGCATTCTTCCTCCGATTATTTTCTTTCTCCTTGTATCACGACCGAAGAAAAAATACAGCACAAGCCCAATGAACGGCAGGAATATAAGTACAAGCATCCAAGCAAGCGTCTTGAAAGTGTCACGGTTATTCAGCACAACCCTCACCATCACAACGATAGCAATGATGCAGTAGAGCCAATAGAGGCAACCCATAACGGTGATATCTTCCCAGAACATGCTGAATGACATTTTACACCGCTAAGATAGAAATAAAATTACAATAAAGGGTAAAATGCACAGCATTTTACCCTTTATTGTAATACAGAAATATCTTTTCTTATCAGAATGGAGGTCTACCGCCCGGACCACCGGGGCCTCCACCCGGAGGCATACCATAACCACGCATTCCCTCACCACGTTTGCCTTTGCCCTTCTCCGAGTCACCACCTGTATTGTTGAACTTGTATGAGACATTGAACATCACATAGTTGTAGATTGCATTGTTCTCGGTATCCCTGCGTGAAAGCGCATCCACTACACGGCTTATATTACTCTGCTGGTGAAGGATATCATACACCTGCACTGAGAACGTAAGTGCATTCTTAGGAAGGAAGCTGGCTGAGAGCTGGGCATTCCAGAGCAGTTCATCAGTATTGGCCTCAGGGTCACTGTATCCTCTACGGCTACTCATCGAAATGTTTGTAGACAACCTGATATTATACCACGGGAAGGTATAATTCGCACTCGGGCCATAAGAGAAGTCGAATACATTCATCTCATCCTCGGGCTGCACGCTTGACTTTGAGTTCGAGTAACGCACGTAACCGTTCAAAGAGATATCAAAGTTCTCGGCACGGTAATTGAAGTTGAGACGTTCACTCAGATTCAATGTCTTTGACTTGCTCCTGACGCTATTGCTCTGCCTGCTCATGCTAATATAAGAGACACTGTTGCTGAAATTTGCATCGGTGTGCGTCGAGTATGTAAACTTCTTGTTTGCCGGAATTGCAGAGTTGAACACAACACCACCCGACAGACGCCAGTTTCCGTTGATATTGTCCGGTTGTGTGGTCGTCGCTCCGGTAGCCTCGTCATACGTTGCCTTGCGACTGATACTGTTAAGAGTATTGTTGAAGTTGGCATAGAAATTGAAGCCCCGCTGTGCATCTACATTATATGTATTGAATGCAACCATCACATTATTGTTGAACGATGGTTTAAGCCCGGGGTTACCCTTGGTGATGTTCAACGGGTCAGAATCATCTGTAATATCAAGCAGGTCGGTCATTGAAGGCTGGCTCGTGGTTCCACGGTAATTTATATTCAACTGTGTCTGCTTTGACCAACGGTATCTGAAGCGCAGATTCGGTGAGATATTATAGACATCACGTTTTAGCAATGTATCGATACCGAAATACTGGTATGACATCTCGGTATGCTGGGGCATATATGTAACACCGGCATTGAGGTTCATCTTGTCGGTCACATAACGGAACGACAACTGTACGTCATGTCTTTGGGTGCGGTATGTCGAATAACGGCTCAGACTGTCGCTACGATACTGCTCATACCCTGGAGGAAGCCCCGGCAACAGATAGTTATGTCCGAGGGTCATTATATAATCGGTCAATTCGTCGAATATGTATGTCGAGCGGTCGCTGTTGTTATAGCTGTTATTGAAACTGTAGTTGAACTGCAGGAACAGGTTCTTCATCAACGGCTCTGTATAACTTAACCGCAGATTATATGACCAATTTGTGGAAGGTGTTGTAGAATAACGCTTACGGTCATATCCGTTACTGCCTGCCGCAGCCTGATAATACTTCACACTGTTAAGCGAGAAACTCTTGCTCTTGCTGTCGCTGTATGAAAAGTTTCCGCGCAGGGTTATGTTACGTCCTGGCTTTGCAAGACGACGGTTTATCTGCAGATTACCCCTTGCTGAGAAGTTCTCGCTGTGGCTCATCGACTCGTTGTTGCTGCTGTTGATTGCGACACTGTCAAGGCCGTCAAGCACATCTCCATAAAAAGCCTTCTCATACAGAGCCACATAATCGAACGGATTCTCACGGAATGTCGCAGAAGCTCTCTGTGACCAGCTGTCCGATGTTGAATAACTTACCGATGGACGGAAGATTATGTTGGTCATGGTATCAGGTTTCCATTCAAGACGGAAATCTGCGTCAAAACTTGACGAGCGTCCAAAGCTGTTGTTGCGGCTATTGGAAAACTGGTTGCTGCCTAACTGTGGCATAAAAACTTCGCTTGAACTCCAGCTCTTGGTATCGTTATCCCTATGGTTGGCACGCACGTTTCCACCAAGCTCCAGTTTGCTGTTCTCATAGGCAAACCTGAAACCGGCTTGTTTGGGTGCAACAAGGCCATCGCCGCCACCGCCACGGAAACCACGGCCACCGCCATCGGAGAAGCCCTGGCTATTCATGTTGTTCGCGGAGAGTATCAATGTATATTGCGATACATCATTGAAATAGTTTGTCATGTTCCTGAAGAGGTAACGCTCTTTAGTACCATAACCTGCATCGGTATTGGAGAAGAAACCGTCAGCGACACCCTTCTTCATCTCAAGGTCGAGTACGGTCTCTTCTTCACCGTCATCAATTCCGGTCACCCTTGAGAAATCACTCTTCTTATCATAGAATTTGACCTTGTCGACGGCATCCACCGAGATATTCTTCAGCGCCATATCCTTATCTGTACCGAAGAAATCCTTACCCTTCATCAATATACGGTTAACGGTCTTGCCATTGAGCTTTATTGTTCCGTCATCCTCGATTGTCACACCGGGATACTTTTTTATAAGTTCCTCCAACATTGAGCCCTCGGCTACTCGGAAAGCAGCAGTATTATATACAAGGGTATCACCGCTTGCTGTAACAGGAGGAACCTCTGCCGTAACCGTTGCCGCTTTGAGTGCAACGGCTGACTGCTCGATTGTCAGAACACCCAGATCATTCTTCTTCCCCGAAACCACTTTAAGATTGCTATCCTTTGTTATATACCCTACATATGACAAGCGGAGCAAATAATTTCCCGGATTCGCCTTGAACGAGAAATTACCTTCGAAATCAGTCGCTACTCCTGCCACCAAGGTAGTATCTGAAGGGGAGCAAAGGAGCACAGAAACACCTATCTGCGCTTCCTTACTTGCCGCATCAATCACTTTTCCCGAAACCACGACACTCTTTTCCTGAGCAAGCAAAGAAAACGACACTAAAACAAAAAACAATGAAAAAAGAGTTCTTTTCATATATATCTACATAATTATCAATTATCAGAATGGCATATCACCCTCAAAAGGCTATACTATTATAAGACTTCAAATCAAACCGAAGGTTTAACAAACTTTCAATAATTCAGCGAAATGCCGTTTATTGCCACTAAGATAACAAAAAGCCGGAACATTTCACTAACTTTATGCCCATGAATAGAATAGAGAATCTTAATTTGAAAAAAGCATTTGCTGCAATTATCGGGCACGAAGTGCCGGAGAGATTCGGCGAACCCTTCTTGACACTCTTTAGGGATGCATCTGCAAAAAAGGAAGGGAACAATGCTGCAGCATACATCTGCTCATTATACCTGTCCGCCTTACTTGAAAAGTTTCAGACAGAGAAACTGCACACATTCGTCCGTTATACAAAAGAAGAGTACGAACTCTTCTCCTTTGACTGCCGCATGTACGAGGAACTTTACAGCAGAATTCCCACTGAAGATCTTAAAAACATTCTCCTTATCGATGCTCATGGCATCCCTTGTTGCAGGGAGTGTTGCAAGCAAGATATATTCGAGGCTTTTGATTTCTACACAAACATATGAATATCAGCAACATACAACCAAACCGAATTTAACATATCAATCCGATTAAACATTATTATCCTTTGTTTAACTCTTTTTTACATCATTTTTTCGTATGTTTGCAGTTAGCGTGACTAAGAACTTTTGAAGTTGTTTTAATTTTAATCGTTAAAATTTTAACAGCTTCCAATTTAAGAAACACTTTTTTAGAAATTCAAGCAACTTATTACACTATGAGAAAATTCTTTTACTATGCAATGATGCTTGTATTGACAAGCACTACACTCGTATCATGCAGTGATGACGACGATTTCAATCCGTTTGAGCACCAGACAATCGGTGAATTCAACCCCAATACCATAACATTCCGCAAGAGCAGCGATAACATGGATATTGTAGAGACATGGTCAAACATCGTCCGCAATCACCAGAACAAGGTTATCAGCTATGAATACACTCGCGAAGTAAAAGGAGAGTTTACAGAAATCGAGAACAGAAAAACCACCATTGACTATTTCACAAACCATGAGGGCAATGAGGTAATCAGAACCAACACCGATGTCGAGTATTTCAAGAGCAGTAACGGTATTGACGCTCAGTACACCGAGAAGGTACTTGAGAACATAAATCTCAATAAAGACGGATACATTGAGTCAATTGCAACCACAACCGACCATTTCGACGGCAAATCCCAGAATCCGATTACCACAACCAGTCTCAGGACATTCGCTTACAAGAATGACCTATGCACCGGAAGTGTATATCAGGACGACAATACCAGAATATCTTACAACTACAACTGGAGTGCATACCAGCTCAAGAATATAACAATTCTCAAAGAGAACAGCAGAAGCAATACAGTCGAGTACAACACATATGACTACACATTTGACAGAAGCGCATATTACAAGTACTCAGGAACAGAAGTCATGCCATTCGTACAGAGCGGTTTCCCACAGATTTTCGCTTCAATGGGATACCTTGGCAAGTGCACACCATACATACTTACCGGAGAAGTTCAGGGCGGATACACAAAGTTTGCCGGTATAACATCAGAGAACCCGCAGATAAGGAACTCTTTCAACTTTGACGTTGACCCGGGCAGCAAGGTCGTTTATTCAGGAATTTCCAACATCTACAACAATTACAGCATCACATTCGAGAAATAACAGATGTTGGAGGAAGACAGCAAATACGCAGCCATGAGTGATGAGGAGTGGATTGAAATAATCACTTCACCAACCACTGACGAGAAGTATCACAGATATTTCTTCTACGTCAAGTGCATACCGCTTCTCAGATACCTTGCAAGAAAGTTGTACAACAACGGCGACTACCTGCCCCTTATGGGAGAATTCTATGAATTCCTCTCGGACAATGATTGGGCCATACTAAGAAAATGGGAAAAGAAAAACGAAGCGACCCTGCTCAGTTATCTTTCCCGTTGCACAATCAATCATTTCCTCAACAAGGAAAATGCCGAGAGACGTCGCCAAAGCAAAGAGATTCTGCCATCTACACCTGAGGCCATGGAGTACCTCTATCACATCGAAGACGAAGAGCAACAGGAAGAGGTTCCGATAATGCAAGCCTACGAGATGCTTTGCGAAAGAGACCAGACCCTACTCCGTCTGTTGGTTGTAGAAGAGAAACGCATGCTTGACATTGCAGGAGATGTATGGAAATATATCAACAGCAAACAAAGCATTGACAAACTCACACCTAAACGCATCCAGGGAAGCATATCAATGGCAAAACATCGTGCACAGTTGGCACTGCTTGACAACTTGAGCAAACTTACAGGGCAAAAACGCTGAAAACATACATAATATACGGGCACCGGCATGCCGGAGCCCGTATATTATGTATATAATCGGTCAGCCTATAAGACTGCCGCTACATCACATTACGACTCAGTGGAAATTTCGTGTGGACGAAATAACTCAAGTAAATAAAACTGTTATTCCTTAGTTTGTTTTACCCTTAATCTGTTGTCGTTTATTCTTCTTGTTGTCGTTCTGTCATATACTTTTCATGACTGAAAAGTATGCAAAAGGTCCCGGCACACGGAAATTCCAGTCGACCTCTTTTTTGTTCAAGAGTCGCAAGCGACATCTTTCAGTCAAAGAGGCCTTGCCGCTTGAACTTTCTGTTTGATTTTTGGGTGCTGCGGAAAAATGTTGCCAACGAGTGTAACACAAGCTTGCTTGTAAGTTACAAAACGAGTGCAGCACATTTAAGGCTAT
>JAFQEZ010000035.1 GCA_017398805.1 Bacteroidaceae bacterium | reverse complement strand
GTGTGCCGGGACCTTTTGCGTACTTTTCGGTCACGAAAAGTATGTGATAGAACGACACAAGGAGAATAATTGACAACAGATTAAGGGTAAAACAATCCAAGGAATAGCAGTTTTATTGTACCAGAATTATTTCGCCCACACCTTTTTGCTACTGACCCACTTTTATTAATGATATAATATAAAGAATCCCGAAGCGCATGCTTCGGGATTCTTTATATGAACTGTTGTAAGTACTCAATTACTTGAGAGCGAAAATTTCCTCCTCACCTGCAACGCATGTGAAGATCTTGTCCTCGCGAAGCAACCAACCCAAACCGAGGTAAAGTTCCTTCTCTTTCAACTTTGTCTTTGTCTTAATCTCTTTCAATGTGAGACCCTCTGTCTCGTTCAAAGCAGTCCAGATACGGCCTGCAAATGCACCAGCATTTTCAATCATGTTTCTTAATACTTAAAATTATACATCTATATAGCTTTCTCTCTTTTGAGTAATCAAAAACGCTGTCAAACAGCATTTTATGTTGCTTGGAAACTTTATAAAAGCCCCTGTTTTTGATTTCGGGTGCAAAAGTACAACAAATTTTTGATATGACAAATAAAAAAGTGTGATTTTCAATAATTTTGACTGATTTTCTTCTCGCTGTTTACATAATTAAAGCGTTTTATTCAATATAAGCAGGAACGATTCGTAAAAAAAGTTTATGTATTCGACTGCAAACAATAAACTGCAATATGGATTCAAACAGTTTCTTGTTTTTCCTTAAGGTAATCGGCAAATATGCGTGCAGCCTCTTCTACCATCTTCACGCAAGGGCGTTTCTTATAGTACTCGGCAGTGCGTGCCTCGGGAGTTGTTGGGGTGGGGGCACTCTTGGCAAGCCCGAGAAGCTCTGCACAAATGAGCGAACCGTTGCGTTTGCGGAATTCCTCGGCAAACTGCTGTACAAGCTTGTAATTGGCTTCCTTACCCTCACGGTCCTTGCCGTCGGTACATCCGCTTTCAAGACCGGCAAGCATAAAGAGACCGCATGCAGCACCGCATGTCTGCCTCATACGTCCGATACCTCCACCGAACGATGCTGACATCTTCAATGCCTGTTCAGGAGTAAAACCGTAAAGATCGGCAAATGCCGCCACTACAGATTGGCTGCAGTTATATCCCTCCTTGAATAATGATGTTGCTTTTTCTATTCTCTTTTCCATAACGTACATTATTATATGTTCATTTCAATCCGCGGGCACGGAGGAGCGCATCAGGATTCGGGTCTGCACCACGGAACTTGCGATACTCGCGCATAGGGTCTTTGCTGCCACCCATCTCAATCAAGTTCTTGAATGCCTTTGCTGTTGCAGGGTCAAATACTCCCTTCTCGAGGAAAAGTTCGAATGCATCACAGTCGAGCACCTCGGCCCATAGATAAGCATAATATCCTACCGCGTATCCGCCGCCGAATACATGGGCGAAGTTTGTGCTGCGGTAACGGTACTCTATTTCGGGGATGAAGCCGAGCTCTTTGCGCAGTTCTTTTTCAAACTCATTGCAGTCGAAATCGCTGTAATCCTCAATGAGGTGCATCTTCATGTCGAGCAACGCTGCGGCAACAAGCTCGGTGGTCTCGAATCCAAGGTTGAAGTATGCACTCTGCTGCATCTTCGCGATAAGTTCTGCCGGGATAGGTTCGCCGGTCTTGTAGTGCTTTGCGAATGTAGGCATAACCTCGGGATGTATTGCCCACTTCTCGTTTACCTGCGAGAACAGTTCCACAAAGTCATGCTTCACATTTGTTCCGCTCACGCTGGGGTAGTGTGTCTGGGTGAGCATTCCGTGCAATGCATGGCCGAACTCGTGGAAAAGTGTACGTGTTTCATCAATGTTGAGCAGGGCCGGAGTGTCGCCTTGCGGTGCAGTGAAGTTGCACACGTTCACTACCATCGGACGGACTTCCTCGCCGCAGATGTTGCGTTGGTTCACGAAGTTTGTCATCCATGCGCCCTGACGTTTTGTTGCGCGTGGGAAGAAGTCGGTGTAGAAGATGCTCAGGTGATTGCCATCGCTGTCAAGGACCTCGTATGTGCTTACCTCAGGGTGATAGACCGGAATGTCATTGCGCTTCACGAACTTCACACCATAGAGTTTCGTGGCGCAGTCGAAAGCTCCCTGCAGCACATTCTCAAGCTTGAAGTAAGGAGTAATCACCTCATCGTTGAGTGCATACTTCTCCTTGCGCAGTTTTTCGGTATAATAGAACCAGTCCCAGCCTTCAATCTTTATTCCGGCACCTTCGCGGTCGGCTATCTCCTGAAGGGCGGCTCTCTCCTCCTTTGCGCGCTCTACTGCCGGTTGCCATATTTTCTCCATTAGTTCAAGTGCAGCCTCCGGGGTCTTGGCCATCTTTTCGTCAAGCACAAAATGTGCAAAACTCTCAAAGCCCAGAAGCTTTGCTTTCTGTTGGCGCAACTGGAGAATCTCCTTTATTATAGCCTTGTTGTCATTGGCATCATTGTTGTCTCCACGACCATAGTATGCTTTGTAAACCTTCTCACGAAGTGCGCGGTTATCGGCATACTGCAGGAATGGTATGCAGCTTGGCTTGTCGAGCGTGAATGTCCAGCTGGTGCCGTTCTCGCTTACTGCTGCGTCAATGACACTCTGAGGCAAGCCGCTGAGGTCATTCTTGTCGGTAATGACAAGCTTGAATGCCTTGTTGTCGGCAAGCAGATTGCTGCTGAACTTTATCTGTGCAAGCCCCAGCTTTGTGTCGATATCGATAAGTTTTGCCTTATCTTCCTCGTTGAGAAGAGCACCTCCACGGACGAATGACTGGTAGTAGTTGTCGAGTACAATCATCTGCTCCTCGGTGAGGTTCAGACTCTCGCGCTTGTCATAAAGGGTGCGTATACGGTTGAACAGAGTATCGTTCATGTATATGTATCCGCTCAGCTCAGTCATCTTAGGCACTACATACTCCTCGATTTCGGTCATCTGAGGTGTATTTTCGCTCTCGTTCAGATTGAAGAAGATAGAACTTACCTTTTCAAGGCTTTTTCCGCTCATTTCGAGTGCATCAATAGTGTTGGCATAGGTGGGCTCCTCCTTGTTCTCGATTATAGCCTTTATATCGGCACGCTTCTCTGCAAATCCATAGTCGAATGCAGGTTTATAGTCCTCAATTTTGAACTTGTCGAATTCCGGAGCGCCGAAAGGCGCCTTGCTCTCGGCAAGTATGCTGTTGCCACTCTCCTTATTCTGCGAAAATGCATTCATTCCAAACATGATTGATAATGTAAAAAGTGAATAAAATATCTTTCTCATCCTATTTTGTATTTGGTTACGCTTGCGAAGATAATAAAAAGATAGTTACGATTCATCTGTATTCCACACCTTTTACTTTCAGGCCGATGTTCACAGGGACTTCCTCAAGCGGATCGAGGACTCCCTTGCGTATGTAGCTTCCTTTCATGTATAAAGGGAAGTGGATCGATTGCTTCGACATCTCATATCTTTTCCGGTTGTCCCACTCATCGCTTTTGCTCCAGTTCTCTTTAAGGTTCTTGTCGCAATCTACAAATTTGACCGATACAAAGTAACTTCCGGGGTCAAGCAGGATAAGTTCCTGCGGCTTGACTGTAAATTCCTGTTTCTTCTCTCCTGTTGGAATCTCTACATAAATAGGGCGGTTCATTATATTTGTGAAAACTCCTTTCTCGGCATCAAGACTGTATATGTTTATGCTCAATAATGCCTCATTGATGCCGTTGGATTTTGTCCTGAATGATATCTCCTGAACCTCGAAAGGCTTCTCTGTTTCAACAATAGAACCCACCTCCTGTCCTAAGTTTGCCGGGGTGAATGAAGTTACAGCGCCCGGCACGCCCACACCTTTGCCTACCAGCTTGGCGTTTTTTCTCTTGCCACTGTATACAACAACCTCGTCCAGTTTCCTTGTCGGCATTACAATGGAGACACCTTTTTCTTTAACTTCCGATAACGGGACCTTGACATCCTCGTATGATACATGGCTGAAATGCAAGGTGTCATTGCTTTCTTGAAGAATCTTGAGGGTAAATGTTCCTTCTGAATCGCTAAGAGTTCCCTTGCCGCTTTTTACACTTCCCACTGTCGCATACTCAACGGCATCACCGTTCTCATTGACAATCTTGCCACAAATCGTTGTCGCAGACTGTGACATGGCATTTGCTGTTGCAAGCAGCAAAAATATAAGTAAGTTTCTCATAATATTTTATTCTTTATATTCCAGTATATCACCCGGCTGGCAGTCAAGAGCCTTGCACAGTGCATCGAGAGTGCTGAAACGCACTGCCTTGGCCTTTCCTGTCTTGAGTATCGAAAGGTTCGCCTGGGTAATCCCCACCTTCTCGGCAAGTTCGCCCGAGGTCATCTTGCGTTTGGCAAGCATCACGTCAACATTTACTATAATAGCCATAATAAATTCCTTATATTGTCAAGTTGTTCTCCTCGCTGACATTCACTGCAACTTTATATATAAGTGCAAAAATCACAAGCAGTGCAGCATACAGCAAGGTATCACTGTTTATTACAAATGCCCCGTTGTCTCCACAGATCAAGGCTGTCGATATATTGTCGTCACAGATATTACCTACCAAATAACACGCAGCAATAGAATATATAATCTTTACGTTGACATTTGGAAAAAGTACACCGCTTTTTATAGCATTCAGCTGTTTGATGAGAAAAACAATGATAAGAGCATAGAACATTGACTTGAACAGCAGACGCCCGGCGAATATCCCAGCCTGGAGAGGGTAGAGATCCTCATGCCATACAATGCAGCCCTCGCCGCTTTCAGTACAGATAAAATAACTCTGGACTAAAATCCATACAATGCTCACAATACACAACAATGACGCGAAGATTGTCACTCCCATCATTCCTTTGTAACCTTTTGCTTCCATAATTTTGAGTTTTTTAATTTGTAAATAATGCAAGCCTAATCCTCTGCTGCAGCGTAGTGAGGAATCTCTGCTCACTGCAAATATATATCAAATTTATCGTAAAACAATAAAACAATCAAGAAAAACAATAAAATTAATATTGTTTAACGATAAATAAGTTTTTAAATAAGGTAAATATATGTTTGCTTGGTTGGGGGGAATGATATATATTTGCCAAAAGGAGATCCTTCACTACGTTCAGGATGACAGAAGCGCGATAGGGCAATCATAGTACTCTCATGCTGGAGCGCAGCGAAGCATCTTTAACCACAGGGCAGAGTCCTTCATTGCATTCAGGATGACAGAAGCGCGATAGGATAATCATAGTACTCTCATGCTGGAGCGCAGCGAAGCATCTTTAAACACAGAATAGAGATTTTTCACATATGTTCAAAATGACAGATTGAATATTATGAACATCCGCAAAGCAACATATAATGATATCCCTGCGCTGATGCACATCTTTGAGTGTGCAAAGGGCATTATGCGCGCAAGCGGGAATATGCACCAGTGGGGCAGCGGTTACCCTTCACAGGAGATAGTGCGCAAGGATATTGATGCAGGAGTGTGCTATGTAATGTGCGACGATGATACTATTGTTGCTACTATGGCATTTATCCCCGGCCCTGACCCTACATATTCAGTAATAGAAGGCGGTGCATGGCTCAATGATGAGCCTTATCATGTGATTCACCGCATTGCGGTTGCTGCGCCCGGCAAGGGATGTGCCCGCCGTCTGCTTGACTGGGCTTTTGAACGATGCTCAACAGTGCGCATTGACACGCACCGCGACAATGTTATAATGCACCACATACTGCGCCGTTACGGCTTTGAGTATTGCGGTGTCATATACCTTGCCAACGGCGACCCACGGGACGCTTATCAAAAGAGCAAAGATGAAAGATGAAAGATGAAAGCTTGTGCAAGCGAGCGAAAGCCAAGTTCACTTGAGCTTTTACAGCGAGCGTAGCCAAGTTTCGACGAAGTCAAAGCTTGTGCCAAGCGAGCGAAAGCCAAGTTTACTTGAGCTTTTACAGCGAGCACAGCCAAGGTTCAAGCCCACGAAGTGGGGTTAAAGATGACAGATGACAGAGGAAAGTTTACTAACTAAAAACTCTCCCTCTAAGTTAGGGGGAGTCCCGCAGGGGAGGGGGGCTGTGAGAAACTTTATTGAGTACAGCCAACAGAGTACAGATAACAGAACTCAGATGAAAACTGTAGGCTTAGATGGTCTGGGCTTTAGTTTTTTATTTCTGTATAAAACCATCGGCGCTTGAACTTTTCCGCTTTCACCTTTCAGTTTTCAGTTTCAATTGTTATTTTTGCGGTAAACCGCGAAATTAACAATTATGTCAGGCAGAGATGATATTGATTTTGGAACGGTAAAGGTTTCCAGACTTTTCAGACAGATATTTTTCCCCACATTGATGGGCATGGCAAGCTGGTCGCTCTTGACGGTGGCCGACGGTATGTTCGTGGGGTGGGGTGTGGGCAGCCACGGAATAGCAGCAATAAACATCTGCTATCCCATTTTCCTGGTGCTCTCGGGCTTCGCGCTCATGATGGGAATGGGCGCGTCGGTTGTTGCGTCAATACACCTTTCCAAAGAGAACGTCAAGGCTGCACGCATAAACACAACTCAGGCGATGATTTTTTCGGGACTCTTTGTCCTTGCCGTTACAGCGCTTGTGCTTGCAATGCCCGAGCGTATATCGCTTTGGTTGGGTGCATCGCCCTCTTTGTTGCCGCTTGTACGCGACTATATGGTCTATCTCATTCCATCGGCTGTATTCATGGTGTGGTCTATAATAGGCCTCTTCATCATACGCCTCGACGGTGCGCCCAAGTTCGCAATGTGGTGCAATGTGGTCCCTGCAGCGCTCAACATGCTGCTCGACTGGATATTCATCTTCCCACTTGGTATGGGCGTTAAAGGCGCAGCCATAGCGTCGACATTAAGCACGGTTGTAGGCGGTGTTATGGCTGTTATGTATATACTTTTCAGTGCCAAGACACTCACACTCTACCGCTTGAAGATGAGCATGAAGAGCATCGCTCTCACAGTGCGCAATATCGCCTACCAATGCAAGATTGGCTTCCCTGCACTGTTCAGCGAGGTGACAATGGCAATGCTCATGTTTATCGGTAACCAAGTGTTCATGGAGTATTTGGGCGATGCCGGCGTGGGCGCTTTCGGTGTCGCTTGCTACTATTTGCCGTTCGTCTTCATGTTCGGTAACGCCATAGCAGAGTCGGCTCAACCCATCGTCAGTTTCAACTACGGCCTTGGGCGGAAGGACCGTGTGGCGGAAGCACTGGCAATCTCCTGCCGCACGGCAGTGGTGGGTTCGCTGCTCTCAATCGTTGCCTTCACAATGTTCCCCCGGCAGCTCGTAGGCCTCTTCATTCCCCTGAATGAGGCTGCCGCGCAGATAGCCATAAGCGGCTTTCCCCACTTTGCGATAGGTTTCCTATTCTTCATTCTGAACCTCGTTGCCGTGGGTTACTTCCAGAGCATTGAACGCGCCAAGCCCGCAATAATCTTCGCCCTCCTGCGCGGAGTAATCTTCATGATTCCTTGCTTCATGCTCCTCCCCGGTGCCCTGGGCGTGAAAGGAATATGGCTCGCTATGCCCCTGAGTGAAATTGCTACGTTTGCGATTGTAGTGGCGTACATATTAGTTTGCAGGAATAAACTGTTTTAATGCTGCAATAATGACAAGTTTACTCCTTCCCTTTCTTCTTGGTAAATATAAGCTGTAATGCGGTGTCTTTGATTGTCAGTAGCTCTATGCCGTTTGTTTGGGCGAGGCCCTCCCTCAATCGCCACGCGAGGGCATTGTATCTGTTGTTGTGTTTTTTTTGTTAAAATCAGTTAAAATGCTGTACGCTTTTGTCTCTTGCGTGTATGCTATAATGAAAACGCGTTTTTGCCAAAGTGAAACAATCTAAAATAGAAGGACAATGAAAATAAGACAGACTATTATCGTGGGCATAGCCGCAGCCGGAGGTTTTCTTTTTGCAATAAACAGTGTATGGGCACAGGAACAGCTTGACGGCAATACTCCTCAAAAGATTGAGAATGTAGTGAAGGTACAGAAGAGTGCGGAATGGTACAGGGCGCAGGAGCGTCTCTGGCGGGCTGAGGTTGAGAAGAACCCGAAAAATGAGGAGGCGTGGAACAACTATTACCGTGCCGCCCGATACAGCGGTTGGGAGAATGACATGGCCGGTCATGCAGAACATCTTGACAGCATTGTAGAGGCTATGTGCAAAGCAATTCCGAATACATATACAGCCAGTGTCGTCAAGTTCAAGAACAGCGGTTACGCCGTCGACAATCCCGGAATGGGGGCGGCGATAGAGATGCGCCCCGACGCTGTAGCTGACTATCCCTCGTTCGTGAGCTACCTGATGCAGACAGGCGATGACGTTAGAATGGCCGATGTGATGAAGCGATGGTACAACAGCGGTGAGTATTCTCCGGCATTGCTGAATTATGCATATAACGAATTGGTGGGGCTCGCTCCCGATGCCATAATCTTCGTGCACGGCGATGCGCCGACCTATTCTGCGCTGATGCTTAAATATGGTAAAGGAATGCGCCCCGATATCACCATAGTGAATGTGGATTTCATGGCGTTCTACAAAGAGTACCGCGAGCATGTTGAGAAGAAACTGGGGCTGCCGAGTTTTTCGGACAGGGTGGATGACGGTACTTATACATTCGGCAACAGTTACAGCGATGCGACAGATGCGGTCTACCGCCATGTGATAGAGAATTGTAATCGCCCTGTCTATTTCTCCTCGCTCATGGAATTGCCCAAATTTACCGACAAACTCTATTCCGAAGGTCTTGTAATGCGTTACAGCGAAACGCCCTATGACAATCTGGCCGTGAAACGCAGGAACTACGAGGAACTCTACCTCACAGACTATCTGCGCAAGAGTTTTCTTCCCGAAAGCTATCCGGCATCTATAACACCGTTGAACTTCAATTACATACCTTGCTTAAAGTCCTTGCTTGACCATTATAAGGAGAGCGGCAACGCTTCGCGCTACAATGAACTGCGCAACCTTATGCTACGCATAGTGGAGCAGATAGATGTGCCGGAAGAGGACAAACGGATGTATTATGAAGAGATTGACCGTTGATGCCATGAATAGACTTTCCGATGAAGAACTGATGCGGCACATTGCCAATGACAGGCATGCGGCTTTCGATACTTTGTACAGCAGGTATGCAAAAAGGACCGGCGGTTTCTTCCTGCGCATGCTCGCCTATGACAGGGAAAAGGCCGAAGATTTGGTTCAGGAACTCTTTGTCAGGGTTTGGACAAACCGCAATACATTCAAGGCCGGACGTTCTTTCAGGACCTGGCTCTATGCAATGGCATACAATCTCTGCAAGAACGAGTATCGGCAAGAAACCGTGCACCTTGCCTACAGCGAAGAATGCCTTAAGCGCGGAGAAGAGACGGTTGAACCGTTTGACAAACTTGAGAGTGAAGAACGTTACAGGTGCTTGCGCCGGGCAATACAGGCACTTCCTCAAGAACAGCGCGATGCCTTTCTCCTTCATTACGACGAGGAACTGACCATTGCCGAGGTGGCTCGCATTACGGCTGCTCCCGAAGGTACAGTGAAGTCAAGAGTGTATGCCGCACTTGACACAATAAGAAAAGAGATGAACAAATTAAAATGAGCATTATATGAACGATCATGAACTGAAACGGAAAGAGTTGGAAAATGCCGACATTCTTGAACTGTTGCACGAAATGCGCAATGAGGAGAACAGTTCCTTTACACCACGTGAGTGCAGACCATATACAAAGCGTGAACGCTGTTTGGTTTCTCCTTATTGGCTTGTTGCCGCATCTGTGATAGGTTTTGTCATTGGCATAGCCGTGCCGAAGGGTATGCCGGATGTGCATGATAATGCTTTGGTCCAAGAGAGAAACGGAAACAGTGCAGTGTCCATCGCCGACAATTCCGCAGGCAAGAGCATTGCATCGGGCGATGTCAACCTGAAACTGCTGCGCACTCATTGAAAAACAGTTTTCTCCAAATACCGTTTACCATGACAAGTGCCTGTAATAGGGTATATATCATGGTAAACAGGAGACTGTATCTCTATTTCCCGACACCGCCCAGTGTCGGGAAATGTTTTTGCCAACCCAGTCCGTTGACTGTGCAAACAAGGAATTTCGGTCAACATTGCAGAGGTTAACGAAAAATTTCGTATATTCGCAAGATATTATGAAATTGGGAATAATATAAATTATATAATATTTTTATGGCAACAGTAGACGACAAGAAAATCATCTTTTCGATGGTGGGCTTGAGCAAGACTATCAAGCAGACTAACAAACAGGTTCTTAAGAACATCTATCTATCGTTCTTCTATGGTGCGAAGATTGGTATCGTGGGTATGAACGGTGCGGGTAAGTCTACCCTTATGAAAATTATCGCCGGCCTTGACAATGACTATCAGGGCAACGTGGTATGGTCTCCCGGCTATTCTGTTGGATATCTGCCGCAGGACCCGCAGCTGCAGGACGGCAAGACTGTGATGGATTGCGTAAAGGAGGGTGTGCAGGCGACTGTGGATGCTCTTGCGGAGTATGAGGAGATCAACATGAAGTTCGGTCTTCCCGAATATTACGAGGATGAGGATAAGATGAATGCGCTTTTTGCACGTCAGGCGGAGTTGCAGGATATAATTGACGCTACCGACGCGTGGAACCTCGATAGTAAGCTCGAGCGTGCTATGGCTGCTTTGCGTTGCCCGGCTCCCGATGAGTTGGTTGACCACCTGTCGGGTGGTGAGCGCCGCCGTGTGGCACTGTGCCGTCTGCTCCTTCAGAAGCCTGATGTGCTGCTGCTTGACGAGCCTACCAACCACCTCGATGCCGAGAGTATCGACTGGCTGGAGCAGCACCTGAACCAGTATGAGGGTACCGTAATCGCTGTTACTCACGACCGATACTTCCTTGATGACGTTGCAGGCTGGATTCTTGAGCTTGACCGTGGCGAGGGAATTCCCTGGCAGGGTAACTACTCTTCATGGCTTGAGCAGAAGACCAAGCGCATGGAGCAGGAGGAGAAGAGCGCAAGCAAGCGTCGCAAGACTCTTGAGCGCGAGCTCGAGTGGGTGCGCATGTCCCCCAAGGCTCGCCAGGCTAAGGGTAAGGCGCGTCTTAACTCATACGAGCGCATGCTCAACGAAGACCAGAAGGAGCGCGAGGAGAAATTGGAAATCTTCATACCTAACGGTCCGCGCTTGGGTAACAAGGTAATCATTGCCGACAACATCGGTAAATCATTCGGAAGCAAGCATCTGTTCAGCAACCTCAACTTCATGCTTCCGCCTAACGGCATTGTGGGCGTAATAGGCCCCAACGGTGCGGGTAAGACAACTCTCTTCCGCATGATTATGGGCCTTGAGACTGCCGATGAGGGTACATTCGAGGTTGGTGAGACCGTAAAGATTGCATACGTTGACCAGAACCACAAGGATATTGTTGCCGACAAGACTGTATATGAGGTAATGAGCCAGGGTAACGAGCTCATGCGTCTTGGCGGTAAGGAAATAAACGTGCGTGCATACCTATCACGCTTCAACTTCTCGGGTGCCGACCAGGAGAAGAAGTGCGGTGTGCTCTCCGGCGGTGAGCGCAATCGTCTGCATCTTGCTATGGCGCTTAAAGAGGGTGGCAACGTGCTGCTCCTCGATGAGCCCACCAACGACATTGACGTGAATACACTGCGTGCGCTTGAGGAGGGTCTTGAGAACTTCGCGGGCTGTGCAGTTGTAATCAGCCACGACCGTTGGTTCCTCGACCGTATATGTACACACATCATTGCATTCGAGGGTGACGGCAATGTCTTCAGCTTCGAGGGTTCTTACTCTGACTACGAGGAGAACAAGATGCGTCGTTTGGGTATCGAGGAGCCGAAGAAGGTGAGGTATCGTAAGCTTATGGAAGATTAATACTTTGTTGTCTAAAAGGTCACTTACAGCGTTATGCAATGCTGTTGGGTTGTCATGCTGGAGCGCAGCGAAGCATCTAAAACGGTTACAAATAGAGATCCTTGACTTTAGCCCCTCCGGGCGTCGACCGTTGGTTCGTTACACTCAGGATGACAAGATCGAGAGAATATATGATATTTGTAAAAGTATAAAAGGCTATGGTAAATATTCATCAGTACTGGGTCTACATTATGTCAAACAAGTCGCGTACAGTTTTGTATATTTGCATAACGAATGATCTTTACCGGAGATATTTAGAACATAAGCAAGAGATAATAAAAGGATTTACACAAAAATACAAATGTCATGACTTGTTGTATTATGAGGAATTTGCCGATGTTGATGAAGCAATAGCAAGAGAAAAGCACCTGAAAGGGTGGCTAAGAGTGAAAAAGGATGAACTTATTGCAACAGTTAATCCTGATAAAAAAGATTTAGCTGAAGCGTTGGGGTGGTAATGACAGAGAATTGTCATTCTTGAGCGGAGGGTAACGAAGCGAAGAATCTATAACAGCATGCTTGTTGTTCTTGGTGCAAGACAGAGATCCTTCACTACGTTCAGGATGACAAAGCCGCGATAGAATAATCATTAGACTTGTCATGCTGAAGCGAAGCGAAGCATCTAAAATGGTGGTACTTGTCATTACGATTGTGAAAGAGATCCTTCGCGTTGCTCAGGATGACAAACTCGATGAGGATGACAAAATCGCGAAGGACAATCATTGTATTTGTCATGCTGGAGCGCAACGAAGCATCTAAAATAGTGGTACTTGCAATGCGTGATTACTGCATAAAAACCTTTAAGAGATGTGTATAATTGATTCAAAAATAATAGATTCAATAGTAGAAGAGCTGGAAATAGATGATATCCGCTCGGCATCAATCCGCCAGATTGGTGCTGTTGTGCGTGCTGCAGAGGCACGTACAGGGATTGAGTTCATCCATTTCGAAATGGGCGTTCCTGGTTTGCCGCCTTCTGCGGTGGGCGTAAAAGCCGAGTGCGAGGCACTGCAACGTGGAGTTGCATCGGTCTATCCCATAATAGACGGAATACCGGAGGTAAAGGAACAAGCATCGCGCTTCATTAAAGCTTTTGTAAACACTGAAATAAGTCCTGCCGGCTGCATTCCTACAGTAGGGTCAATGCAGGCTTCTTTTGCCTCACTCATGCTTGCCTCGCAACTCGATGAGAAGCGCGACACGGTGCTTTACATCGACCCGGGTTTCCCCGTGCAGAAGATGCAGGCACAGGTGATTGGTGTGAAGATTGCATCGTTCGACATTGCCGAATGCCGTGGTATGGCTCTCGAGGATAAACTTGAGAGCTATTTCAAGAACGGGAATATCTGCGCAGTGCTCTATTCAAGCCCGAACAACCCCACATGGATGTGCCTAAATGATGATGAGCTTGAAATAATAGGCCGCCTTGCAACGAAGTATGACGTTGTTGTCATTGAGGACATGGCATACATGACCATGGACTTCCGCAAGGATTTGGGTGTACCTTTCCAACCGCCATACCAGCCGAGCGTGTCGCATTATACCGATAATTATGTAATCCTCATCAGTGCATCTAAGATATTCAGTTATGCGGGGCAACGCATTGCAATGGCCTGCATAAGCGATGCACTCTACGAGCGTCATTATGTTTCCCTCAAGGAACGATACGGCATTGCACGCTTTGGTGCTGCATTCGCTTATGTATTCCTTTATTCATTCTCTTCGGGCGTCTCACATTCGGCACAATGTGCAATGGCTGCAATGCTAAAGGCTGCTTGTGATGGGGAGTACCGCTTTGTAGAGGATATAAAGGAGTATGCTTTGCGCACTGCGCGCATAAAGGATATTCTGCTGCGCAACGGTTTCCACATTGTATATGACAAGGATGATGAAGAGCCTGTGAGCGACGGATTCTTCTTTACCATAGGTTACAAGGATATGGAGGGCGGGGAACTACTCAAGGAGTTGCTCTATTACGGTATTAGTGGCATTGACCTTTCAACAACCGGCGGAACACGCAAGGGTATTAGAGCATGCTCGTCAAACATCAAGCCGCACCATTATGCGATACTTGAAGAGAGATTGCGCAAATTTAATGAAAATCATTAACTTATGATATGAAAAAACTATTATTCGCATTGCTTTGCCTGTTTTCACTTACAGGCACTGCCCAAGAGATTTCACTCATTCCGCAGCCTGCTGTGATGGAAGTGAATGAAGGTAAATTCCTTTTCGAAGGAAAAGTTGTCATCTGCTATCCGAAAATCAAACGTAGTGGCATTGATGCTGTCGTGGACAATTTTGTCAGGGAGATAAAGAAAACAACCGGTGTAAAGCTTGTCAAAGATAGGCTGAAGGATGGTCTGTTCCTTGGTTGGGATGTGCAAGAAGCCGCAAAGAAGGGAGATGCCCACATTGTGTTGTATGTCGATGAATATATGCTCAAAGAGGCTTATAGGCTATCTGTTACCCCTAAAAGAATAAACATCGCAGCATCAACACCAGAAGGCTTCTTCTATGCGTTCCAGACCCTGAAGCAGCTTATGCCACGCAATGTGATGGCAGGTGTGCCTGATGAGAACGTAAAAGAGTGGAGCGTACCCGCTGTGTTCATTGAGGATGAGCCTCGTTTCGGCTGGCGTGGTTTTATGCTTGATGAGGGACGTCACTTCTATGGCAAGGAGGAGATAAAGAAAATCCTCGATGTTATGGCTGCCTATAAGATGAACCGTTTCCATTGGCATCTTACCGAGGACCAGGGCTGGCGCATTGAAATCAAGAAATACCCTAAACTTACAGAGGTTGGCGCATGGCGCGACAGCAAGGTGCTTGGCTGGGGCGACGTAAAGCCCGACGGACAGCGCTACGGTGGCTACTACACACACAAGGATATAAAGGAGATTGTTGAGTATGCAAAGGATCGCTTCATTGAGATAGTACCCGAGGTAGATATCCCTGGACACTCACAGGCGGCAGTCGCCTCATACCCAGAATTCCTCTCTTGCGACCCAGAAAACAAGCACGAGGTATGGTTGTGGCAGGGTGTGTCGGCCGATGTAATCAACGTTGCCAACCCAAAGGCAGTGCAGTTCGCAAAGGATGTGATTGATGAACTCACCGAGATGTTCCCCTTCGGTTACATACATCTTGGCGGTGACGAATGCCCCACAAGCAAATGGGAACGTAATGCAGAGTGTCAGGCACTTCTCAAAGAGATTGGATCAACGAACTACCGCGACCTGCAGATACATTTTTACAAACAAATAAAGGAGCACATCGCTCAGAAACCTGCCGACGAACAGCGTAAACTCATTTTCTGGAACGAGGTGTTGCATGGCAATACAGAACCGCTTGGTGATGACATCACGATTATGGCATGGATTGGTGCAGACAGAGCTGCAGTTGATGCAGTAAAGCGCGGAATGAACACAATTCTCTCTCCACAGATTCCTTATTATATCAACCGCCGACAGTCTAAACTTGAGACAGAACCACGTTCACAGGGGTACGGCGATGAGACTGTTGAGCGTGTGTACAGCTACAAACCAATGGATGGTGTTGCCGAAAATCTTCAGTCCAAATATATGGGTGTGCAGGCCAATTTCTGGACTGAGTGGGTAGAGGAACCGGAGGTTGTACAGTACCTTATGTTGCCACGTCTGGCTGCTGTTGCCGAGGCTGGCTGGACTCCTGCCGACAAGCGTGACTACAAAGATTTCCTCAAGCGTCTACAAAGCGAGGCGAAATATTATCAGTTGAAGGGTGTTGACTACGGTAAGCACGTGTTCAAATAAAGAACAAATAAAAAAATGCAGTGAGGGCTCCATTATCGTGGGGTCCTCATTGCGTTTTATATAGCCGGAGAAAAACCGGATTGCCGTAATCTCATGCAATTATGAATGCTGCAAAGAGCAGCATGGTAAAGAGAAGGAGGTTCATTGCAGTCTTGCCAAGCAATGGATTGAGTGCTGTGCCCATGCTGCGTGTAAGTTTGCGCCATGTTGCAATGTGCAACAAAAGATATATTGTGGGAACAACGGCTGCCCATGGTGGCATTTGAGCCCACAAGGGCAGCATTATGCCCATTGCAAGCACTCCAGAGAAAAGATAAACATATCCCATAGCACGACGTCCGAAAATGACAACGGTCGTGCGCTTGCCTGCACTCTTGTCATCATCCATATCCCTGTAATTATTCACCACCAAGACATTCGCAGCAAGGATGCCTATGGCTACAGATGTGCAGATCAGTTCTGTAAGATTTTTCCAGTCGCCTGTCTGCAGATAGCAGGTCAATGTTACCGGTATTATACCAAAGAATACAATGACGGTGACATCGCCAAGTCCATGATGGGATAGGGGGTATGGTCCGGCGCTGTATGCGAGCGCGAACAACAGGATTGCAAGACCTACGGGAATAAGCCACAAACCACCGAAACAGAGCAATGAACAACCTATAATGGCTGCAAGCCCAAGCATTGTAAAGGTAGCGCGTTTCATTGCATCGGGTGAAATGTCGCCTTCGGTTACACCTCGCCGGAAGCCTTCACGTCCTTTGCGGTCGACACCGTTCTTGAAGTCGTAGTATTCATTGCCGAAGTTCGAGGCTATCTGCGCCACCATTGCAAACAAAAGACAGAGAATGGCCGGGAGAAAAGAGAACCTCCCTTGCCAGGCGGCACATCCGCAGCCCGCCAGAACACCCGCGATGCTCACCGGGAGAGTGCGCAGACGCATTGCTTCAATCCACTTCCTTATCATATGAGGCTTTTACTTTATACCTATGTACATGCGGCAGATGCCGAAAGTGAGCGCTTTGTGCTCAACTACACCGAAACCGGCCTCCTTCAACATCGGTATGAATTTGTCCGGAGCAGGGAAGTGCAGTACCGATGCCGGAAGGTATTCGTAAGCATTGCGGTTGCCCGACACCATTCCGCCTATGGCAGGAAGTATTTTCAGGAAATAGAGCTTGTAGCACCAACGTATTACAGGGTTGGAAGGTACTGAGAGTTCAAGTATTACAAGTTTGCCGCCAGGCTTGAGTACACGATGCATCTCTTTAAGACCCAGGCTCAAGTGCTCAAAGTTGCGTACGCCGAAACCGACCGACACGCGATCGAAACTGTTGTCGGGGTAGGTGAGTGCTTCACAGTCGCCGTACTCCAGCGTGGCTTCTATTCCTGCTGATTCAATCTTTTCGCGGCCTACCTTCATCATACCCTCGGAGAGGTCGATACCGGTTATACGACTTCCTTTGGCAGCCTTCCGGGCAATTTCGATTGTAAAATCTCCGGTACCGCATGCCACGTCGAGCACGTTAAGCGGATGTTCGTTGTCCACAATCTTACGCACGGCTTTCTTGCGCCAACCTTTGTCGATATTGAGCGACAGTATGTGGTTCAGTTTGTCGTAGTCGGGAGCGATATTGTCGAAAAGGCTTTTGATCTTCTCTTTCTTTGCCATGGAAACGGTTATTTTGCGTGTTTGAATCTGTAAATATATATCAATAATATGACATTCATCAGAAGTGCATATATTATTGCCGGTATTGCCATTTCACCACTGTTGAAGATGAATGGCGAAGTGGCGATTGCAATGGCCTGTGCTGCATTCTGCATTCCCACTTCAATTACGATTGTGCGCCTTACGGAATCAGTCAGTTTTCCTGCGTGTGAGAGCAAAGAACGGCTCACCTGCAAAAGTTGGGGGGATGATATAAAAATATTATCTTCGCATAGTTAAAATTTATACTATGCAAGACGAAAAAATACTATTGGAATTAGCCCGTTTGATATTGCCATCAGGTTTCATTGAAAACTTCAAGAT
>JAFQEZ010000034.1 GCA_017398805.1 Bacteroidaceae bacterium | reverse complement strand
TCAAAATTCTGTCGGCCTATTGGGTATATCATAACACTATTTGTTGTTGTATTATTATTTCTTTTTGTCCCCTCGGGAGCGGTCAGGCTCCTGAGGGGTGGGGCGCTTGCCCCATTGTGGTTTTCTGCTTTTCGCCACGTTATTGTATAAACAGAAAACTGAAAGGTGAAAACTGAAAGTGTTTTGTCCTTTTGGGTCTTCTGTATAATGTTTTTTTAGTGCATAAAGGGAAACTCCCTCCGCTCGTCCCTTTAAAGGGACAGTTGTTTGTTCTTACCAGATTTGGATATGATGCTATTTAAAACTGTTGTATACAATACACCAAATTTATTTCAACAAAAATACAAATTATTATTAATAATAACAATCAATAATTTAAATGTTCTCGATGTTGCAGTGATTTTTTTTACAAAATGGGCTTCTGTGCCTGTTGTGCCCATGAATGAAAAAAAAGAGCGCTCATCAAAAGAGCGCTCTTCAGGGTTATTTCCTGTATATGCCACAGAAGTCGAGGATTATCTTGCTGTCGTCCCACGGGAGTTGCTTGAACTGGTCGTGGGCAGTGAGCATTACGACTATGTCGGCTTTTTCGTATGCTTCCTTGTAGGGAGTGAGCTTGAACTGCTTGTTTTCTTCAACGTTGGGCTCTACGATGAGTATGTCGGCATTGTTGCATATCTGCAGGACTTTACCGACTATGTTCTTTGCCGGCGATTCACGGAGATCGTCAATGTTGGGCTTGAACGCAAGGCCCATCATGGCAACTACCGGCTTGCGTCCGTTCTTTAGTTCGAACTCAAGCATGGAGTTCTTTACTTTTTCGGCGCACCATGAGCTCTTGTAGTTGTTGATGTTGCGTGCGGTTGCAATTATCTTGCTCTCTTCGGGGTAGTCGGATGTAATGAAGTATGGGTCGACGGCTATGCAGTGTCCGCCTACACCACAGCCCGGTTGCAGGATGTTGACACGAGGATGTTTGTTGGCGAGGTTGATAAGCTCCCAAACGTTGATGCCTGCTTTGTCGCAGATGAGCGAAAGTTCGTTTGCAAATGCAATCTGTACGTCTCGGCTTGAGTTTTCGGTGAGCTTGCACATTTCGGCTGTGCGGCAGTTTGTTTTGTGGAGTTCACCTTTCACGAACTGTGAATAGAAGGCAATAGCCTTGTCGGTGCTTTCGGGGGTAAGTCCGCCGATTACACGGTCGTTGTGAACAAGCTCATAGATTACATTGCCGGGGAGCACGCGCTCGGGACAGTATGCAATATATATCTTGTCCTTGAGCTCAGGGCGTTCAGCGAAGATGATGCCTGCCATCATTTCGGTTGTGCCTATTGGTGATGTACTCTCTATTACATAGAGGTCGCCTTCCTTCAAGAGTGGAAGGACAGCGCGGGTGGCTGCCTCAACGTAAGATACATCGGGCTCGTGGTCGCCCTTGAATGGGGTTGGTACTACCATGAAGTAGGCATCGCTCTCCTGTGGGGTAGTGTATGCCTTGAACTTGCCTGCTGCAATGACTTGCTGCAGCATCTCCTCCATGCCGGGCTCGATGATGTGGAGCTTGCCTTGGTTGGTTGTTTCAACAACCTTTGGATTTATGTCGACACCGATAACGTCGACTCCGTGCTTTGCGGCTATGATTGCTGTGGGAAGGCCTATGTAACCGAGTCCCATAAAACACGCTTTCATAAATTGTTTGTTTTAGTATGGATTATTGTTGGATTACTTCAATAATTTTTGTTCACCCTTTTCTTGTAAAATCTTCATTTGATGAATAGCTATTTGGTTAAGTTTGATTAACCGTTCGCGTTGTGAGAGACCATCATTTATGAGAACTGCATTTAGGCTTTCCATATTTGATAGGCATATTAATTCATTTATTGTTGCGTAATCGCGTATGTTGCCTTTCAAACCTGGATTGGTCTCACGCCATTCTTTTGCGGTTATGCCGAACATCGCAACATTGAGCACATCTGCTTCGTTCGCATATATCACACTGGCTGATTGTGGAGATATTTCGGGTGGTATCAAGTTCTTTTTTATAGCATCGGTATGGATATGATAGTTGATTTTCGATAGTTCTCGTTTTGCGGTCCATCCAATCTGTTTTTCTTCTTCGGCTTTTAGTCTTTGAAACTCTTTAACAATATACAGTTCAAACTCTACAGAAATCCAACTTGCAAATTTAAACGCTATGTCTTTGTGTGCATAAGTTCCTCCATTTCTTCCCGATTTTGAGATGATACCTATTGCACCAGTGGCATTTACCCATTTTTGTGGAGACATTGTAAAAGCATTTAAACCTGCATCTTTTTTAAACCCCTCGAATTCGGTGGGTTTAAAAAGTGGATTGTATAAACTTTCCCATACACCAAGATACTCTATGGTATTTCTGTTCCTCATCCAGTTGCCTATTGCAGCAGCCGGGTCGTCGCTTTTATGTTTGGCAATATCTGTAATGGAAATGTAATCATTTTCATTAAAGGAGATGACTGTAATATACGTGTCTTGAACACTAAACTTAGCCATAAACGAGATTTTATCTGTTATTTCAATCTATCAACGATTCTGCCGCACGCGAGTCCGTCGCCATAGGGGTTTACTGCCTTGCTCATCGCATCGTAGTGTGCCTGATTGTCGAGCAGCAGCGATACCTCGTTCACAATCTTGTTGTAGTCGGTGCCGACAAGCTTAACGGTGCCGGCTTCGAGTGCCTCGGGGCGTTCGGTGGTGTCACGCATAACAAGTACCGGCTTGCCAAGACCGGGAGCCTCTTCCTGAATGCCGCCGCTGTCGGTGAGCACAATGTTGCTCTTCTCCATCAGGTACACGAATGAGAGGTACTCAAGGGGCTCGATGAAGAACATGTTGAGCCCCCTCCTGGCCTCCCCCCGTAGGGGAGGAATGTGGGCCCCCTCCTGGCCTCCCCCTGTAGGGGATCCCTCCCTATTGGGGAGGGTTGGAGTGGGGCTTCCGAATACTTCTGCAATGGGCTTGCGCACATTAGGATTCAGGTGCATGGGGTAAACGAAGTCTACATCGGGATATTTCTCTGAGAGGTCCTTAATTGCGGTACACATGCTTATGAAACCATCGCCGAAGTTCTCGCGGCGGTGACCTGTGATAAGAACAAGTTTCTTGCCACCATCAAGTCGTGTTACATCGTAACCGGCCTGCGCAAGCAATGTCTTGAGTTCATCGTTGAGCGCCTTGTCTTCCTTAATCTTGTTTACAACCCAATAAAGAGCATCGATTACAGTGTTGCCGGTAACGGTAATGCTATCCTCGGCAACTGCCTCACGCAGAAGATTTGCCCTGCTCAGTGGGGTGGGGGCAAAGTTGTATGTAGCAATGCGGCCTGTAAGCTGGCGGTTCATCTCCTCGGGCCATGGGCTGTAGATGTTGTGTGTGCGCAGTCCAGCCTCTACATGTCCCACCGGTATCTGCTGATAGAATGCTGCAAGTGCGGCTGCTGTGCTGGTGGTTGTGTCGCCATGTACCAGTACTACGTCGGGCTGTGTTTCCTTGAGCACGTCGCGCATGCCGGTGAGTACGCGGGCTGTGATATCATAGAGGTCTTGCCCCTGTTTCATTATGTTTAGATCGTATTCGGGAACTATCCCGAAGAGATGCAGTACTTGATCGAGCATCTGGCGGTGTTGGCCTGTTACGCACACAATGGTGTTGAATGTTTCGGGGTGCTTCTGGAACTCTTTCACCAGCGGAGCCATTTTAATGGCCTCGGGACGTGTGCCGAATACTAACATTATTTTTTTCATGTAGCAGTTGTGCTGTTTTTTTTGTTTTGTTGCGCTTGAGCACTGTTAATCCTACAAAGATAGTAACAAACGAGCAAAATAATATCAAGCTTGCTTGAATATTTTACAGCGAGTGCAGTCTATTTTCGAGGTTTACCTCAAAGATAGTAACAAACGAGCAAAATAATATCAAGCTTGCTTGAATATTTTACAGCGAGTGCAGTCTATTTTCGAGGTTTACCTCAAAGATAGTAACAAACGAGCAAAATAATATCAAGCTTGCTTGGATATTTTACGGCGAGTGCAGCCTGTTTTCGAGATTTATCTCAGAGATAGTGACAAGTGAACGGAAAATGTCAAATAATCACCGGTCCCAATTACGAGAAAAGGAGCAGAACAATCTGCTCCAAAGTGTATGTTGGATGGTTATTCTCCATATGAAGTCTCTTCTTCGGCTGCCAACGGGAGGTCGTCATTGCTGTCTTCGTCTGAAGCCAGACCGTACTTGCGCTTGTCGATATCCAATTCTGCAAAAATCTTGTCACGGAGATCTATGAATTCTTGTGCATCTTCGGGTAAAAAGGTGTCACGAATCTCTTTGTCGGTGTATGTGAGGGCTGTGGCTGCTCCGCTTAGCATTTCTATGTATACATCCCTGTCCGATAGTTTTCTCTGCTTTTTTTCTGTCATCGTTCCGCTTGTTTGTTAAGTGGCATATTGTTTTTTACGTCACTAAGTTGAACTTTTTATGCGAAAATAATACTAAAAAGCTGAATTGTGTATACATTTTCGCCAATCTTAAACATTTTTAGCATTTCGGAGCATGACGCTTGCGCCAGAAGAAGTGCCACATCTTGAAATATGGACTCCAGAAGGTTTCTGACGGATAATGGAATGTGAGTCTTGAAATCCGTTGCATGCTGTTGAGGAAGTGCCGGAATTCAGCCTTGTTTGATACGATGGCATAACGGCTGTCATACATGCCGAAATTGCCTGCTTGCATTATCTCGCCGAGCAGGAACTCGCCGGCTTTGCGGTCGGGGGGCAGCAGTAGCTTTTCTTCCTTTAATCCGAATCTGTTTTGCAGCAAATACATCACGGCTGCACAGAATCGAGTGAGGCCCAACTTGTCAATTGTTTTCAATGTGTCTTCTTTCTCGGTTGGAGTGAATCCTTTGTCAAGCACGAAATGATAGTCGAGCAGTTGACGCAGGCCAATGCCTTCCTGAAAAAGGTGACGGTAAATGTGCAGAAGTATGTATATTCTGTTGAAGGCAAGGGTTGGGGACGGGAATGATCCCTCGGCGCTCTCGGTTATGTTGGAGAATTGGATTGGGGATTGTTTTGTAAAGAATTTTTGCAACCTGCTGTTCTTCAGTGGACTGTGCATCCAGCTGGGTGTGAAGTGAACTTCTATTTCTACTCCCTTCTTTATCGGGAAATCGACATGGTGGTATGTGGGGCGACATTTCGGGAAATATTTCCTGATGTAGTTCAGGATGGTTCCGGTATCGCCATCCAGCCAAATGTCTGTGTCTCCGCATGTCCGCATGTATGGGTCGGGGTACAATTGTGCAATGCCTTGTCCTTTGAGTATGCAGCAACGGAAACCGTCGTGCTTGAACTTGTCGGCAACGACCCTGGCAATCTTGTTCTGTCTTATGTTGTTCTCCTTGATTGTTTCGCTTGCCTGAAAAAAGGTGACAAGTGTGTTCTTTGGTGGGCGTTGTTCCTTGGGGAGAGAGGTGATGCCTTTGTATGCTATGCCAATGACGGCCTGCTTCTCGCAAATGTCAAGCAACTGCTCCCATTGCTCTGGGCTCGGAGCGTAAGGTAACTTTTCGTCTACACCGATTCCGCACCTTAAAAGGGCAAAGAAAAGTTCGGTTACGGTGTTGCTGTCGGTTTGTTGTTCTTTCGGTGGCATCTCTTTTGATTGTGCCGGTAAAATTACAAACTTTATTTGTAATTACAAACAATATCTGTTATAGCATAGAAGGAGAGCAGTCCCGTTATCGGAACTGCTCTCGGTTATATGGAAAGAACTGGTCAATTGCGCCTGATTCTTATCTGTATCGCGTTCTCAATAGGTGTGTCGTTGATGATGACAAGGTAGCCGCCGCCACCGGCACCGGTGATCTTGTATCCTTTGACTTTATCCTTGTACTCGTCTATGGCTTTTTGTACATGTGCGGATATCATGTCGGGGAACATGGCTGTCTGCGCGTTGAAAGATGCGGTGCAGGCTCTGCCCCATGCGTCTATGTCCATTGCGTTGATGGCTTTCCAACATTCATCGGCTGCAATGGATAGAGCGCGTGCGCCTTCCTCGTTTATATTGGTGTTTGCAAGTACATCATAGTCGCCACCGCGTGGTGCAAGTGGAATCAGCCAGAGGTTCTTTTCGATGAAATCAAGTATGGCGCCATCCTTTACGGTTTCTATGCTCACGGGCCAGTAGCCTCCGTCATAATTCAGGCGGTTGAGACATGGCATGACAATGCCTATAGCATCTTGTGAACCGCCGATGTATGGGCTGCCGGGAGGATTCTCGTAGCGGAATACCATTTTGGCCAATGTCTCGCGGTCGCCCTCAGGGATGTCGACATGCCACATTTCGATGGCAGCCTTGCGCGACGATGTGCTCATACCTCCGCGGTTGTTGAAGTCGTAATCGGGTTCAATGCTTATGGTAAGCACCGGACCTGGGTGGTGCTTGTTCACATAGGGTTGGTCGAGCCAGCCTCCAGCAAGGTCAATGCGGTAGGGAATGTTGCACTCCTGACGCAGGGCTGTTGTGGAGCGTGTGGGGAGTCCGGCTTCGGGGATACGTGTGCTGACAACGAGTTCAATGCCGTTCTCCTCGCAAAAACGTTTCTTGTCGGGAGTGTATCCGTCGCTGTTAACAAAGAAAATGTCCGGTTTAAGCCGTTTGACGTCCTCTTCGAAGTCCATGATGCCGCTCCCGCTGTTTACGAATGCATCCTTGACGTAGCGGATGGCCTTTACCATGTATAGGCGCTCGCGCTCGGTATTGATGGTCTTGCGGTCCTTTAGTTCGCGGATTGTGGCATCGGAACCGATACCTACATATAGGTCGCCGTGTGTAGATGCTTCCTTGAAAAAGGCTACATGGCCTGAATGGAGCATATCGTAGCATCCCGAAACGAAAACTTTTTTGTTGCCCATAATAATGTATGATAAGTTTTGTGGTTGTTCTCAGTCTCTTTGGAAAATATCTCGTGTATAAACTTTCTCCTTTACATCGTCGAGGCATGCGTCGTAACGGTTGGCGATGATTGCCTGTGACTGTTTTTTGAACTCTGCAAGGTCGTTGATTACACGGCTGCCGAAGAATGTGGTGCCGTTCTCAAGCGCAGGTTCGTAGATGATTACCTCGGCGCCCTTTGCCTTTATACGCTTCATAACACCCTGGATTGATGACTGGCGGAAGTTGTCGCTGTTGCTCTTCATTGTCAATCGGTATACGCCGACGATGCACTGCTTCTCTTCTGATGCCTTAAAGTCTCCCTTGCTGAAGTAGTCGTAATAACCGGCTTTGCGCAGTACCTGGTCGGCAATGAAGTCCTTGCGTGTGCGGTTACTCTCTACAATGGCACTCATCATGTTCTGAGGCACCTCCTGATAGTTGGCAAGCAACTGCTTGGTGTCCTTAGGTAAACAATAGCCGCCGTAACCGAATGAAGGGTTGTTATAGTGATCTCCGATGCGTGGGTCAAGTCCCACGCCCTGGATTATGGCAGCAGAGTCAAGTCCTTTTACCTCGGCATATGTGTCAAGCTCGTTGAAATAGCTCACTCGCAGGGCGAGGTAGGTGTTTGCAAAGAGCTTTACGGCTTCTGCCTCCTTGAGTCCCATAAATAGGGTAGGGATCTTCTCCTTGATGGCACCCTGCTGCAGTAACTGGGCGAACTTGTGTGCTGCATCTTCAAGATGGTTTCCGGCGATTGCCTTGATGGCCTCGTTTTCTTCACCGAATTTCTCTATCATCTTGGGATAACCCACAATGATGCGGCTTGGGTAAAGATTGTCATATAGCGCCTTGCTTTCGCGCAGGAATTCAGGCGAGAAAAGCAAACGGAACTTGCGAGTGGTGTCCCAGCCTTTCTCTTTGAAAATCTTTGCATACTTTACGTAAAGGCTGCGGCAATAGCCCACAGGTATGGTACTCTTGATGATCATTGTTGCCTCCGGGTTTACCTCAAGGACAAGATCAATGACATCCTCAATATGATGGGTGTCAAAGAAATTGAGCTGTGGGTCGTAGTTGGTAGGCGCTGCAATGACAATGAACTCGGCATCACGGTATGCGCTTGCACCGTCAAGTGTCGCCGTGAGGTTGAGTTCTTTCTCGGCAAGGTATTTCTCTATGTAATCGTCCTGAATGGGCGAAATGCGGTTGTTGATTTTTTCTACCTTTTCGGGGATTACGTCTACCGCTACTACTTCGTTGTGCTGTGCCAGCAATGTGGCAATGCTGAGGCCTACATAGCCTGTTCCTGCTACTGCGATTTTCATATATTGTCTGTTTCTGTTTGTTCTCTTTTCAGTCGTATGCATTGAGGCATACGGCTCACATATCCTTGCAAAATAAATGAAAATAAATTATATATCCAATTTTTGGTTTCATTTCCGCAAGATTTTTACTTTTTATCTTGAGCGTAGCTCCCAAAAAGCGACGGCTGCCGCTGCAGCAACATTCAATGAATCGACGTTGTAGGACATTGGAATCTTTGCTGCATAATCAGCCATTGCTATTGTTTCGGCTGGAAGACCATCACCCTCGGTACCCATAATTATTGCCATGCGCTGAATCCCTTTCAGCAATGGGTCGTCAATGGAAATTGAATTGTCTGTCAGTGCCATTGCTACGGTAGAGAATCCAAGGTCATTGAGGATATTGATGTCGTTGTCGAGCCATGTCCAGGGTACAAGGAACACGCTGCCCATGGATACTCTGACGGCCCTGCGGTTGAGTGGGTCGCATGAATTTCTGGTGAGCAATACGGCATCGATGCCAAGGGCAGCGGCACTGCGGAATAGGGCTCCTATGTTTGTGGTATCAACTACTCCGTCGATTACCACGATGCGTCTGGCGTTACGGCAAATCTCTTCTATCCGGGGCGTGCTTGGGCGGCGCATAGCGCATAAAACTCCACGGGTGAGTGTGTAGCCGGTGAGGTTCGCGAGGAGTTCACGTTCGCCTGTGTAGACAGGAATGTCATCGCATCGGGAAATTATTTCTGCAGCATCGCCTGTAATATGTCTTTTTTCGCACAGAATGGCCAATGGTTCAAATCCGGCATTGAGTGCAACGTTTATCACTTTGGGGCTTTCGGCAATGAATATTCCTTCTTTGTCTTCGTGCTTCATGCGTAGTTGCGCCTCGGTCAAGGTGCTGAAAATCTCAACGCCGGGGTGTGTGAGTGATGTGATTTCAATTATTGGCATTATTACCGTGTTTTTATTGCGAAGATAGGGGTTATCTCTTCGTGATGCAAATTTTGTCGGATTTTATTGTTACCTTCACCTTCGGTGCAGCTAACGTCTTTGGAGCTGTAAACAGCACTCCTTTGGGGAGATAAACCTCCCGTCGTCGCAAACGACGCTCCTTTCGCGTCATCGCTGTAAAAAATCAAAGCAAGCTTTGTTTGTTTTTGCTCGTTTATTGTTACCTTCACCTTTGGTGCAGCTAACGTCTTTGGGGCTGTAAAAAGCACTCCTTTGGGGAGATAAACCTCCCGTCGTCGCAAACGACGCTCCTTTCGCGTCGTCACTGTAAAAAAATCAAAGCAAGCTTTGTTTGTTTTTGCTCGTTTATTGTTACCTTCACCTTTGGTGCAGCTAACGTCTTTG
>JAFQEZ010000033.1 GCA_017398805.1 Bacteroidaceae bacterium | reverse complement strand
TATTAAGGCGATCGATAGCGTCGGGGATCCACCTCTTCCCATCCCGAACAGAGAAGTTAAGCCCGACAGCGCCGATGGTACTGCGAAGATTCGTGGGAGAGTAGGTCATCGCCACTTTTATAAAAAGGACATCCTTTAAGGGTGTCCTTTTGTGTTATGTGAAAACTGAAAGTGGAAAACGGAAAACTGTAGCAAGTACCGCTTGAATGTGCTTGACTTTAGTGCTCCTTGGCATTCTTTAGTTTTCATTTCTCCTTTCTTCTTTCTCCTTTCTCCTTTTTTATAAGGCGGCTAAGGGCTACTAAGGAACACTAAGGGCCACTAATGTAGCAAGCTTCGCTTGAATGTGCTTGACTTTAGTGCTCCTTGGCGTTTTTTAGTTTTTCTTTCTCCTTTCTTCTTTTTTCTTTCTCCTTTCTAATTTTATAATATTCTTCTCTTTTGAACGTTATTATTGGGTAGTATATTACCTTACTCCAAATTACTTGTAGCATATGAATAATAGCCGTTGGTTAAGGCCTTTTCTTGTGGTTGTTGCGGTGCTGATTTTTGTTGCGTCGCTTATGATATCCAACCTTCTTGTAGGTTCTCTTGAGGTGCATGTAAAGGATCTTGAGGTGCATGTAAAGGATATGGAGACTCATGTGAAAGACTTTGAGTCGCATTTGAAGGGGATGGAGGCTCATGTCAAGGACATGGAGATTCACGTCAAGGGGCTTGAAGGTGTTGTGGAGGAGCGCAAGCAGGAGGAACTTAACAAGATGAAGCTTTGGGTTGAAGCGATGACCTCGATTTATAAGGCTGACACGAATACCGATCTGAATCTTGCGATATCTGTTCTTGAGAGCAACAATACGATTCCGATGGTTGTTATTGACAAGAAAGGGAAGGTTAACAACTATCGTAACATTGTTTTGGCAGAGGGTTGTGATACAATGGCGCTTGTCAATGGTGTGGTTGAACGTGCAAAGGAGAAGGGGTATCTCATAAAGATGGATATGGGCATGAGTGTGTACTACGATGAATCGTTGGTGCTGTCACGCTTGTCGGGAATACTTGAGGCGCAATCGGTGTTGCTCGATTCGCAGTCTCAGTTGCTCAGTTCTCAATCGAAATTGCTTGAGCGTCAGTCTCAGTTGCTCGGACGCCAGTCCCAACTGCTCGATTCGCAATATCAGTTGCTTGAGGGGTTATCATACTATCCTTATGTGCAGCTGACAGTGCTGTTGCTCTTCTTTGTAATATGTATACTTGCAGTCTTGAGCTCGAAGCGTGCCGAGCAGAACCGTGTTTGGGTTGGTCTCTCGAAAGAGACTGCTCATCAGTTGGGAACGCCGATATCGTCATTGATGGCATGGACCGAGGTACTCAAGGAGAAGTATCCTGATGATGAACTGATACCGGAAATGGAACGCGATGTTGCGCGCCTGCAGCGAGTGGCTGAACGTTTCTCCAAGATAGGTTCTATGCCTGAACCTGTACCGGTTGATATTGTGGATGTGGTTGAAGGTGCTGTGGGGTATGTCAAGAGGCGCAGCCCGGCACAGGTTGAGTATGAGGTTGTGCTGCCGGAGCATCCGCTTATGGTTCCCATGAATGCTCCTCTTGTGGAGTGGGTGCTTGAGAATCTGTGCAAGAATGCAGTCGACGCAATGAACGGTAGCGGAAAGATTACAGTTACTGTTTCGCATGATGAGAAAAGCGTATATGTCGATGTGGCTGATACCGGTAAAGGTATTGCAAAATCGTGTCAGAAACGTGTCTTTGAGCCGGGATATACTACAAAGAAACGTGGCTGGGGACTTGGGCTTTCATTGGCTAAACGAATCGTAGAACAGTATCATAAAGGGCGGATTTTCGTCAAGAATTCGGTTCAAGGAAAGGGGACGACATTCCGTGTGGAACTAAAAAAATAAAGTTTTTCGTCAATTTGGATGTTTCTAATGAATTTTATTACTATCTTTGTGTCCTAAAATCGGGTAGTACGGGTAAAAGGCACTGCTTTTAGACTTATATTGTTGAATGTGATGATTTTATAGTAGCGATGGGAAGATTTGATAAATATAATGTTGACCTCAAGGGAATGAAAGCTGCCTCTCTTGACCTTGAATTTGATTTGGACAATGCGTTTTTCGGTGATATCGAAGGCGAGGAGTTCCAAAGAGGCGCGGTCAAGGCCAATGTCACCGTAAAGAAGAACAAGGATATCTTTGACTTCTCGTTTACTCTTGTGGGTAAGGTAATCGTGCAGTGTGACCGCTGCCTTGATGATCTTGATATAGAGGTCGATACAGAGAACACCTTGAGAGTGAAACTTGGTAACGAGTATGCCGATGAGGGTGATATAATCATAGTTCCTGAACAGGACGGTGATTTCAACCTCGCATGGTATCTGTATGAACTGATAGTGCTTGCGCTCCCATTGAAGCGTGTACATGCTCCGGGAAAATGCAATAACGAAATGACCGGCAAGCTCAAGAAGCACTCACATGATGCAACCGACGAGGGTGATGAACAGGAGATTGATCCGCGTTGGGCAGGTTTGAAGAATATACAAATAGAAGAAGATAATTAAAAAGTTAGAAAAATGGCACATCCTAAAAGAAGACAATCAAAGACCAGAACTGCCAAGAGAAGAACTCATGACAAGGCAGTAGCTCCTACATTGGCAATTTGCCCTAACTGTGGCGAGTGGCACGTTTATCACACCGTATGCGGTGCGTGTGGTTATTACAGAGGCAAGCTCGCTGTTGAGAAGCAGGCAGCTGTCTAAATGTGTTTCTACCGCAGATGACAAGCACAGCTGCGGGTAGTTTTTGTACGTAAGTTAAAGACGCACCTATGCTGCAAAGTGGATGGTGCGTCTTTGTTTTATTTCGATAATATGCATAAGGCCGGTTTTGTAAATATTGTGGGTAACCCCAACGTGGGGAAGTCGACGTTGATGAATCTTCTTGTGGGCGAGAGAATCTCAATCGCGACATTCAAGGCGCAGACAACACGTCACCGTATAATGGGTATCCTTAATACCGAGGATGCGCAGATAGTGTTTTCTGACACACCAGGAGTGCTTAAACCTAACTATAAGCTTCAGGAGGCGATGCTGCGATTCTCGCGTAGTGCACTCAGGGATGCCGATGTGCTCCTGTATGTGACCGATATGGTCGAGAGTCCCGAGAAGAACAGCGACTTCATTGCCGAGGTTCGCAAACTTGATGTCCCTGTTCTGGTGCTTATAAACAAGATTGACCTTGCCGACCAGCAGCAGCTCATAAAGAAGGTGGAGCAGTGGCATGAGATTATCCCCGAGGCGGAAATACTTCCCATCTCGGCCATAGCAAAATTCAATGTCGACACTGTGATGAAGCGTGTTATGGAGCTTCTTCCCGACTCGCCGCCCTACTTTGAGAAGGATGCACTCACCGACAAGCCTGCACGCTTCTTTGTGACAGAGATAATCCGCGAGAAGATTCTTCTTCACTACGACAAGGAGATTCCTTATGTGTGCGAGGCTGCCGTAGAGCACTTCAAGGAGGACGAGGGCAAGATTTACATCAAGGCAATCATATATGTCGAGAGGGAGAGCCAGAAGGGAATCATCATCGGTCACGAGGGATCTGCATTGAAGAAGGTCGCGACTGACGCACGCCGCGAATTGGAGAAATTCTTCGGCAAGAGAATATTTTTGGAGATATATGTAAAGGTCGACAAGGATTGGCGTAACAACGACCGTCAGTTGCGCCGTTTCGGTTACGACCAAAAGGATTGATATAAGAGATATGGGAAATTTGGTAGCGATAGTAGGTCGTCCCAACGTTGGTAAGTCGACCCTTTTCAACCGCCTGACAGAGACAAAGCAGGCGATTATATCGGACGAGGCGGGTACGACCCGTGACCGTCAGTATGGCCGTTGCCTATGGTGTGGCAAGGAGTTCTCGCTTGTGGATACAGGCGGTTGGGTGCGTAACTCGGATGATGTGTTCGAGGAGGCGATATGTGACCAGGTGACACTTGCGCTCGAAGAGGCCGATGTTATCCTTTTTGTGGTAGATGCCATGAATGGACTGACCGACCTTGATATGGAGATGGCATCGATGTTGCGTCGCTCGAAGAAACCTGTGCTGGTGGTTGCCAATAAGGTGGATACATATGAGATGCAGTATGCTACTGCAGAGTTCTACAGTCTTGGACTTGGCGACATGCATTGTATTTCGGCTGCGAACGGTAGCGGTACAGGTGACCTGCTCGACGAGATTATATCGAACTTTACAAAGGAGGCCGAGGAAGCACCCGAGGAGGATATCCCCCGTTTCGCGGTGGTGGGTCGCCCGAATGCCGGCAAGAGTTCTATTATCAATGTCTTCCTTGGCGAAGAGAGGAACATCGTAACCAATATTGCCGGAACAACCCGTGATTCGATTCTTACACGTTACAACAAATTCGGTTTCGATTTCTATCTTGTGGATACTGCCGGAATCCGTAAGAAGGGCAAGGTTACCGAGGACATCGAATACTATTCGGTATTGCGATCGATACGTGCCATTGAGAACAGTGATGTCTGCATACTTATGATTGATGCTACACGTGGTATCGAGTCGCAGGACCTGAATATCTTCTCAATCATACAGCGTAACCAGAAGAGCCTTGTGGTTGTAGTGAATAAGTGGGACTTGGTAGAGGACAAGAGCGAGAAGGTGCAGAAGTTCTTCGAGAATGCAATACGTGAGCGTGTTGCGCCATTCGTGGATTTCCCAATCATCTTCACTTCGGCAGTCACAAAGCAGCGCGTCTTCAAGGTGCTTGAGACAGCCAAGGAGGTATATCTCAACTCAAAGAGAAAAATATCTACAGCAAAGTTCAACGAGGAGATGCTGCCGCTTATCGAGGCATATCCGCCACCATCGACAAAGGGCAAATATATCAAGATAAAATACTGCATGCAGTTGCATGAGACACGCGTACCGTCGTTCCTCTTCTTTGCGAACCTGCCACAGTATGTGAAAGAGCCATACAAACGCTTCCTTGAGAATAAAATCCGTGCGAAATGGAACTTTCATGGAGTACCGATGAATATTTTCATCAGGCAGAAATGATTTAAAGGGCTAAAAGGACTACAAAGGCCAGATGGGCTGAAAGGACAATAAGAAAAGCGATGGTCGCCAACCATCGCTTTTCTTATTTGCTGTGGAGTGCCTGTTCCTTTACCTGCCTCAATATCTCACTTGAGAAAAGGAACTCGTTGAGCGTCTTGTTGTCGGTGTTGAGAATCTCCTTGTTGTTCCCTTCCCAGCTGAGCTCTCCGTTTGCAAGGAAAAGTATGTGGTCACCTATGTTCATTACCGAGTTCATGTCGTGAGTGTTCACAATAGTAGTTATGTTGTACTCCTCAGTAATTCCGTGAATCAGTTCATCGATGATGAGCGATGTCTGTGGGTCGAGGCCTGAATTGGGTTCGTCACAGAAAAGATACTTAGGACCCAATGCTATGGCACGGGCAATGGCTGCACGTTTCTGCATACCGCCTGACAGCTCCTCGGGGCTCTTGTCCTGAGCCTCGATCAGGTTTACTCTCTCAAGGCAGGCACGGGCACGTTTGATACGCTCGTTGTAGGTCATAGAGGAGAACATGTCAAGTGGGAACATGACGTTCTCAAGTACACTCATGGAGTCGAACAGTGCCGCATTCTGAAAAAGCATGCCAATCTCCTGGCGCATCTTGGCTGCCTCCTTCTTGTGCATGTGTATGATGTCGCGTCCATCGTATGTGATTGTTCCTTCCTCAGGTATCTCCAATCCTACAATACACTTGAGCAGGACTGTCTTTCCGGCACCGCTCTTTCCGATGATGAGGTTGGTCTTGCCGTTCTCAAACGTTGCAGTGATGCCTTTAAGCACCTCCTGGTCTTCGAACCTCTTGTGTATGGAACTTATCTCTATCATTGCATCAGGAGTTGTGTGAGTACCATATCCGAGAAAAGTATAAGCGCGCTGCAGCTTACGACAGCATTGGTGCTCGCTTTTCCTACTTCTATCGAGCCTCCCTTGACATTATAGCCGTAGAAGGATGCAACCGATGTTATTATGAAGGCAAAGGCTATAGCCTTAATTATACTGCACCAGATGTACCACTGGTTGAATTCGTACTGAAGACCTACAATAAGATCTTGCGCTGTCATTATACCGGTAAACTTGCCGATGGCGAATGCGCCGCCGACACCGGCAGCCATGCTGAATACCACCAGTATGGGAATTATTGCCATAAGGGCACTGATCTTTGGCAGGATAAGGAAATTGGCAGAGTTAACTCCCATAATTTCAAGGGCATCGATCTGCTGTGTTACACGCATTGTCCCTATCTCGGATGTTATATTCGAACCGACCTTTCCTGCAAGGATGAGACACATGATTGATGAAGAGAACTCAAGAAGCAGAATCTCGCGTGTAGCATAGCCTACAACGAACTTAGGCATCCATGGGCTTTCGATGTTCAGTTTCATCTGTATGCAGATTACTGCACCTATGAAGAAGGATATAAGCAAGACAATGGGTATTGAGTTGACCCCCAATTGGTATACTTCATGCATCATCTGCCTGAAGAATATTCTCCAGCGTTGTGGGGGCGTGATTACACGCTTCATGAGTATGAGGTAACTCCCGAATGTCTTTACTGAATCAAAAAGGAACATGTCTTGTCATATGATCAACTGCGCAAAGGTACTAAAAAATGTGCTAGTGCAGTGTTAAGTCACATATAAAAATAACCTGTATCATTTTATTAAAGGACAAATTGTTATTGTTTTATGATTATAGCGCTCTTTTTGCTGCTTTTCTCTTTGCCCGTCAGTTGCCTGAGGTCGCTGTGCGCCCTCCTCGCAAAAACAAAATCAATAAAAATGACTGCTAAAAATGAATCATCTTATTTTTAAATGTCACTAATTGATACTACAAACTTCTTTTCTTATACCATAAAGCATCTGTTTTTTTGGGAAAAACGTGAGAAATGCATTATCTTCGCCGAAGAAAATGAATTTCGTCACAATGGAGATTAATGATAATAAAGATATGAATGCAGGTACAGAGGAACGCATGGTGTTGCGTACCGAGGGGCTTGTGAAAAAATATGGTAAGCGTACGGTTGTGAACAACGTATCGTTTGATGTGAAACAGGGCGAGATTGTTGGTCTGTTGGGCCCTAACGGTGCCGGCAAGACAACTTCGTTCTATATGACAACAGGTCTGGTGGTGCCGAACGGCGGACGTATCTTCCTTAACGATGACGAAATAACAAAGTATCCTGTCTACAAGCGTGCACGTGCCGGAATCGGTTATCTGGCACAGGAGGCAAGCGTTTTCCGCAAGTTGAGTGTCGAGGATAATATTGCAGCGGTGCTTGAACTCACCGGTAAACCGAAGGAGTACCAGAGAGAGAAACTTGAAAGCCTTATTGAGGAGTTCCGTCTGCAGAAGGTGCGCAAGAATCTTGGCGACCGTCTTTCAGGCGGAGAACGACGTCGTACGGAGATTGCACGCTGTCTTGCCATCGATCCAAAATTCATCATGCTCGATGAACCCTTTGCCGGTGTAGACCCTATTGCGGTAGAGGATATCCAGTATATCGTGTGGAAACTCAAGGACAAGAATATCGGTATTCTCATTACCGACCACAATGTGCAGGAGACGCTCAGTATCACAGACCGTGCATATCTGCTTTTTGAAGGACGTATCCTTTTCGAGGGAACTCCGGAGGTACTTGCCGAGAATCCTATCGTGCGCGAAAAGTATCTTGGTCGTGATTTCGTGTTGCGCAAACGCGAGTTCCAGCTCGATGAGAGATAAACGAATTAAAGCAGCAACGGCCGTTGCTGCTTTAATTCGTTATAGTGAGAATGTGGACAGCTCTTGTGCACGCAGGCCATTGTTCCCGGATTGCTTCTAATTTTTATCCTGCATTTCAACAAAATCGGTTTTTGCTTGATTTTGTGCCCAACTTGTTGTATTTTTGCACGCTCTAAATTCGGTATATAATATGCTCGTTTAGAGGATGCGCCGTTCTTGCAGGGACGGTATACCCATTGAAAGAAATAACTTAATATATTTTATAATGGAATTTACACTTAAGAATCAGGACGCTACAAGCGCAATCCTCTCTGTGAACATTCAGGAGGCAGACTACTCAGCTTTGGTTGAGAAGCAGTTGAAGAACTTCCGCCAGAAGGCAAATATTCCGGGTTTCCGTCCGGGTATGGTGCCGATGGGCTTGATCAAGAAACAGTATGGTACAGCTGTAAAGGCTGAGGAGATCAACAAACTCTTGCAGACAAAGATATTCGAGTATATCCGCGAGAACAAAATAGATATGTTGGGTGAACCGCTTCCTATCGAGTCGCAGCAGGCCGGTATCAACATGGCCGAGGACAAGGAGTTTACTTTTGAGTTCGAGATAGCTCTTGCTCCAAAGTTTGATGCAACTCTTGACAAGAACGACAAGCTCGCCTACTATCGCATACAGCCGACCGACGAGATGATTGAAGGTCAGGTCAATGCTTATGCGCAGCGTTGCGGTGAGTACAAGAAAGTTGACTCTTTCGAGAACGGTGACATGCTCAAGGGTACTCTTACCGAGTCTGTAGAGGATGGTATTGTTGTACGCGACGCAGTGATGATGCCTTCTTATATGAAGAACGATGATCAGAAGGCTCTCTTTGCAGGTGCAAAGGTTAACGATGTGGTTACATTCAACCCTTCGGTTGCATTCGACAACAACGAGGCTGAACTCTCTTCACTCCTTAAAGTTGAGAAGGGTGAGGTTGCCGCTCACAACGGTGAGTTTACATTTACTGTTACAGAGATTACACGTTTTGTGGCAAGCGAGCTGAACCAGACTGTATTCGATGCTGCATTCGGTAAGGATGTGGTTACAAACGAGGCTGACTTCCGTGCCAAGATTGCAGAACAGTTCGAGGCTCGTTTTGAGGTTGAGAGCGATTACAAGTTGCTTCTTGACGTACGCGCATACCTTACAGAGAAACTCGGCAAGTTCGAGTATAATGAGTCTATTCTCCGCCGTGTAATGGAGGGTAACCGTGCTGAGGGTGCAGAGGCTGTAAGCGATGAGGATTTCCAGAAGAGCCTCAATGAACTTACATGGCATCTTATTAAAGAGCAGCTTGCAAGAAAGTTCGAGATCAAGGTTGATGACAATGATGTCCTCAACGTTGCAAAGGCCGCTACACGTGACCAGTTCGCTCAGTACGGTATGGCAAATGTTCCTGAGGATCTGCTTGAGAACTATGCAAAGGACATGCTCAAGCAGGATAGAACACGCGAGGCTCTTGTCAACCGTGCCGTTGATGTGAAGCTTATCGAGGCTATCAAGGGCGCTGTAACCTTGAACGAGGAGAAGATTTCTGTCGAGGATTTCAACAAGAAGGTTTCAGAGAACGCCTGATTGCGTGACGAAATAATCCGTTCTGGTTCCGCTGGCCTTGAGCGCTGACGGAATCGGAACGCTTTTTTAAATATAAATTTTGAGCTTTATGGAGAGAGATGATTTTAGAAAGTATGCAACAAAGCATTGTGGTATAAACAGCATGGTGCTTGATGATGTAATTAAAGCCCAGTCGCAGTATTTGAACCCTTACATTCTTGAGGAGCGTCAATTGAATGTTACCCAGATGGATGTATTCTCCCGTCTCATGATGGACAGGATAATATTCCTGGGAACACAGATTGATGATTATACGGCAAACACCTTGCAGGCACAGTTGCTTTATCTCGACTCGGTTGACAACAAGGATATATCGATATATATCAATTCACCAGGCGGTTCTGTGTATGCAGGTCTTGGTATATATGACACTATGCAGTTCATACAGAGTGATGTTGCTACCATATGTACCGGTATGGCTGCAAGTATGGCTGCTGTGTTGCTTGTTTCGGGTGCAGAAGGCAAACGTTCGGCTTTGACACATAGCCGTGTGATGATACACCAGCCTTTGGGTGGTGTGCAGGGTCAGGCAAGCGACATAGAGATTACTGCACGTGAGATACAGAAGTTGAAGAACGAACTGTATACCATAATATCGGACCATAGCAAGCAACCTTTTGACAAGGTTTGGGCAGACAGTGACCGTGACTATTGGATGACTGCTGCAGAGGCTCAGGAGTATGGTATGATAGACCGTGTCCTTACCCGTAGAAAGTGATAACAGAAATGGCAGAAAAGAATAAAAGGCGATGCAGTTTCTGTGGCAGAGGCGAGAATGAAGTTGCTCTGTTGATGACCGGTATGAGCGGTTATATCTGCAACGATTGCGTGGAACAGGCTCATGCAATCCTTCGTGAGGAGGAACTCATTAAGAAGAGCGACTTCGATATGAAGGAGTTGCCGAAACCAAAGGAGATCAAGGAGTTCCTTGATGAGTATGTCATTGGTCAGGATGAGGCTAAAAGGGCACTTGCAGTTTCGGTATACAACCATTACAAGCGGCTGATGCAGCGCGGTGCAGCCGATGATGTCGAGATTGAGAAGAGTAACATCATAATGGTGGGCAGTACCGGTACGGGAAAGACATTGCTCGCTCGTACAATCGCAAAGCTGCTTAAGGTGCCGTTTACAATTGTAGATGCTACGGTGCTTACCGAGGCCGGTTATGTGGGTGAGGATATCGAGAGCATCCTGACCAGGCTTCTGCAGGTTGCCGATTACAAGGTTGAAGAGGCTGAGCGCGGAATTGTCTTCATCGATGAGATTGACAAGATTGCACGCAAGAGCGACAATCCTTCAATTACCCGTGATGTAAGCGGTGAAGGCGTTCAGCAGGGACTTCTGAAACTTCTTGAGGGTTCAATTGTGAATGTTCCGCCCCAGGGTGGCCGCAAGCATCCCGACCAGAAGATGATTCCGGTGAATACAAGGCATATACTTTTTATATGCGGCGGTGCCTTTGACGGGATAGAGAAGAAGATCGCTCAGCGCATGAATACCCATGTGGTCGGATATGACTCTGTGCAGAATAGTTACAAGATTGACAAGGGTGATATGATGCAATATATCACTCCTCAGGATTTGCGTTCATTCGGTCTTATCCCTGAGATTGTGGGTCGTCTTCCAATACTCACTTCGCTTCGTCCGCTTGACCGCGAGGCGTTGAGGAATATCCTTACTGAGCCTAAAAACTCTATCGTGAAGCAATATCTCAAATTAATGGAGATGGATGGCGTGAAACTCTCTTTTGACAGTTCTGCGCTGGATTATATTGTGGATATGGCAATAGAGTACAAGCTTGGAGCGCGTGGCTTGCGTTCGATAGTGGAGACCATTATGATGGAGAAGATGTACGAAGTGCCATCATCGGGTGCAAAGAGTTGCCGTATTACCAAGGAGTATGCGCGCAAGCAGGTAGAGAAGAGCCTTATGACAGGTGCAATATGATAATATAGGGTGCTATCACAGCATTCCCCTTGCGCTCATGCGTAAGGGGAATGCTGTTTTAAAAGGGCTATTAAGGGTTACTAAAGGCTACTAGGGGAAACTAAGGTGTTTAGCACTCACTGCAAAAACCAAAGTAAACTTTGTTTTTTGTTCGTTTTTGCAATAATCGATAGCAGCCGATTATTGCTGCACTCGCTGAAAAACGCCAAAACAAGCTTTGCGTTTTGCTCGTTTTGCAATAATTGTGAAAATATATTTGAAAAAAGTTGCGCGTTTTATTGAGATATTTATAACTTTGTTTTCAAATAGGCATATTGTAAAATGACGAAGAAGTGTAATTTGACAGAAGTTCTCAAAGAGAATTTCGGTTTTGATACGTTTAAAGGGGATCAGGAGGCCGTCATCAAGAACCTGCTCGCAGGTAATGATGCGTTTGTGCTGATGCCTACCGGTGGTGGTAAGTCGCTGTGCTACCAGTTGCCTTCGTTGGTCATGGAGGGTACTGCGATAGTGATTTCACCTCTAATTGCCTTAATGAAGAATCAGGTCGATGCCATTAGGAACTTCAGCGAAGAGGACGGCATTGCCCATTTCTTGAACTCGTCACTTTCCAAACAGGCAATAGAGGAGGTGAAGACCGATGTGCTTTCGGGAAAGACCAAACTCCTTTATGTTGCTCCGGAGTCATTGACAAAGGAGGAGAATGTGGAGTTCCTTAAAAGCATAAAGATATCATTCTATGCCATAGATGAGGCGCATTGTATATCGGAGTGGGGTCATGACTTCCGCCCTGAATACCGTCGTATACGCCCTATCGTGAACGAGATAGGCAAGGCGCCGATAATTGCGCTTACGGCTACGGCTACAACTAAGGTGCGCGATGACATAAAGAAGAATCTCGGTATTGTCGATGCGCCTGATTTCAACTCTTCATTCAACAGACCCAACCTCTACTACGAGGTACGTCCCAAGACAAAGGATGTTGATAAGGAGATTATTAAGTTCATAAAGGCAAACCCTGGAAAATCGGGTATCATATATTGCTTGAGCCGAAAGAAGGTAGAGGAGCTTGCAGAGATATTGCAGACAAACGAGATTTCGGCAAAGGCATATCATGCAGGAATGGATTCTGCAATGCGCTCGCAGACGCAGGATGACTTCATAATGGAAAAGATTGATGTCATCGTGGCTACCATTGCGTTCGGAATGGGAATTGACAAACCGGATGTAAGATATGTCATCCATTATGATATACCAAAGAGTCTTGAGGGGTACTATCAGGAGACAGGTCGTGCCGGACGTGACGGAGGTGAGGGTCAATGTATTACTTTCTACAATAACAAGGACTTGCAGAAACTTGAGAAGTTCCTTGAGGGCAAGCCGCTTGCCGAGCAATACATAGGCCGTCAGTTATTGTATGAGACTACTGCGTATGCCGAGTCCTCGGTTTGCAGAAGAAAATTGTTGTTACATTATTTTGGTGAGAATTACGACGTGGAAAATTGTGGAAATTGTGACAACTGTCTATCTCCTAAGAAGCAGGTAGAAGCAAAGGAGATGCTTGAGGCAGTTATTGAGACGATATTGGCATTGAAGGAGAACTTCAAGGCCGAATATGTTATTGATGTGCTTCTGGGCAAGGAGACTGCGGATATCCTTTCGCACAAGCACGATGAACTTGAGTGTTTCGGTTGCGGTGACGACGAGGATGCCAAGCGTTGGAATGCTGTCATACGTCAGGCGCTGATAGCCGGATACCTTGACAAAGATGTAGAGAACTATGGTCTTTTGAAGGTTACAAAGCAGGGAAATGCGTTCCTGAAGAAACCTGTGTCGTTCAAGATAGTTGAGGACAGGGATTTTGATGATGAGGAGACTGTTGTTCAGACAACAAGCACTTTTGCAGTTGATCCCGAACTCTATGCGATGCTGAAGAATCTGCGCAAGAAACTTTCAAAGCAACTTGAACTTCCTCCATATGTAATTTTCCAGGATCCTTCTCTTGAGGCGATGGCTACCACATATCCAATTACCATCGATGAACTCAAGAATATCCCCGGTGTGGGAGAGGGTAAGGCGAAGCGTTATGGCGAGGAGTTCTGTGCTCTCATAAAGCGTCATTGTGAGGAGAACGAGATTGACCGCCCTGAGGATATACGTATACGTACTGTTGCCAACAAGTCGAAACTGAAGGTTGCAATCATAACTGCGATTGACCGTAAGGTGGCTCTTGATGACCTGGCGATAAGCAAGGGTGTTGAATTCGACGAGTTGCTCGATGACATTGAGTCTATAGTATATTCAGGAACAAAACTGAATATCGACTACTTCCTTGAGGAGATTCTTGACGAGGAGAACATGCTTGAGATATATGACTACTTCAAGAACTCCGATACGGACAACATAAATACAGCAATCGAGGAACTTGGCGGTGAGTACAGCGAGGAGGAGATACGTCTTGTGCGTGTCAAGTTCATCTCGGAGATGGGTAATTGATAAAAAATGATAAAATAATATACTCTTATGAATGATTTTATTAAAGAAAAGATTGTGATGGATGGTCTCACCTATGATGACGTGTTGCTTATTCCTGCGTACTCAGAGGTGTTGCCTAAGGAGGTGACTTTGAAGACCAAGTTCTCCAGAAATATTGAGCTTAATGTGCCTTTCGTGACAGCTGCCATGGATACTGTTACAGAGGCAAAGATGGCAATCGCCATCGCCCGCGAAGGTGGTATCGGTGTCATTCATAAGAATATGTCGATAGCGGAGCAGGCGCATCAGGTGGCTATCGTCAAGCGTGCCGAGAACGGTATGATATATGACCCGGTGACTATCCTTGCGCAGGCGACAGTCAAGGATGCTCTTGACATTATGGCAGAATATCACATCGGTGGTATCCCTGTAGTTGATGAAGAGAAGAGACTTGCCGGTATCGTTACAAACCGCGATCTCCGCTTCGAGACGAATATGCAGCGTCCTATCTGCGAGATAATGACTCCTGCCGATAAACTTGTGGTAACACACCAGAAGACTGATATGGAGGCTGCAGCGAAGATTCTACGCGAGAACAAGATAGAGAAGTTGCCTGTTACCGATAATGAGGGTAAGTTGGTAGGCCTTATAACATATAAGGACATTACCAAGGCGAAGGACAAACCGATGGCATGCAAGGACAGCAAGGGTCGTCTGCGTGTTGCTGCTGGTGTAGGTGTAACAGTCGATGCGATGGATCGTATCAAGGCTCTTGTAGAGGCCGGTGTCGATGCCATTATCATTGATACCGCACATGGTCATTCGGCCGGTGTCATTCAGAAACTCAAGGAGGCGAAGGCTGCTTTCCCACAGATTGACATTGTTGTGGGTAATGTGGCAACAGGAGAGGCTGCAAAGATGCTTGCCGATGCAGGTGCTGATGCAGTAAAAGTCGGTATTGGTCCGGGCTCAATATGTACGACACGTGTGGTTGCCGGTGTAGGTGTGCCACAGCTTTCTGCTGTATACGATGTGGCAAAGGCTCTTGAGGGTACAGGTGTGCCGTTGATTGCGGATGGTGGTCTGCGTTATTCCGGCGATGTAGTGAAGGCTCTTGCTGCCGGCGGCTACAGCGTTATGATCGGCTCGCTTGTCGCAGGTACCGAGGAGTCTCCTGGCGATACAATCATTTTCAACGGCCGTAAATTCAAGTCATACCGTGGTATGGGTTCACTTGAGGCAATGGAGAACGGCTCAAAGGACCGCTACTTCCAGGCCGATACTGCAGATAAGAAAAAACTTGTTCCGGAGGGTATCGCTGCACGCGTTCCTTATAAGGGTACGTTGTATGAAGTAATCTATCAGCTTGTAGGTGGACTGCGTTCGGGTATGGGTTATTGTGGCGCAAAGGATATCGAGTCTTTGCATAACGCGAAATTTGTCCGTATAACGAATGCCGGTGTACTTGAGAGTCATCCTCACGATGTCTCAATCACCAGTGAGGCTCCGAACTATAGCCGTCCTGAATAATAGAAATAGAGAAACCAAGATGTATAAGAGATTAAGATCAGCAATAGTATCGCTGCTTATTGCAGCGGGTGTGTCAGCACAGGTCGGTGACCCTGTGCTGATGACAATAAATGGCAAGGAGGTACGCCGTTCCGAATTTGAATATGCATTCAACAAGAACAACAGCAATCTTGTTGATGGCGCTCAGAGTGTGGAGGAGTATCTGCCGATGTTCGTTGACTTCAAACTGAAGGTTGCAGAGGCCGAGGCAATGGAACTTGATACACTCTCTTCTTTCAGGGAGGAGTACAAAAGTGACCGCGACCAATTGGCCGAGGCTTATCTGATAGATTCGGATTTTATAGAGAAGGAAGCATATAAAATATATGCAAAAGATTCTGCAACTATAGGCAAGGACGGTTTCCTGAAGTTGAGGCATATCGTGTTTGTTGCGAGGCAGAAGGCAAATAAAGAGGAGGTCGCTCTTGCAAAGGCAAGAATTGACTCTGTAGCCGGAATGATGGCCGAAGGGAAAAGCTTCGAGGAGGCTGCTGCATATTTCAAGATACCGGCGAGAGACCTTGAACCTTTTGAGGTTGTAAAGGGGCAGGTGTATCCCGAAATAGAAGAGATTGTGTATGCACTTGCCGACGGTGAGTATTCTGTACCGTTCGAGTCACCTGTGGGATTCCACATTATGCAGCGTATTTCCTCACGTCCGTTCGGTTCGTTCGAAGAGTATAAGCCTGCAATCATAAGTATGCTTGAGCAGCAGAATATAAAGCAGATGGCGAGAATAGTCAAGGGTGAGGCGCTTGCCAAGGAGTTCGGTGGAGGCATTACCCCCGAGGAGGCCCTTGAGCGCGAGAACAGCATACTTGAAACAAAGTATCCCGAGTTCGGGAATCTCATGCGTGAGTACTACGAGGGTCTGCTCTTCTTTGAGGTCTCTACGCGTGAAGTTTGGCATAATGCGCAGAATGATACAAAGGGATTGCAGAAGTTCTTCAAGAAGAACAAGAAGAAGTATAAGTTCGATGCACCTCGTTTCCGCGGAGCATTCGTACAGGCAAATTCCCAGGAGAATCTTGATAATATAAAGTCGATACTTGCCGGCAAGAAACTTGAAGAGTACAGGAGTGCGATAGACGCAGCTCTTCCGATAGATTCTGTGCGTACAGTGCGTGTCGAAATAGGCGTCTTTGCTATTGGGGACAATGCTTGGGTCGACAAGCTTGCGTTCGCTCAGGGAGACGGAGGCAAAGTCCGCAAGGATCTTCCATTCGTTGATATTGTCGGTAGTGTCATAGATGCTCCAGAATATTATACAGATGTTAAAGGCCAGGTTTCCAATGACTACCAGAAGTATCTCGAAGAGAAGTGGGTCAAGTCGTTGCGTAAGAAGTACAAGGTCAAAATCAATAAAGAGGTGCTTGAAACGGTCAATAATCATTGATTGGAAGTAATGTTGGCCTGATAGTTTTTTGTACAGATTTTTCATGATTGACTCGAAGTTCATATCGCTGTTTGTCATATCTTTGCTCTTTGTGGCATGTGACAAAAAAGAGGCTCAGGAGGAGCGTACTGTCTTGGCTGAGGCTGGTGGATCGTATCTCTACAAGGATGAGATGGATTATCTGGTCATTTCTAAAAACCGTTTGAAGGATAGTGCTAGCTTCACCGATGAGTATATAAAGCTATGGGCAATGGATGAACTCTTTTATAAGAAAGCGGCTGAGAATGTGCCTTCATCTGATGAAATAGAAAGGATGGTGGCCAATTATCGCAAAAGCCTTATTCTGAACATATATCAGGATGCTTTGGTTGATCAGCAACTCAAGCCCTCGATGAGCGACTCGGTCATCATAAGTTTCTATGAAAAGAATCCGACTCTTTTCAAGGCAGACGAAACCCTTGTCAAAGGTGTTGTCTTGAAACTTGCTCCAAACTCTCCAGCTGTTGCCAAGGTGCGTCGGTGGTGCTCCTCGATTACTCCCGAGAATGTTGAGAACCTTGAAGTCTATTGTGAAGAGAACCATGCCGAGTTTGATTATTTTGCAGACGATTGGCGTGAGGCAGCCCATGTAGCCAGGGGATTACCTATTACCGGTAAACAACTTTCTGCAAGATTGTCACAGGATAAGACTATTGAGTTCAAGGAAAATGGCTGGACCTATTTCGTTACAGCCGACTCTCTGATACGTAAAGGGGATGTATTGCCGATTAGTCTGGTGGAAGATGAGATTATAGGGCTGCTTGTAAATTCGAGAAGGGCGGAATTCATTAAGCAGAAGAAACAGGAATTGTATGATGAGGCTGTTGCAGAAGGAAGAATAAAGATACATAATTAGTACCCATTGAGGGTTTGACATAAATGGAAATGATAAGAAGATTTGTATACGGGATATTTTTTGCGGTTATAATGTTTGTGCAGACGGAAGTCGCAGTAGCACAGGATAATGTGATAGACCGTGTAGAGTGGGTTGTTGGTGACAAGGCGATATTGCGTTCCGACATAGAAGAGACAATACGTTATTGGCTCAGTAATGGACGCCAGTTTGACGGTGATCCGTATTGTATTGTAGGTGAAGACCTTGCAATACAGCAACTTTTTATTCATCAGGCTGCAATAGATAGCGTTGAGGTTGATGAGGCCGGAATAATGCGTCAGGTGGAGGCACAGATGGATTATGTCATACGCCAGATAGGTTCAAAGGAAAAACTTGAGGAGTATTTCGACAAGACTTCATCCGAGATTCGTGAAATGTACCGTGAGCAGCTTTATAATATGGAGATGATGGAGGCTATGAAGAGGAAACTTGTGGGTGAAATCAAGGTCTCTCCTTTGATGGTGCGCCGTTTCTGTGATTCATTGCCAAAGGATAGTTTTCCGTATGTTCAGGAGCAGGTCGAGGTGCAGGTGATTACTCTTGAACCGGAGATTGATATTGAAGAGATCGAGCGTGTCAAAGGCGAACTGCGTGATTATACAGAGCGCGTTACAAATGGCGAGACAAGTTTCTCCACATTGGCACTTCTCTATTCACAGGATCCCGGCTCTGCCCGTAATGGTGGAGAACTGGATTTTAAGGGTCGTGGCGAGTTGCAACCGGAGTTTGCGGCAGTGGCTTTCAATCTTACCGACCCGAATAAGGTATCCAAGATAGTGGAGACAGAATATGGTTTCCATATAATCCAATTGGTCGAGAAACGTGGTGACCGTGTAAAGGTGCGTCATATTTTGCGCAAGCCCGAGTATTCGAGCGACAATATCAAGAAGATGCTCCTCCGTCTTGATTCTATCTCTACCGACATCAAGGATAAGAAGTTTACCTTCGAAGAGGGAGCCGAGGTTATTTCTCATGATAAGGATACCCGTAATAATTACGGCATAATGTATAACAAGAATAAAGCCTCATCGTATTTTACATTAGAGGAACTTCCTGCAGACGTGGCAAGGGTTGTAGACGGGCTTGCTGTAGGTGATATCTCGCAGCCGTTTGCTTGGCAGTTGGACAATGGAAAGACCGTATGTGCCATTGCTAAATTGAAGTCCAGGACCGATGCGCATATCGCGACATTTGAAGATGACTATGAGACCATGAGGACGATGTATCAGATGAAACTGAGCGAGGAGCGTGTACAGGCATGGATCAAGCAGAAACAGAAAAGCACTTATGTGAGAATAAACAGCGATAACAGGAACTGCGAGTTCAAATATCCCGATTGGCAGTTCTATGAGGAGAAGTAAGGAGAATATGCGAAGATTGCTTCCTGTCATACTTTTTTTCCTGTCGTTTTGCTCCCTGTTTGCCCAAAGCAAGAGCGGCGGTTATGGCTCTGATGGAAAGAAGAGCTACATACATTTGCTGCATGCTAACTCTACGCGTTTCGACAAGAATATCAATCCGGACGCATGGATTCTTGTCGGTGATGTGAGGTTCCGTCGGGACAGTATGTATATGCGGTGCGATAGTGCGCACTACTTCCAGAAAAAAAACTCGTTCAAGGCTTTCGGTAATGTGAAGATGGAGCAAGGGGATACCCTGTTTCTTTATGGCGAATATCTGGATTTTGACGGTGACACCAATCTTGCTCGCGTCCGTAAAGAGGTTCAACTTATAAACAGGAACGTAGTGCTGGAAACGGATAGTCTGGATTTTGACCGTAATCTTAACCTCGGGTATTTTTTTGACTACGGAGTTCTCTCCGATGAAGAGAGTACCTTGTCTTCATACTATGGAGAGTATGATGTCAACTCCAAGGACGCTCTCTTTCATGATGAGGTGAGCCTTGAAAACCCCAAATTCAGGATGACTTCCGATACGCTACGTTACAATACCGACAGCAAGATTGCCGGTATTGTCGGGCCCACACACATATATAGTGGAGAGAATGAGGTCTATTCCGAGCGTGGGCGCTATAATACAGCCACCAGGCAGGCGGTTCTTCTTGATAGGTCAGTGTTGTATAATGGATCAAAGGATGTTACTGCAGACTCGATATATTATGATATGCAACAGGGCTACAGCGAGTCGTTTGGCAACATCTACTATTCCGATGCGGCAAACAGGAATATGCTTACAGGTGAATATGCATATGTAAATGAATTGACGGACTCTGCATACGTGACAGGTCGTGCCCTTGTGAGTGATTTTTCACAGGCTGATACGCTATATATGCATGCAGATACCATATCTGTAGTATCATACAATGTGGATACAGACTCTCTCTACCGCAAGGTCAAGGCTTTCAACAAGGTGCGGGCATGGGGAAAATCCATGCAGGCAGTCTGTGACTCGTTGGAATTTGATTCACGGGACAGTTGCCTTACAATGTATAATGACCCTATCCTGTGGAATGAGAATGTGCAGCTTTTGGGTGAGGTTGTAAAGGTTTATATGGACAGTACATCGATTGATTGGGTGCATGTAATAAACCAAACGCTCTATGCCGAGCCCGTCGATAGCTTGAATTTCAATCAGATAAAAGGAAAGGAGATGAAGTTCTTCTTTTCAGAGGGTAAACTCTCGGAGATGCAGGTCGACGGTAGTGTAGAGATAATATTCTATCCGCTTGATGCAGACAGCACTTTCGTGGGGATGAATACTACTATAACCGGGCGTGCTGTGGCATATTTGAAGGATGGTCAGGTAGATAAGGTTGTAGTGCCCAATGAAGCGAGCGGTGTTTTCTATCCAATGAGCCAGAGACCGCCTGAAAAATGTTTCCTTGAAAATTTCGGTTGGTTCGATTATGTGCGCCCAACAGACAAGGAAGATGTTTTTATATGGAGAGGAAAGGATGCGAACATGAAATTGAAGGTCTTCAACAGAGAGGCAATACCTTTGCCGACACTTAAAAAACCAAACGAATAATAATGAAACTATTCAAGCAGAGAGAACCACGCAGGTTCAATCATAAATACATATATGTAGATGAGCGTAAGGAGAAACTCGATAAGATAGTGGAGAACGCTAAACGCGATCTGGGTATGTTACCACCTTCTGAAGTCTCCTATCGGGAGCGTCTAAAAGGTGCGTTTGTCGCAGAGAACTCTCATCTTGCGCGCAGAAGGGCGGCAGGTACACGAATGTCCACACGTTTTGTTGTAGCGGCGCTCTTAGTGTGCCTATTTGTCCTATTTTATATATTTAAGAGTTTGTGGATTCTTTGATTGAGTAAACAAAGTCTTTTCTGAGTCATTTCCCATTGTCATAAGGATGCAGGATATAATACATTTATTGCCCGATTCGGTTGCCAACCAGATAGCTGCAGGTGAGGTTGTGCAAAGACCCTCGTCTGTGGTCAAGGAGTTGATGGAGAATTCTGTCGATGCATGTGCTACATCTGTCCAGGTGGTAGTCATCGATGGTGGCAGGACATTGATACAGGTCATTGATGATGGTAAAGGTATGTCAGAGACAGATGCCAGGCTTGCTTTTGAAAGGCATGCGACATCAAAGATTAAGTGCGCTGATGACCTCTTTGCACTTTCGACCATGGGCTTCCGTGGAGAGGCTCTTGCCTCAATCGCGGCGGTTTCTGAGGTTGAACTTATAACAAGGCGTAAAGAAGATGAGTTGGCAGCAAGGATTGTAATCGCAGGTTCACGGTTAGAACAGCAGGATCTCCTTGCTGCTCCTTCGGGCAGTAACTTTAAAGTGAAAAACCTCTTTTATAACATTCCGGCACGAAGAAAATTCTTGAAGTCGCTCCAAACTGAACTGAACAATATTGTCACGGAGTTTGAACGTGTTGCACTGATTAATCCGTCCATAGAATTCTCGCTTTCTCATAATGGGAATGAGATAATCTCCCTACAGCCATCCTCATTCAGGCAGAGAATAATGAACCTTTTCGGCAAGAGAGTCAATTCGCAACTCATTGAGGTTGGTGTTACAAGTTCCCTTATAAATGTAAAAGGTTTTGTCGGTGCGCCTGAGAGTGCCCGCAAAAAGGGTGCGTTGCAATTCTTCTTTGTGAACGGGCGATATATGCGTCATCCATATTTTGCCAAGGCTGTCGCCGAAGCTTATAATGATATAATACCCCCTGGTGAACAGGTTCCATTCTTTCTTATTCTCGATGTCGACCCATCGCGGATTGATGTTAATATCCATCCGACAAAGACTGAGATTAAATTTGAGGATGAGTCAAGTTTGTGGAAAATCATTTCAGCAGCTGTGCGTGAGTCACTCGGACGTTTCAACGCCGCACCAAGTCTCGGTTTTGATGATGATGATATACCAGATATCCCTGCAATAGATATGTCTGGAATGGAAAAGGCTCCGGTCTCTGCTCCAAAGATATCATATAATCCAGGTTACAATCCTTTCAAAGCCAAGAATCCGCATGTTGATAGTGGTTCTTGGGAGATGCTTTACGAAGATATCGAAAGGGGGCATAAGACGCTTGATCTATCTCCATTTGAAGATGTAGCAGATCAGTTGTCGGAACCCGAGACGCTTTTTGAGAACAAATTAGATGCCAATGTGGAAGAGTTTGCTGCATTGGCACAATACAAAGGCACTTATATACTTGTACCTGCAAAGTCCGGGCTCATGTGGGTCCACCAGCGCAGGGCGCATATCAGAGTATTGTATGAGAAATATCTGAAGCAGCTCTCCAGCCAGCATTCACCGGTCCAGAGGCTGCTGTTCCCGGAGCGTCTCGATTTGTCACTTAACGAGTCCATAGCGGTTGAAGAACTTGGTGACGAATTGCTTCATCTTGGTTTTGATGTCTCTACATTGGGGGGAGGAACCTTTGTGCTCAATGGCGCACCGTCTGACCTTGACGGCATGTCACCGGTCAAGTTGCTTAAGGATATCCTTTATGGGGTAGTTGAACATTTGTGTGATCCCAAAGAAGAGCTGCATGAGAATATGGCTTTGGCCATGGCACGTGACGTTGCTATAATCACAGGACAGATTCTCTCGCCAGAAGAAATGGACAGCCTTGTCAATGAATTGTTTGCATGTAAATCACCGGCAGTTTCCCCTGATGGGAAAACTATCGTATACATTATGCCTGATAATGAAATAGATAAAAAATTCATTCATTAAATCATGTCAAGCACTTTTGGTGTGTTAAAAAACGTTAAACCTATACAGATATAAGTGCATTCTTGTATGTGTTTTGTGAATTTTATGTAATTTTGCAAATGAATGTATGCTGTATAGTGTCATTTGGGCATAGTTCCTTCTAAACAAAGCGTGCTTACGTGTGTTTAGTTTAATATGAACTGTAGTTGAAATTGATAATATATTATAGAATCTAATTAGTTTGATTATGAAAAAATTTATGATTTCACTGGCTATTGCCAGTTTTGCTATGATCTCATCTGTGAATGCACAGGAGGTAAATGAGATTGTAGTTCCGACTAAGAAGAACTCTGTTGTTACCAATAGCTTCGGCAGCAACTGGTTCATCGGTGTAAACGGTGGTGTTAATATTTACAATGGTGTATTCATGAATGGCGAGAGCGCATTCGATCATCTCTCTCCTGCATTGAATGTATATGTAGGTAAGTGGCATACTCCTGGCTTCGGTTGGAGAGTTGCTTATCAGGGTCTCAATCTTCAGACATATGAGAAAGTTGATCACACTACTTTCATGAACTTCCATGCTGACATGATGTTCAACCTCAGCAATATGATTTGTGGTTACAGAGAAGACCGTATCTGGAACTTCATTCCTTACATCGGTGTTGGTTGGGCAGGTCGTGAGGCTATGAACCATGAGAATTTTGACGGCTTCACCGGAACTCTTTCTGCAAACTACGGTATCATCAATACATTCCGTGTTGCTAAGCATTGGGCTATCAACCTTGAGTTGGCCGGTGCATTCTTCCGCAACGGTTTCAGCGGTAGAACCGGTCACTCTGGTCATGACATGATGTGGTCTGCAAACGTGGGTGTTACATACAAGTTCAACAAGGTAGGCTGGGAAGAGGCTGTAGACGGTGCTGCTCTTCAGGCGCTTTATGGTGCTGCTCTTGCTGAGGTAATGGATGAGCTCAACGATGCTCAGGCAGAGAACAATGACCTCAAGAACAAGTACAACAGACTCAAGAAAGATTACGATGCATTGGAGGATGCATATGAGAAGTTGAAGAATCAGCCTCACGGTATCGCACCTGCACAGTCTGTATTCTTTGCGTTCGGTTCTTCTAAGATTGATTCTAAGAAGGAGATTATGAACATTGAGGCATATGCTAAGGCTGCCGCTGAGGCTGGTATCAAGTTGGTTGTTACCGGTTATACAGATACAATCGGTTCTGACGCTTACAACAAGGGTCTTGCTGAGAGACGTGCACAGGCTGTTGCAGACGTTCTCAAGAAGGCTGGTGTTGAGACCGAGATCAAGATTGTTCCATTCGGTGAAACAAACGAGTGCAAGGAGAAGTACTTGAACCGTCGTGCTGTCATCGAGATTGCAAAGTAATTTTTAGATTACGATTGAATAATGGCAGGCAAGCTTTGGCTTGCCTGCTTTTTTTGTCCTCTTTTTCTTGCCGTGTTTGTATAACGGGCTGCTGTATATTAAAGTAATTAACCTGAACTCGATATAAACTCAACCAAGTCGCGTATCTGTCATCATGACATAGCGCAGCGACGAAGGATCTTAAATATATGGCGAAATAAGAGATCTCTCACATTGACTTTAACCCCTCTGGCTTAATGCTAAGGCTGACGCCCTCTGGCTTAATGCTAAGGCTGACGCCTCTGCTTAATGCTAAGGCTGACGCCTCTGCTTAATGCTAAGGCTGACGCCTTGGGCGTCGACCGTTGGTTCATCCGAGATGACAAATGCTATGCCTGACGTGTCAGTTTATAGTGAAAATGTTATATCGAACTGACGTTGATTAGGTTCCCATAGAAGTTGTAGTAGTATTTACAATAGTTAAATAGTGTTAAATATATCATTGATTTAGTATAGTCGGTGTGCGCTGTGTAAATTTTGTGTAATTTTGCAAATAAATGTAAATGGCATGGTGTGCCTTTCGGCTGGGTTTATGTGTCTTTGCGAACGGTGCCAATGCATAATTTGCTTAAGTAAAGAATAATATTATTATAGAATCTTATCTTTTTGATTATGAAAAAATTTATGATTTCACTGGCGATAGCCGGCTTTGCTATGATTTCATCTGTGAATGCACAGGAGACAAATGAGATTGTAGTTCCAACCAAGAAGAACTCTGTGGTTACCAATAGATTCGGTAACAACTGGTTTATTGGTGTGAATGGTGGTGTGAACCTCTATAATGGTGTAGTAACGAAAGGTGAGAGTCCATTCGAGCATCTCTCTCCGGCGTTGAATGTGTATGTCGGTAAATGGCACTCTCCCGGTTTTGGTTGGAGGGTCGCTTATCAAGGTCTTAATGTGCAACCATACAAGGATTACGATCATACAACGTTCATGAACTTCCATGCCGATATGCTCTTTAACCTCAGTAACATGATTTGTGGCTACAGAGAAGACCGTATCTGGAACTTTATTCCTTATGTCGGTCTTGGTTGGGCAGGTCGTGAGGCTTATGAGGCTGTAGGTGAGCAGAACTGGCAAACAATGACTTCGGGTGATATTACAGGTTCTCTTTCTGCTAACTATGGTATTATCAATACATTCCGTGTGGCAAAGCATTGGGCTATCAACCTTGAGTTGGCCGGTGCTTTCTTCCGTAACGGCTTCACCAATATAATCGGTAGTTCCGGTCATGACATGATGTGGTCTGCAAACGTGGGTGTAACCTACAAGTTCAACAAGGTAGGTTGGGATGAGGCTGTTGATGCTGCTGCACTTCAGGGTCTCTACGGAGCAGCTCTTGCAGAGGTAATGGATGAACTCAATGGTGTTAAAGCAGATAACAATGATCTCAGAAACAAGTATAATGCTCTCAAGAAGGATTATGATGCATTGCAGAAGGCATATGATGAGTTGAGCAAACAACCACGTGGTGTTGCTCCAGAGTATTCTGTATTCTTTGCATTCGATTCTTATAATATTGATTCAAAGAAGGAGCTCGTGAACATCGAGGCTTATGCTAAGGCGGCAGCTGAGGCTGGTATCAAGTTGGTTGTTACCGGTTATACAGATACAATCGGTACTGACGCTTACAACAAGGTTCTTGCCGAGAAACGTGCTCAGGCTGTTGCTGACGTTCTCAAGAAGGCCGGTGTCGAGACAGAGATCAAGATTGTTCCATTCGGTGAGACAGACAAGTGTAATGAGAAGTACTTGAACCGTCGTGCTGTCATCGAGATTGCAAAGTAATTTCAAGTTGCTATGATATGATGCAGGCAAGCTTCGGCTTGCCTGCTTTTTGTTAATTTGAAGTGATGTGGCAGTTTCGAATCGTACTCGTCCTGCTGTTTTGGCTAACTGTTTGTATACTGTTTGAAGAAAAAATGTCAAATTCTTGCCGATTTGTTTGGTGGTTGTAAAAATTTGATGTACTTTTGCATCGCAATTAGGGATTGCAACTTATTGGACGTTTAGCTCAGCTGGTTTAGAGCATCTGCCTTACAAGCAGAGGGTCGGCGGTTCGAATCCGTCAACGTCCACTAAAAATAAGACATACCGGACGTTTAGCTCAGCTGGTTTAGAGCATCTGCCTTACAAGCAGAGGGTCGGCGGTTCGAATCCGTCAACGTCCACCGAAGTTCAACCTGCGCAGTGCGTGGGTTATTTTTTTCTCTACAGTATGCATTTTTTTACAAACTTTATCCGCGCGATGAATGTTTATGTCTAAAAAGTGCTATTTTTGTATTTTGAAAAAACTTTTTTACAAAATAGGATAATGGAACTTGATATTTTAACAGCGATTTCTCCAATTGACGGCCGTTATAGGGGAAAGGCAGAGCCTTTGGCTGCTTATTTTTCAGAGTATGCACTTATAAAGTATCGTGTCTTTGTGGAGATTGAGTACTTCATAGCTTTGTGTGAACTTCCGATACCGCAATTGGAGGAGGTTGACAAAGCGATTTTCCCACGTCTGCGCGATATATACAAGAACTTTTCAAAAGATAATGCACTCCGTGTCAAGGAGATAGAAAAAGTTACCAACCACGATGTAAAGGCTGTAGAGTATTTCATAAAGGAACAGTTCGATGCTATAGGTGGTCTTGATGCCTATAAGGAATTTATCCATTTTGGCCTGACATCACAGGATATCAATAACACGTCGATTCCATGCTCGATAAAGGATGCGTTGAATGATGTCTATTATCCGGCAATTGAGGAACTTATTGCACAGTTGAGGGAGTATGCCTTGGCGTGGGAGAATATCCCGATGCTGGCGCGTACTCACGGTCAGCCAGCTTCGCCTACACGTTTGGGTAAGGAAGTAATGGTGTTCGTCTATCGTCTCGAAGTACAGTTGGCAGAACTCAAGAGATGTGTGCTGTCAGCAAAGTTCGGAGGTGCTACAGGCAATTTCAATGCCCATCGTGTGGCTTATCCTTCCATTGACTGGAAGGCCTTTGCCAACAGGTTCGTGAGTGAGAATCTTGGCTTGCAGCGTGAACAGTACACTACACAAATTTCAAACTATGACAATCTTGCTGCCTTGTTCGATGCGATGCGTCGCATAAACATCATTATAATGGATATGGACAAGGATTTCTGGCAGTATATATCAAACGAATTCTTTAAACAGAAAATAAAGGCCGGAGAGGTTGGTTCAAGTGCCATGCCGCACAAGGTCAACCCGATTGACTTTGAGAACAGCGAGGGCAATCTTGGTATTGCCAATGCAATCCTTGACCATCTGGCAATGAAATTGCCTATTTCACGTTTGCAGCGTGACTTGACAGACTCTACTGTACTGCGTAATGTCGGTGTGCCTATGGGACATATGATGATAGCAATCAAAAGCTCGCTCGTCGGTCTCCGCAAGTTATTGCTGAATGAGGCTGCCATATATGATGAACTTGATAACTGCTGGAGTGTATGTGCCGAGGGTATACAGACAATCCTGCGCCGTGAGGCTTATCCTAACCCGTATGAGGCACTCAAAGCGCTTACGCGTACTAATGAAGGTATAAACCAGGCGACTCTGTTGCAGTTCATCGATGGGCTTGATGTGAGCGATAGTGTCAAGGAGGAGCTCCGCGCAATTACACCACACTCTTATACGGGTTTATAACAGAGATGCAATTTGGACCGTGAGGTTCGTAAAATATTTTATAGATGAGCAATTTTAGAGAGAAGCGTCAGGATGATTTTTCCTCACGCGGCAAAAGGGAGAGGGCTTCCTTCAATCCCAATTTCGGAAGTGATAACAGAGTGAAACGCCAGCGTTTCAACAGGAATAGCGATGGCCGCCCACAGTATGAAAAGGTGGTTAGAGAGAATGGTGAAAACCGTTACAACTCGTATGGCCGTAACGTACGCGACTTTGATGGTGCACGCAATAATGATCGCAGAGGTCAAGGTGGTTTCCGCCCGCGTTTCGGCGAGAATGGTCATCAGGGTGGTGAAAGAGGTTACCATGGTGGTTTTCGCAGTGAAGGCAACACCGGATATCGAGGTAACAGCGGTGCGCCAAGAAGTTATAATCCGCAGAACGGCGAGCGCAGTTATGGCAACAGACCTGCACGCAAAGGCAATTATGACCCTAACGCAAAGTACAGCACTAAGAAGCGCATGGCATACAAGGAGGCTGCAATAGACCCCAATGCACCGATGCGCCTGAACAAATATCTTGCAAATGCAGGAATATGCTCACGTCGCGAGGCAGACAATTATATCGAAGCCGGTCTGATAGTCGTGAATGGTGAGGTCGTTACAGAATTGGGTGTAAAGGTACTCCCTACCGATGATGTGCGTTTCAATGGCGAGCGCATAAATCCGGAGCGTAAGGTATATGTACTTCTCAATAAACCCAAGGATTGCGTGACAACAGTAGATGACCCCCAGGAACGCAAGACTGTGCTTGATTGCCTTAAAGGTATCGGTAAAGAGAGAATTTATCCGGTTGGCCGTCTTGACCGAAATACAACAGGTGTCCTGTTGCTTACAAATGACGGGGATATGGCCGCGAAGCTTACACATCCAAAATTCATGAAGAAGAAAATATATCATGTGACATGCGACAAGAATGTTGCAATGTCGGATATGGATCTTCTTGTCAAGGGTATCGAACTTGAGGATGGTCCTGTATATGCCGATGAGGTCTCTTACGTGAATGATGCCGACCGTTCGCAGATCGGAATTGAGATTCACTCCGGAAAGAACCGTATTGTACGCCGTATGCTTGAGCATCTCGGTTACCGTGTCAACAAACTCGACCGTGTGCTCTTTGCAGGATTGACAAAGAAGAATCTCAGACGTGGCGATTGGCGCTACCTCACGGACAAGGAGGTGAGCATGCTTCGTATGGGTGCATATGAATAATAACGAATGAACCCGTTTAGGGTCTAATCAAAATAAATCGATGAAAGCGATAAAACGAACAAGAATTGCCGACCTGCTCAAGAGCAAGGAGTACGGCGTTGAAGTAAATGTCAGAGGTTGGGTGAGAACTCGCCGCAGTAGCAAACAGGTTGCTTTTGTAGCGTTGAATGACGGTTCTACAATCAATAATGTTCAGGTTGTTATCGATGCCGATAAGTTTGACGAGGAACTGGTAAAGCAGTTCACGACAGGAGCATGCTTGAGTGTCAACGGTATGCTTGTTGAGTCAATCGGTGGTGGCCAGTCTGTTGAGATACAGGCTACGGAGATTGAACTTTTAGGTGCTTGTGACAATACATACCCTTTGCAGAAGAAGGGCCAGACAATGGAGTTCATGCGTACAGTTGCACACTTGCGTCCACGTACAAACACTTTCGGTGCAGTGTTCCGTATACGTCACAATATGGCATATGCCATTCACAAGTTCTTCCATGACAAAGGCTTCTACTACTTCCACACTCCGCTGATTACAGCATCGGATTGCGAAGGCGCCGGACAGATGTTCCAGGTTACTACAATGAACCTCTACGACCTCAAGAAGGACGAGAACGGAAGTATCATATATGACAACGATTTCTTCGGAAAGCAGGCAAGCCTTACAGTTTCGGGTCAGCTCGAAGGAGAGTTGGCGGCGACAGCCCTTGGTGCAATCTACACTTTCGGTCCTACATTCCGTGCCGAGAACTCAAATACCCCACGTCACTTGGCAGAGTTCTGGATGATTGAGCCCGAGGTTGCCTTCAATGACATATATGACAACATGGAGCTTGCCGAGGAGTTCATCAAGTACTGTGTACAGTGGGCTCTTGACAACTGTATGGAGGATATCACATTCCTCAACAATATGATTGACAAAGAACTTATCGAACGTTTGCGTTCAATCGTCAATACTGAATTTGTACGCTTGAGCTACACTGACGGTATCAAGATTCTTGAGGATGCGGTGGCTGCCGGTCATAAGTTCGAGTTCCCCGTATATTGGGGTGTCGATCTTGCATCGGAACATGAGCGTTATCTGGTTGAAACACACTTCAAGCGTCCTGTTATCCTTACCGATTATCCAAAGGAGATAAAGGCGTTCTACATGAAACAGAACGAGGATGGAAAGACTGTGCGTGCAATGGATGTGCTCTTCCCGAAGATCGGTGAGATTATCGGTGGCTCGGAGCGTGAAGCTGATTATGACAAGTTGCTGAAGCGTATCGAGGAGATGAATATTCCTATGAAGGATATGTGGTGGTATCTCGATACTCGCCGTTACGGCTCTTGCCCTCACTCCGGTTTCGGTCTCGGTTTCGAGCGTCTGCTACTCTTTGTAACCGGTATGGCGAATATACGTGACGTGATACCTTTCCCACGTACGCCGAACAACGCTGAGTTCTGATTCTAAGAGGAGTTTATTATATTTCCGCACAACGAGGAGGGCCAAGCCCTCCTCGTTGTGCGGAATTGTGAATAATTCCAAAAGCATTTCATAATCTGCAATAAAAGTATTATACTCGCGTTATGAAAACAAAGTACCATCCAAGAAACAGAGTGTAATATGGACAAGAACCATTATTGTGTAATCATGGCAGGTGGCCAAGGAACGCGTCTGTGGCCGATGAGCCGTAAGGCTTTGCCAAAACAGTTTCATGATGTGTTGGGCTGCGGAAGGACTCTGTTGCAGCTTACATACGACCGTTATTGCCATATTGTCCCGAAAGAGAACATACTCATCTCCACACATGTCGACTATACAGAACTTGTGCGGCAACAGTTGCCCGAAGTGCCCGACGAACAGGTAATACATGAGCCGGCATTCAGGGGTACTGCACCGAGTCTGGCGAACCTTGCATACCATATAAGGACATTGAACCCGAAGGCGAACATCGTTATTGCACAGAGCGACCAGCTTGTGCTCAACGAGGACAAGTTTGCAGAATTGATATCCAAAGGCCTTGATTTTGTTTCCGGCAACAGCAAACTGGTGGTCGTAGGGATAAAACCTACATGTCCGGAGACGCGCTATGGTTATATTCAGATAGATGGTGAACCCGAAGAGGAATCCTTATACAAAGTCAGGACATTTACCGAGAAACCGGAATATGAGTTTGCCAAGATATTCATGGAGAGCGGAGAGTTCTATTGGAATTCAGGTCTCTATATATGGAATGTGCAGACGATAATTGATACGATGTCGAAGCATCTTCCCGATATGATGAAAATGCTTGATGACATTTACCGCGAGATTCCCGACCGTGCACAGCGTCGTAAGAGAGGGTATGAGGTTTATACATCTTTCCCGAATGCTTCGGTAGATATGAGTGTGATGGAGCGTGCCGACAATGTCTATGTTATGGTGGGTGAGTTCGGATGGGCTGATATCGGTACATGGGACACCCTTTACGGAACGCTTCCCAAGGATTGCGACGGGAATGTTTTCATGGGGTGCAATACACTCAAGTATGATTGCCACAACAATATGGTTTCGCTTCCGAAAGGCAAACTGTTGGTCATACAGGATATCGATGATCTTGTAATTGTTGATGAGGGCAATATCCTTATGGTATGCAAGCGTGGCAATGAGAAGGATATACGAAAGTTCCTTAATGATGCAAAAATGAAGTTGGGTGAAAAATTTGTATGATGCATGTCCAACTATATAAATGGAGTGAGGCAAGGCCTCACTCCATTTATATTACTCAGTTACCCAGTGTTTGTCATGCGCGACTGTTTTGGTAGGGTCGTATTTGAGTCCTTTGGATGATGGTATCTTCACTTTATAGCTTTTCTTGCTTTGCCGGGTTTTGTTTGTTTTTTTGCCGCTTTTGGCCTCCATGCTTGCGCTTCTTATCCATGGATTTGCTTCATGGAGCTGGAGGTATGTCAGTCCATTCTCTTTTGCTATGTCAGCCCAACTGCTTACAGGCGCCTCCACAGTGATTGTCTTTGCAATGGGGATTGTAGGGTAGAGATCGCTTGATTTCAAATGGAATCCGTATGCTTTCGGATTGCTGAAGATTGTCTTTGCTGCCAGCAATCTGAATATGTAACGTGATGTTTCGGGCAACAGTACAAGGTTAATGGCTTTATTCTCTTTCTGTGCAGCAACTCTTTTGGATACATTGGCCCGGCCTGTGTTGTAGCTTGCTGCTACAGTCAGCCAATCACCGAACTCCTTGTATGAATCCTTGAGGTATCTGCAAGCAGCACGGGTTGCTTTCTCAATGTGATAGCGTTCGTCGATTTCTCCGTTGACTTCAAGGCCATATTCGCGTCCGGTCTTCTCCAGGAACTGCCATGGGCCGGCTGCACCGGCGTTGGAGCGGGCCTCGACATCACCGTTGCACTCGATAATCATAAGATATTTGAAGTCGTCCGGTATGCCGCACTCCTTAAGAATGGGTTCAACTATCGGAAAAAGACGGTTGGCACGTTTTATCTGCAACATGGTGTTTATATGCGAATAGCTGAATGACAGCATCTCTCTGTCCATGCGTTCACGGCGGTCCTGGCCGGTAAGGTCGATGCTGCTTCCTGCGAAGGTCACGTTGCGCGGGACCCCCGGCGTCTTGTTTATTGTCATCTGTTGCTGATGCTGGGGTTTCTCAGCAATAGTCATTTCATGACTCTTCTCTTCTGTTTCTGCAGATATCATTGCCGATGTACCTATAAGTGTCGCCAATGATACTGTTGCAATAATAAAATACTTGTTTATTCTCATATTGGTATATATTCCTCGAATTTTATGCGAAGATAGTTCAAACATGCTCAAATATCAAGCCTTTTTATTGATTTGCATCGCTTTTTTTTGTTCCTTTGCATAATATTTCAGGGGAAATTTCCCGATGTTTTTTTGACAGTTTTATGGAAGAATTCGAATTGATCGCAAAGACCTTTCAGGGGCTTGAAGAGGTGTTGGCAAAGGAGCTTGTTGCTCTTGGGGCAAATAACGTGCAGATTGGCAGGCGTATGGTGTCATTTACCGGTGACAAGGCGCTTATGTATAAGGCCAATTTCCATTTGAGGACAGCGGTGCGTATTTTGAAGCCTATAATGCATTTCAAGGCTAAGGATGCCGATGAAGTATATGATGTGATCAAGGCTGTAGATTGGGAGCAGTATATTGACTGTAACTCTACATTCTCTGTCGATTCTGTAGTCTACAGTGATGTGTTCCGTCACTCCAAGTTCGTGGCATACCGTGTAAAGGATGCCATTGCAGACCATTTCAATGAGAAATGTGGCAAGCGCCCCTCTGTGCGTCTGAATAACCCCGATCTGACTTTCCATATACATATCGCTGGTGAGGATTGTACTCTTGCCTTTGACAGTTCAGGCGAATCTCTGCATCGTCGCGGTTACCGTGTGGAGACCGGTGCGGCTCCGATAAACGAGGTGCTTGCGGCCGGCATGATACTTCTCACCGGTTGGGACGGCGAGTGTGATTTCATAGATCCTATGTGCGGTTCGGGAACAATCCTCATTGAGGCAGCTCTCATCGCAAAGAACATCGCACCGGGAGTGTTCCGTCATGGATATGCATTCGAGAAATGGAAAGATTTCGACAGCGAACTCTTCAAAACAATCTATGATGATGATTCCGCAGAGCGTGAATTCAAACATAAAATATACGGATATGATGTTGACGGCCGTATGGTGGCGTGTGCCCGTCGAAATGTCAAGTCTGCAATGATGGGCGATGTCATTGAGATTGAGTGCCGTGACATAAAGGATTTCGTTGAGCCTTCGGAGCGTGCAATAATGATTGTAAACCCTCCTTATGGCGAGCGTCTCCAACTTGAGAATCTTCTTCAGGTATACAAAGAACTGGGATCACGCTTGAAACATGCTTTCCAAGGTAATGAAGCGTGGATAATCAGCAGCAGTTATGATTGCTTTGACCAGGTAGGACTCAAGGCTTCAGCGCGTCTTCCACTGTTTAACGGTGACCTTGACTGTGAGTTCCGTAAGTATGAGTTGTTTGCCGGAGGTTACAGAGGATTCCGAGGCGAGGGAAATGAACTCAAGAAGGATTTTGCACCATTGAAGCGCAAGTCGCGCTTGACAGGTGCGGATGGTGAACAGCGTCCACCGCGTACAAAAGAACGCGCAGCAGAGAACTTTATCGGGGATATTGACGAAGAGTCATTGCGTCGTCGTCGTGAACTGGAATCATATTTCAGTTCATACAAGAGCAAGAGAAGTGCGGTGGCACGCAAACGTCGTCAGGAGGCGGAAGAGAACGGAGATCGTCCTGCTTACCGTGCACATAATGACGAGAGATGTGGTGGCAGGCCTGCTGCCCGTAACGAGAGGCGTCCGGAGCGTGATTTCAAGGGAAGAGACGGGGAAAAGCGTCCGGTTGTCCGTAAGGATGGCGGTAAGCGTCCTTTCACTCGCAAGGATGGTGATTTCAAGCCTTTGCGTGGCGGCAAGAGAAAAGAGAGGGGATGATAAGTTGTCAACAACTATTGAACAGTAAGTACAAATAACATTCGATACAGAGTATGAAGATATTGCTTTTAGGTAGCGGCGGCCGTGAGCACGCGCTTGCATGGAAAATTGCCCAAAGTCCCAAGGTGGAGAAGTTATTCATTGCTCCGGGTAATGCCGGAACAAAGGAGGTTGGCGAGAATGTTGCCATCAGTGTGTGTGACTTTGATGCCATTGCATCTTTTGTGCTTGAGAATGGTGTGGAGATGGTTGTCGTAGGTCCTGAGGATCCACTCGTGAAGGGTGTATATGACTATTTCAAGGGTGACGACCGCTTAAAGCACATTGCAGTTATAGGTCCTTCAAAGGCTGCTGCAGAACTTGAGGGCAGCAAGAGTTTCGCCAAGGACTTCATGCAACGTCACTCGATTCCTACAGCTGCCTATCGCGCTTTCAATGCTGCTGAGAAAGAGGAGGCATACAGGTTTCTTGAGGGCCTGAAAGCTCCGTATGTTCTCAAGGCCGATGGCTTGTGTGCCGGCAAAGGTGTGTTGATTCTTCCTACGATAGAGGAGGCGAAAAGCAGCCTTGATGATATGTTCGACGGTATGTTCGGCGACTCTTCGGCAACAGTAGTCATCGAGGAGTTCCTTGACGGTATCGAGTGTTCGGTATTTGTGTTGACTGACGGCAAGGATTACGTAATCCTTCCTGAGGCAAAGGACTACAAACGTATCGGTGAAGGCAATACGGGCTTGAATACCGGCGGTATGGGTTCTATCTCTCCTGTTCCGTTCGCTACCCCTGAATGGATGAAAAAGGTTGAGGACCGCATCATACGTCCTACGGTGGAGGGTCTTGTAAAGGACAATCTGTTATATAAGGGCTTTATATTCTTCGGTTTGATAAACGTCGAGGGTGAACCAATGGTCATAGAGTACAATGTCCGTATGGGTGATCCTGAGACTGAATCTGTTATGCTTCGTCTCAAGAGTGATATTGTGGAGCTGTTTGAGAAGACAGATGCGGGTACACTTGCCGGTACAGAGGTGGAGTTTGACGAACGTACTGCGGTATGTGTCATGCTTGTATCGGGTGGCTATCCGGAACATTACGATAAAGGATATGTAATGAGCGGTTTCGAGAATGTGAAGGATAGCATATTGTTCCATGCCGGTACAGCAGAGAAGGATGGCGATGTGGTGACAGCCGGTGGCCGTGTGATAGCTGCAGTATCATATGGTGCTACACGCGCCGAGGCCCTTGAAAAGTCTTTCCGTTCGGCAAAAGCGATAGAATTCGAGAAGAAGTATTTTAGAGGGGATATAGGTTTTGACTTATAACAGGACATTACAGGGACGCTTTGTCTCCGGGAAATGGACATGGCTGCTGTTGTTGCTTATGTCGCTTGTGCTGTCTGTTGCGGAGATATTGCTTGCTCCGGCAGAGAGGTTGTTTTCTTGGGGTGGTGATGAGATAGCGATAGACGGCGTAATTCTCTATTCTCTCTCTTTGCTTTGCTATATTCCTGTTGCTGTTATCGTTGGGGCAGTCCATCTGTTCGAGCGCCGTTCCAATTGGTTGCCTACGCTTTTTATATGGTTGGTTTCCATATCTTTCTTCTTGTATGGGGAACTTCTTGTTGCAATTTCAACGTTCATCATGTCAGTGGCAGTAGCCTTATTGCTCTATTGTCAGCCAGGAGGGGAACTTGAGCGTCCGATATATACAGTATTTGCCATTGTCGGTTTTTCGGCTTTCATATTACCTGAATTCCTTTTTCTTCTGCCAATATTGCTGCTTGGTCTGTTTGTAGGGAATATTTTCAGTTTCAAGAGATTGATGGCCGCGATATTGGGAGTGGTTACCCCGTTATGGCTTTTCTATGGATTGGAATATGTTTACCCTGAGGCAATTTGCCTGTTTAAGGTTTTTGATACCGGTATAGATTCGCTTTTTCTCTTCTCTGTCGCAGAGCCGACTTTGGAGAGATTGTTGCTATCGGCAATAGAATTGCTTGTCTTGTTACCTTCCATAGCTTTCTTTGTATCTTCTCCGATACCTTCAAAGCCTTTGTTGAGGCGTAGGATAGTGTTTATAATTCTATTGGATGTATATCTTATGATGCTTTCATGGTTATCAGAGGAGAATTTTGTACTGTTTTATGCTTGGCGTTTGCCTGCTGTTGCGATATCTGCATCCTATCTTTTTACTGTGAAGCAGACTAAAGCGATGAATATATACTTCATGTTTATTAACCTTATGTGGCTTTCTATGGCTGTTCTGGGATTATGGTTGAGGTAATTATTGAACTTCTTAAGGATTATGGTTATTTGGGTATGGGGGTGCTTGCGTTCCTTGCAGGAACTGTCGTGCCGATAACAAGTGAAGTGTTGCTTGTGTTCTTTCTGAGCATCGGACTTGATGCTTTAGGTTTGACCGTTGCTGCAACTGTGGGTAACACGCTGGGTGGTATAACATGTTTCATGCTGGGATATCTTACAAACAAGGAGAGGATAAAAACCTTGTTCAAGATTCCTGAAAAGAGAATGAAACGTGCCGACATCATGATTCAGAAGTACGGGTACTGGACAGCCGGAATCTCCTTCGTGCCTGTAATAGGCGAAGTGCTTCTGCTGGTATTGGGCATAATGCGCGTGAACAAGTATAAGGTGATAGCAGTTATGACTGCTGGAAAATTTATAAGGTATGCCCTTATAACGGCATCTTATGTGGGGCTGTCGGCCTTGTTCGGTTTCTGACAATACTCTTTTTGAACTGTTCAATATGCAGCCGAAGCTTTTATACCCTCATTTTCAAGCAGGGTGACAATGCGGTCAAGTTCTTCGGCTGTAGCCTTCTCTAATCCTTTTTGTGGCGTTTCGCGGTCAATTGTATATATCATCACCTCGCGTGGTGATATAAGTTTTACCGCTTCAATCCAAGGCTTTACGAATCTCTCACCGGTATTGTTGAAGTCAAAACCGTTGACACATCCCTTCAAAAACATTGTCTGTACAATTGCTTTGCCTTTGAACGCAGCCATCTTCTCTATAATCGCATCAAGATCATATCTGTTTACAGGACGGTCGAGCTGTTCAATATAAGAAACATCTACAGTATCGAGCTTGAGTATATTGTTGTCAACCTTCTCAAGTGCAGCAAACACTTCCGGTCTGGTTATCATTGTCGCATTGCTAAGCACGCTGACTTTGGCATCAGGACAATAGCGGTCACGCAGTTCCAAGGTATCATCAATTATTGCGTTGAAATGCGGATGTAGTGTCGGCTCGCCATTACCTGCAAAAGTGAGCACGTCCGGCAGAACTCCTTCGTTATTCATCTCTTTCAGTTTTGCCTCAAGAGAGGTCTTGACTTGTTCGCGTGACGGGAATCGGGTGTGCGGCTTGTGGTCGGCATTGAAGCCGCATTCGCAGTATATACAATCGAATGTACATACCTTTCCGTCTCCCGGTAACAGGTTTATGCCTAACGAAATGCCGAGTCTTCTGCTTTTTATTGGACCAAAGATGGGGGAGGGGAAAAGTATTGTTGCCATATTATCTTAATTTTTGTTGTTGTCAGTTTCGGGAGTTAGACGGTCATGGAGCATGCGGTTGTTGTATTGTTGTATGATAGCCTTCAACTTCCGCTCCATATCTTCCTGAACAGCTTCCTGTCCAAGAATGTTGTTTCTCATCAGTTGATCGTTGCGGAGGTTATAGAGGGCTACGCTCTTGTCTTCCTCCACTCCGTCAAATTGCAGTACATAATCTCCCTGATAGTATTGGTGTACCTCGTTGGTGAAGTTTACTGCGTATGTCTCTTCTGCCGGCGTCGATATCAGACTTTTACCAAAGGCAAGGAACGGCTTGTCGTATCCGATGTATTCAAGGACAGTCGGCATGATGTCAATCTGTTGTGCAATCTTTTCCTCGTCCATTCCCGGAGTAAACGGTGCTTCGCCGTTTGGAGAGAAGAATATTACCGGTACTTCGAACCATCCGGCTGCGGTCTTGTAGCGTGCCTCGTTGCTGTGGTTCGTATGGTCGGCAGTAATCACGAAAAGAGTGTTCTTGTACCATGGCTGTCTCTCGGCATAAGCAAAGAAACGCTCAAGGGCGTAGTCGGTATATTGTACGCATTTAAGGAACGGGTCACTTCCGCCACGGAATCTGCCGCGGTACTCATCGGGGATATTGAACGGGTCATGTGACGATGCAGTGAAGACGGATGTCATGAATGGTTCCTGCATACCGTTCATGCATTCTGCATAGTATTGCAAGAACGGCTCGTCCCAGATGGCCCATGTTCCGTCATGGTCATCCATGCCGTTATGGTTGGGCGAGTCGCAATATTCGTCAAGTCCATAGTATCTGTCGAACCCTGTTGCATTTGCAAAGGCCTGGAAACCCATAGAACCATTTGGCGCGCCATGGAAGAATGCCGTGTTGTAACCTATCTTGCCGAGTTCCCCGGCAATGCCGCTGACTCTGTTCAGGGATGCCTCTGTCGTGAAGAACGGTTCTACAAACATGGGGATACTTGAGAGTATCGACGGCATGCCGTCAATACTTTTCTTTCCGTTGCCATAGGAGTATCTGTAGCTCCTGCTTCTCTTTATCAGTGAATCGAGGAATGGTGTCAGGCTACCGCCGCTGCGTGGATTGTAAGCACCTATGTATTCCTTGCCGAAACTCTCCACAATGATGACAACAACATTCTTTCTGTTCGGTTTTTCCTGTGGCGCAAACTGCTGTATCGGGTTGAATATTTTCACCAGTTCATTTTCTTCGAAGTAATGTTTCTCTTTAAAGACTTTCTTGCCGATTGTCCTTATTATGGTGAACGGAGTGTTCAGTACGATCGGAGCTTCAGTGGGTGATGATACATATGCGTTTGCATTGCTCAATGTTATCGGGCGTACATCCTTTCCGATGCCTCCACGCATGCCGAAAACAAGCATAGGTGCCATAATCAGCAGTGCCGACACATGCCATAGGTAGTATCCTTTCATTTCTCTTTTATCAGTGTACTGTTTTATGGCAGGTGTGTATAGCCTGTAGACGAGCCATATTATTGCAATACCTATAAGAACCAGCCACCAGTGGTCAAGTGCTGCGTTACCGAAGACCGTACCAAGGTTCTCTTCGTTCCGGAATTCCCTGAAAACGCTCCATGTGGTCCTTCTGCCGGTAAAAGGTACATATACGCAATCGCACAAGTTTACGATGACACCCAAAGCGTTGGGAATGACGAATGCCCACTTTGTGATGCCCTGCATTATTTTGCCCTCCTTGTAATGGAGTGGGAACAGCAGGCAGAGGATATACAGTGCGTTCAGATAGCATACAGCCGAAGTGTCGAAAAGCAGTGAACCTTTTGTGAGAAGCCACCACGAATTGTGTGCGAAAGCCTCGCTGTAGAGGTCGTAGTTCATGAATATGAAGATGAACTGGCATACAATAAGCAATGTGTATGCAAGAGCAATATTCAGCGCTATTGAAACTGCCAGATTTTTCTCCTCTATCTCCTTACGCATCCATGACCGGGCCTTTTTGCAATATGCGGCCGATTTGCAGCGTATATTCTGAAATATCTCCTTTGGGCTCATAGTCTATTTTGCTTTAATGTGCGTCCGAAAGTTCTTGTCCGGTACGTTTGAAGTATTCGTTCATTACCAGAAGCTGTATGAGTCTTTCACGCTTCTTGTTGCGGAACTGTGCTGCATATTCATTCGCGTGTCTTATAATCTCATTCGCTTCGTCAATGTGGTTATTGTAATATTCAATGCGTTCTAAAAGGTCGGAGTAGTCGGGCTTTATCTCTATGTAGTGATAATTGGGGATAAGTTTGCCTTCCATGAACCATGTCTCGTATGTAGGGCGCGGCATAACTGCAATACTGTTACTCGACATCACCCATTTTAGGTTAGTGGCAACGTCCACACCTTCAAGGGCCATAATATACCTGTATTTGAGGTGTGCCTCAATTGACATTCCCTTGCCTTTCCACTCCTCAGGGTTCTTCGAGTGTCCTGCTGTGTCAATCATGTCGCATTTGGGATGGCCGAACCACTTTTCAAAGAATCTTATACGTGCCGGTTTTCCGTTTGCATCGCCACGGAAGATTATTTTGTCATGTTTCTGTTCAAATGGAATCTTGTCCTTCACGAAGATGAAGTGTCGCACCTTGTTGAGTTTCAGAAGAACAGAATTGGCATTCTCCCCATCTATCGGACGGCTTTTTACAATGGTGGGGTGTGGCGGTACGGTTGTCACGTCTCCTCCCTTGAGCAGCCAGCGCAGGTGGTCGGGGAAATGTCTTGTTACCTCATATGAGTCGTAGAAGTATACGCTTCCGCTCTTCTTGTTCTTGAGCGTGTGTTCCTTCAGAACAGGTGCGTCGTCAGGCAATGTAGCCCCCTCCTGCAGTTTGTTGTAATAGTTTACACGGCTCATCAGATACTCCTTTTCCGGGGAGTTCTCCACCTCTTTAAGGGCATTCTTCAGCCTTGACCGTAAGATGAACTTTGGTGTGAGCCGCATAAGGTTAGCGCGTATATAATATACGAATTTTGGGGTCCTTGCCATTGATTATAGCTTTTTGATTCCGTGAGGTGTCTGTATGATACCGGTACGTTTTGTCTCTCTGCGTATACCGATATTCTTCTCCATCGTCTCTTTGGTCTTGTATGGGCGTTTGTGGTCAAGATGCAGGGCTATAGCGCTGTATCGTATCTGTTTGGTCTTGATACCTTTGTTCACAAGCCTCAATCCGAATTCGCGGTCCTGGCCACCGTACTGCATCTCTTCGTTGTATCCGTTTATCTCAAGCATGTCGCTTCTCCATCCCGATGCATTACAGCCGTTCCATGTTGCTCCGGCCGGTGTTATGTGGTTCATCATGACGGTAAACCACTTCCATGTCGATAGTTTGGTGCATTTGAATGAACGTTTCAGCCCCTGTTTGCGTAACCATGCATAGCTGAATGCACGTCCGCTTTGGATGTCATCATGTGTTATCTGTTTGCTTATATCCATCGGCAGCTTAAAGTATCCTCCTGACAGCATGTATCCTTTTTGTGCATATTTTACATGCGTTTCAATGAAGTCTTTGCGTGGAATACAATCCTGGTCGGTGAATATAAGATAGTCGGCGGTCGCTGCCACAAGAGCTTTGTTCAGGATACGTGATTTCTGGAAACCTTCGTCGGGTTGCCATACGTGATTGATGGGGAGCCTATCCCTGAAACTGTCGATAAGTGCGCGTGTATCATCGCGTGAGCCATCGTCGGCAATGACAATCTCGTCGGCAGGGTGTGTCTGGTACAGATATCCCCAGAGTACCTTCTCTAACCATGCCGGGCTGTTGTATGTGGAGATGACAACTCCTATTGTGAACTTTCTCTCTTTCATATGAATGGTTTTGCCGTTATTTATTGTAGAAATCAAAATATGTTGTCTGAAGTATTGCCTTCGCCCTATCCAGGCGCTGTTTGCCTCCATCTGCAGGTTCGTTATGGATTGCCTTGCGGCTGTCAAGGTCGAATACCGAAATGCCGGTGCCGTCTATAAATGTGAATCCGTTATTGAAACAGTGATATGCAAACGGGTAGGTGTATCCTGGACCGAGTATGTTGCGGCTGAACGGGAATGGAGCATTTGATATTCCCAACTGCGGCAGTATGGTCCCGACAAGGTCCGACTGGTTGCATATTGCTTCAATTCTTTTCGGCTCCTTTATTACTCCTCCCAAGAACAGGAGCGGTATACGGTTACGGTTGATGTCGCTCTGCTTGGAGCCCTCGGGGTATCGTGCTAGAGTATGGTCGCTGATGCAGATTACAAGGGTGTTTTTCCACTCTTCAGTCTGTTTCAGGCGGTCGATGAATTTGCCTAACTCTTCATCGGTGAATGCGAATGAGTTGGCGATCTCGTCACCCGGAATCCTGTTGTACGGTACACTCCATGGCTCGTGGCTGCTGAGTGTCAGCAGCGTTATGTGCCATGGGGAACTCTTCTGCGACTTGACGGTCTCGTACAATCTATTGAATGTAATGTCGTCTCCTGCGCCCCATTGGTGGGTGCTGCGCTCCGCTGAAGTGAAATCTTCGTCGGCAATCAGCGTCCGGTAGCCGGTAGAGTAGAGATATCCTCTCATGTTTGTGAAGTTGATATCGCCGCCATATATGAATGTGTTCGTATAGCCTTCGTTTGCAAGAGCCGAAGCCAGCGATGGCAGTTTCTGGCTCTTAGTGGTTGACTTCATTACCGATGTCTTTGGGAACGAGGGGTAGCCGCTCAGTGCACAGATGAGTCCTCTGTCGGTCCTGAAACTGTTTGCATGGCAGTTGGTGAAGAGAACGCCCTCTCTGGCCAGGCGGTTGAAATTTGGTGTAACCCCTTTCATTCCGCCGAGTTCTTCAATGAGTTCGGCACTCATCCCCTCAAGGACTATTGTGATTATATTAGGCCTTCTTGTCGTAAACAATGTGTCGGTAATCTGTTCGTCATGCGGATAGAGCCCGTTGAAAATGGCTGCACGCTCTTCCTCCTCGAAGAATGTGTACTCTTTCCTGAAATCCTCTGTATGCATGAGTGAGTATAGGAAACTGAATATCGGGTTTACGGCGGAATGGTTCAGTATCTGCTTGTCGCTGAAGTAGACCGAGCCGATGTTGTTTGTGGATTCCGTGACTCCGCCTCTTATTCCGATGAACATCACGCCTCCTATTAGGATTCCTGCACCGAGCATGGTCCAACGGCTTGTTGCAAGCGGTTTCAGCTCTTTGGACATGGGCTGGTACTCCTTTTCGCAGAACAGTTTCAGCAGACGGAATATGCCGTATGTTCCTCCTGCAAGGAGAAGCAGCAACAGCAGGAAGTGCCATATTGTAATGCTGGCAAATGCATTGAGCGGAGAATCGAGATATATTAGTACCGAAGCATCAAGTTTCACTCCCCAATAGGGGTAGAGTGTCATGTCGGCAAGGAATGCCAATGTGAAAAGGAATGCGACTCCCCAGTTGTAGCAGGTGAGTATCTTTCGCATCGGAATCTCCTTGAAAAGTGATACCATTATCAGCAGTAACGGTATTATCGTGAAGTATCCGGCAACAGCGAAGTCATGTAGCAGTCCATTTGTGGCAACATTGAAATAATCACCGATGGAACAAGCTGTATCTCCGTTGTTGAACATCAGGAACAGTGGCTTGTAGAGTACCGACAAGCCAATCAGTGAGAAGTAGTATTTTATTATGAATAGTGTTCTCTCTTTCATGATCTTCTCTGTTGTGTCTGTGAGTCCTTACGGGTTTTGATCTCTTCTTATTTCCTGCCGAAATCAGCAGGAATCTCTCCCCATTGGTCCGTCTCCCATTTTATAAGGGTTGTCGTATAGCTGTTGTCGCGTAACCATTTCTCGGCCCTGTCGATATATCCGAACAGTTCTTCGCTGCTGTTGTCGCGTGGAAGCTTTGTCTTGCATGCCTTCTGCTTAACCCACAGAAGGGCGTTACGGCTGTCGGAGTAGATGGGGATATCAAGACCTTTCTGCTTCAACAGCGCCAGACCGTGCACGATTGCCAGGAACTCCCCTATGTTGTTTGTGCCGAATATCGGCCCGAAGTGGAATATCTCCTCTCCTGTGCCGATATATACGCCTCTGTACTCCATCATGCCGGGGTTGCCGCTGCAAGCAGCATCTACAGCCAATGCATTCCTTAAGACTGTTGCAGGCAACTCTTTGGGCATCTTGATCTCTTTGGCCTTGCTTCCGATGTAGTTGCACGGAGATGAGGAGTATGCCTTTTCTGCCTCTTCAATAGTGTAGAACGACTTGTAGAGTGCCTGTTTGACACCCTTTATCTGAGCCTCGCACTCCTGCCATGTGCCGTATATGCCGGGCTTAACACCATTCCAGACTACATAGTAACGTTTCTTGGCCATAATTCAAGGATTACATCCTCTCGGGAACTTCAATGCCGAGGATGTTCATCGCGGTTTTTATCACCTTGCCTACATTGCGTGTGAGCAGTATGCGGAAGGCCTTGGTCTCCTCGTTCTCCTCGCGCAGTATGCTGTAGTCGTGATAGAACTGGTTGTACTCCTTTGCAAGGTCATATGTGTAGTTTGCAATGCCCGATGGCGAATAGTCTGTTCCTGCCTGACGTATCACTGCCGGGAATTCGTTCAGTATACGTATGATAGAGCACTCCTTCTCACTGATGCCCGCAGGTGCACTCGCCGTATCGACATTCACTCCTGCCTCGGCAGCCTTGCGTTCGATGGAGCGTGTACGTGCGTAGGTGTACTGTATGAACGGACCTGTGTTTCCGTTGAAGTCAATTGACTCTTTAGGGTTAAAGAGCATGTTCTTGCGTGCATCTACCTTAAGCATGAAGTATTTGAGTGCACCAAGACCTATGATGCGGTTGATTTCGGCCTTCTCCTCTGCCGTTAGGTCGTTGAGTTTGCCTCCGAGTTCCTCCGATGTCTCCCTTGCAGTGTTTATCATCTCGTCCATAAGGTCATCGGCATCCACAACAGTGCCTTCGCGGCTCTTCATCTTTCCTTCAGGGAGCTCTACCATACCATAAGAGAAGTGTACAAGGCCCTTGCCCCATGAGAAACCGAGCCGGTCGAGCAACAATGAGAGCACCTGGAAGTGGTAGTTCTGCTCGTTGCCCACAACGTATACCATCTTGTCAATAGGGTAGTCGCGGAAACGGAGCTGTGCAGTACCGATATCCTGTGTCATGTAAACCGATGTGCCGTCGCTACGGAGCAAAAGCTTCTCGTCAAGACCCTCGTTTGTGAGGTCAGCCCAAACGGAACCGTTCTCTCTGCGGTAGAAGAGACCTTTCTCAAGTCCTTCAAGGACTGTCTCCTTGCCCACAAGATATGTGTCACTTTCGTAGTATATCTTGTCGAAGTCTACGCCAAGGCGCTTGTATGTCTCGTCAAAACCTTCATATACCCAGTTGTTCATCTTCTCCCACAGGGCGCGAACCTCCTTGTCACCTGCTTCCCATTTCACGAGCATCTCGCGTGCCTCGCCCATGAGAGGTGATGCAGCCTCAGCCTCCTCTTTGCTCATGCCTTTCTCCATAAGTTCTGCAAGTTCTGCCTTGTAGTGCTTGTCAAACGCTACATAATAGTCACCGATGAGGTGATCGCCCTTCTTGCCTGCGCTCTCCGGTGTTGCACCTTCGCCCCACTTTTGCCATGCAAGCATTGACTTGCATATGTGTATGCCTCGGTCATTCACGATGTTTGTCTTCACGACACGGTTGCCGTTGGCTGCGATGATGTTCGAGAGCGCATATCCGAGCAGGTTATTACGTATATGTCCCAAGTGCAGAGGCTTGTTGGTGTTCGGTGATGAGTATTCTACCATTACCAATGGCGATGTCTCTGTGGCCGCAACTGTACCCCATTTCTCTGTATTGTCGATGTTTTTTAGCAACTCAATCCAGTAATCCGTTGAAATGGAGAGGTTCAGGAAACCTTTGACCACGTTGAATGCAGACACTACAGGCTGGTTCGCTTTCAGGTATTCACCTATCTCCTGTGCTGTATCCTCGGGCTTTTTCTTTGATAGCGAAAGGAACGGGAATACTACAAGCGTAAAATCTCCTTCAAACTCCTTACGTGTTTTCTGCAACTGTATCTTCTCTGCATTGAAATCTGCACCATAGAGGCTCTTTATTGCTTCTACGGTACTCTGTACTACTGTTGATTCAATATTCATATCTTAATGTTTTTTATTTTGTCTGCGATATCCGGTCATGTAATCAACTGCAAAGATACGAACAAACGTCCGAAATATAAAATCTGCTTAAATATTTTAATATACCCGTACGCGTAAAAGTGAATGTTGTTGGCGATTATTGTTGGTTTGCAGGTGGTATTCCCGCAAGTTTGTATTATCTTTGCCTGCAATTTTGTTTACGGATAAAATGTTTTTCAAATGGATAGGATACCTGTAGTTACCAAAAATCTGCTTGCCATAAACATCATTATGTTTCTGGCGACATTGGTGTTTGAGCAGAAAGGTATGGACCTTAATAGCATTTTTGGCCTGCATCTGGTCATGGCGGAAGATTTTCTTCCGTTCCAGCTTGTGACATACATGTTCATGCACGGCGATTTCATGCATCTTTTCTTCAATATGTTCGCCCTTTACATGTTCGGTAGAGTGCTTGAGTACGTGTGGGGACCGAAACGCTTCTTGACATTCTTCCTTATCACGGGTGTCGGTGCTGCACTTATCCAGGAGGGTATAGGGCTTTACCGTTATTACACTCTCTCAAGCGGTATGAATGCCGAGGAAGTGGGTATGGTGTTGGCCCATGGGCATGAAGCCATTATGAATGGCAAGAATTTTGTTATTGCAAAAATGGCAGAGCTCAACATCGTGTTGAACGGAGTAACAGTCGGGGCCTCAGGAGCGATATTTGCAATCTTGTTGGGTTTCGGAATGCTCTTCCCGAATGAGAAGATGTTCATCTTCCCTATTCCGATTCCTATCAAGGCAAAATATTTTGTCATTGGTTATGCGGTGATTGAATTTCTTCTCGGAACTTCCGGTTCGGCCGACGGTGTTGCCCATTTTGCGCATCTTGGCGGTATGCTTTTCGGTCTCATACTGATACTCCACTGGAGAAAAACCAATAAAATAGGCGGTCCGTATGTTTGATGGTTTATGGCGGAAGTATAGGGATTCCAACATTGCGTCGCGTTTTATATTCATCAATGTCGCAGTGTTTGTTTTATCCCTTTTCATCGCGGTTTTTTGTATACTTTTCAACTCTCCTTCAACGGCGGTGTATCTGATGTCGTTGTTTGAGTTGCCGGCATCTGTAGAGACCTTGCTCGGGCATCCTTGGACGCCATTGACGTATATGTTCCTGCATGCCGGTCCGTTCCATATTCTTTGGAATATGTTGGCACTGTATGTGTTCGGCAAGATATTTATCAATTTCTATTCTGTGCGCCATTTCATGGGTATTTATTTTTGGGGCGGACTTTTCGGCGCACTTTTCTTTGTTGCAGCATATAACATTTTTCCCTATTTTGCGCCGATGGTGGACGAAACGAGCCTTGTCGGAGCATCGGCTGCTGTACTTGCCATTGTTGTGGCGGCTGCGGTACGTGCTCCGGATTATAGGATAAACCTCCTTTTCATCGGGAGTGTAAGGCTTGCTACTTTTGCGTTGGTCACGGTTCTCATATCGTTCCTTCTGATTGCCGGAGACAATGCCGGCGGCAGTTTTGCTCATTTGGGTGGTGCCTTTGCCGGTTGGCTTTTCGGATGGCTGGTGTGTCGTGGTGCGGATGCTGCATCGTGGGTCCTTAAACCATATGATTGGTTGTGCGCTTTGTCCAGTGTCGGTAAAGGACGCAAAAAAAAGAAAAAGGGTAATTTCAGTTATACAAAGAGTAACAGGAATTCTGACTATGAGTATAATGCCCGCAAGAGAAATGACGAGGCTGAAATTGACAGACTTTTGGAAAAAATAAAGAAGGGCGGATATTCTTCTCTTAGTGACGAGGAGAAGAAACGCCTGTTTGATGCTTCGTCGAAGTGAAAATCTTCTTTTTTCCTCCATTATGGCCTGTAAAATCCGTAATTATCGGATTCTATGGGCCTTTATTTATATAAATAAAAGAAAATTGACTCAAAAGGCTGAATAATTGAGAAAAAAGCGCTATATTTGCGCGATTTAAAAATAGGAATAATAAATCATAAATAAAATTTTAATAAAAATGCAGAACAAAGGATTTGTAAAAGTTTTTGCGGTACTGCTATCATTGGTGTGTCTGTTCTACATCTCGTTCACTTTCGTAGCAAATAAATACGAGGGTATTGCAGAGCAGCAGGATGATCCACAGCTTTATCTCGATTCAATGAAGAACGAGAAGGTGTGGTTGGGACACACTTTGAAGGAGTGCCAGGAATTGGGTCTTGGACTCGGTCTTGACCTGAAGGGCGGTATGAGTGTCACAATGGAGATCTCTGAGCCCGACGTTGTATTGGCATATGTAGCCAACAAGGAGAAAAAAGAGTTTAAGGAGGCTTTTGAAGAGGCTCGTGCGGCAACTGCAAAGGAAGGCGATTTTGTAAGCACTTTCATTGAGAAGTATAATGCCAAGGGTGCAGGTTCTCTTGCGATGGCATTTGACACAGAGAAGTTGAGCGGTTCCAAGGAGGTTGACTCTAATAGCAGCGACGAGCAGATTGAGGAAGCCCTCCGTGGTAGAATCAAGGAGGCGCTTGACAACTCATTCAATGTGTTGCGCTCACGTATCGACCGCTTCGGTGTGGTTCAGCCGAACATGCAGATAGTAGAGGGTGGCCGTAGCCGTATTCTCGTTGAACTCCCGGGTGTTACAGATAAGGACCGTGTAAAGAGACTTCTTGAGGGTTCTGCAAACCTCCAGTTCTGGGTAGCATGCAGCTCATCCGAAATCAATGCGGATTGGCTTCCTGCATTTGCACAGATTGACGAGGAAATTTCAGCAGAGGATTCTTTGGCTGGCAGCAATACAATCTTGCCACGTCTGCAGGTTGCTGCGAATGGCGGTGTTGTAGGTATTGCAATGTCAAAGGATACTGCTGTAATCAACAGAGCTATCGAACGCGGTTACCGATCAGGAATCATTGCCAAGGAGGATGTCCGTTTCATGTGGAGCGTTGATGCTGTAGAGAAGAACAGTTCTGCTTTCCAGCTCTATGCTCTCAAAGTGACAAAGGCTGATGGTTCGGCAGCACTTGAGGGTGATGTCATTTCTGATGCTAAAGCCGACTATGACCAGACCGGTCTGCCATGTGTGACAATGCAGATGACAACTGAGGCTGCTACAGAGTGGGCAAACCTGACAGAAGCGAATGCCGGCGGATTTATCGCGATTGTACTTGATAATTGCGTTTATAGTGCACCTCATGTAAAGGGTAAGATTGCAGGTGGACGTTCCGAGATTTCAGGTAACTTCACCATCGAGCAGACTCAGGACTTGGCGAACGTGCTCCGTTCCGGTAAGTTGTCAGCACCTTTGAAGATTGTAGACAGCTATGTTGTAGGTCCTACACTCGGTGAGCAGTCTATCCAGCAGGGTCTCATCTCGTTTGCAGTGGCATTTGTGCTTTTGATGATTTACATGTGCTTGATGTACGGTATCATCCCCGGTGGTGTTGCTAACCTGGCACTTTTGCTTAACCTCTTCTTTACAATCGGTATCCTTGCTTCGTTCCAGGCTGCGCTTACAATGTCTGGTATTGCCGGTATTGTGCTTACATTGGGTATGGCGGTCGATGCCAACGTGCTTATCTATGAGCGTACCAAGGAGGAGCTCCGTGCAGGCAAGAATGTACAGCTTGCGTTGTCCGACGGTTACAAGAATGCATTCTCGGCGATTTTTGACTCTAACTTCACTTCTATCATAACAGGTATTATCCTGTTCTACTTCGGTACAGGTCCAATCAAGGGCTTTGCTACAACGTTGATTATTGGTCTTCTCTGCTCATTCTTTACAGCAGTATTCGTTACACGCGTAATCTTTGAGCACTTCATGAGCAGGAACAAGTGGACAAATCTTACATTCACAACCAAGTTCTCTGCCAAGATGATGGCCGGTACCAACTACAACTTTATCAAGTCTTCCAAGTTGGCAGGTATTATATTCGGTGTATTGGCACTTGTAATGATCGGTTCGTTTGCAATTAGAGGTTTGCGTCAGAGTATCGACTTCACAGGAGGACGTAACTATGTTGTCAAGTTCGAGCAGAGCGTTGAGCCGGAACAGGTTCGCGAGGTTCTTCAGAAGAAGATCACAGATGATAATGTTCAGGTGATTGCTCTTGCAGGCGAGGGAGGTAAGGTTGTACGCATCTCTACAAACTACATGATTGCGGACACAGCGAAACTGGCCGATGAGAATGTTGAGAAGGTTCTTTACGAGTCTTTTGTAGATGGTGGCATCATTGATTCCAAGAAGGTTGATCTTGAGACATTCCGCAATGTGGAGGTTGACAAGGAGAAGGGTTCTATCATCAGTTCACAGAAGGTAGGTCCAAGTATCGCTGCCGATATACGTGAAGGCGCTATCATCTCAGTAGTGCTTGCTCTTATAGCAATCTTCCTGTATATCCTTGTACGTTTCCGTAACGTGGCATACAGTATCGGTTCTATCGCAGCTTTGGGTGTCGACGTATTGATGATATTCGGATGCTACTCGTTGTTTGCCGGTGTCCTGCCAATGACGCTTGAGATGGATCAGACATTCATCGGTGCGATTCTGACAGCGATCGGTTACTCAATCAATGACAAGGTGGTTGTGTTCGACCGTATCCGTGAGTTTACAGGTCTCTATCCAAAACGTGACAGATATGATCTGTTCAACATCTCTTTGAATACAACCCTTTCACGTACAATCAATACATCTGTAAGTACATTGATAGTATTGCTCTGTATCTTCATCCTTGGTGGTGACAGCATCCGCAGCTTCTCTTTCGCAATGATTCTTGGAGTTGTCTTCGGTACACTTTCATCACTCTTCATTGCGGCACCTATTGCTTTGGCATGTATGAGAAAGAGGAATAAGTAATTGATACTATATAAGCAAACGCAAAAGCCACACCCAGCGGTGTGGCTTTTGCGTTTGCTGTAGAGTGTCATGTCATTGTTTAAACGGAAAAGTTAAAACGGAAAACGGAAAACTGGAGTTTTCACCTTTCAGTTTTCACCTTTCACTATCCGTTTGCGTGGAGTCTCTCCCTTATATGATAATATGCAAATCGGCACTCGCTGCAGCGATGCATGCGGCAATACCTCTTGTCGAGCTGCAGAATCGCCTGCGAGTCGGCTGCACACTCTATCTTTGCGCCATGATCTTTCCATTGCCTTACAATGCGGTTCTCTTCGCTGTTTATCCTGTGTAGCATCTCTTCGGCCTTGTTGCACTCCCTCTCTTTCCCATGCAGCTTCCCCCACATATATATAATAGGTATAATGGCGTTTATTATAATGATGTCAAGGTGGCGTTTGCTCATTCCCCCATTGCCACTTGTTTCTGTTCCCCCAATGCAGATATGGTTGCTCCAGTATCCTTCAAGGGTACAGTCAAGCAAGCGGTAGTATTCGGTATTGCTTTCGCACTGCAACATTCTTGATATCTCAAGCCGCTCCATGTGAAATAGTTTGGCAACTCTTGCAATGCGCACATGCGGAGTGTAATTGCCGTTCCAAATGTTATGGTCAAGAATCTGCAGGTCAAACTTGTTCTTCAGGAATCTGAATTCCCTCGTTATTTCGTCATAGTAACGTTCTTTGTCTGCTATAGCCTGATAATAGTATGGAATACTTTTTCTCTCAAGCAGGCCTGCCTGCCCGAGAAGTATCGCCTCGAGCTGCAATAGGTTATCACGATGCTTTTCAAGGGCACGTATATCAATGATGTTTGCCAGTAGTGTGAATGCATTGCTCTGTATACCGAAACCGAGACTGCGTACCAATGTTCTGAATAGGGTGTCGTTCCACCTTCCTCCACATTCATGCAGTGTTTTCTTGATTCCTATTCCCTTCTCCTCCATGCGTTCCACGAGAAGTCGCGACATGTATGCATGTTGCTCGAGTGTGCTTATTCCATTGATGCTTTCCCTGCATAGCAGGTTCCCTGTTTGCTGTGTCGCACAATCGAACTCCTTTTTCATCTCCTCGGGTATCTTTATCTTTAAGAGTGGAGTCCGGCATCCATTAAAAAGGCTGTTCTTGTCGTTGCTGATAGTGGCAACATTGAGGATTACATTGTCATGCTCCATGCACTCTTTGTGGTCACTGTCATGTATCCTTACGCATCCGGTAAGAATCTCCTCTCCAATCCTTATCCTTGCGTCCGTGTATAGTCCTTTGTCTTTACAGTATTTCCCACAACTGATTATACGAACACTTTTCCCTTCTGTCGTTGTAGGTCGCTCTATAAGCTTGTGCTCCCATATGTAGTTGATGATTCCTGCCATAACAATCTGCCTTATTATGGTACAAAGAAAATGGTAAATCTTTTGAAGAACTTGCGTCATCTTGGATTTACCATTCTTTTTTAAGGAATTTTCACAGATATTCCTATTCCTTCTTCTTCTCTGTGGGATAACTGATACGTGTATGGTATATTGCCATAAGTCGCTTCTTGAATACTCTCTTTATGTTGTCGATATCCTGGAATGTCAATGGGCTAAGGCTGAACTCGCCGTTCTTCACCTTGGGGTCGATAATGTTGTCGACCAGATTGTTTATATTCTCCTCAGTGTACTCCTTGAGGCTGTGCGATGCTGCTTCTACACAATCGGCCATACTCAAAATAGCCTGCTCTTTCGTGTGCGGCTGCGGCCCGGGGTAGGTGAAGAGTTTTTCATCGATATTCTCGCCCGGATGTTCATTCTTGTACGTTATGTAGAAGTAGCCGGTCTTGCTCAAGCCATGGTGTGTGGTAATGAACTCCTGTATTCTTTTCGGGAGTTTCTCTCTCTTTGCTATCGCAAGTCCGTCCGTCACATGCTTTATGATGACTCTTGCGCTCTCAATTGGTGTCAGAGCCTTATGTGGACTGATGCCGCCGCTCTGGTTCTCGGTGAAATAGATTGGGTTCTCGGTCTTTCCTATGTCGTGATAGAGTGCGCCGGTGCGTACCTCAAGGCTGTTTGCTCCAATGGCGTTTGCTGCCTCTGCCGCAAGGTTGCCAACCTGTATCGAGTGCTGGAATGTTCCGGGTGTCTCCTGCGAGAGTTTCTGCAGGAGCTTGTTGTTGAAGTTCGACAACTCGATAAGTGTTACGCTTGACACGAATCCGAATATCTTCTCCACGATGAGCATTATCGGATATATCAGCAACATCAATATTGAGCTGACAGTGAAATAGAAAAACATGATATTGCTTATCTTTGAGATATCAGCCTCCTTTATCATGATATAACAGAGGTATGTCAGCGAATAGGTAAGCAGTGTAGCTATTGTGCATTTGAACATCTGTGATCGAGAAGAGAGCTCGCTAAGGCTGAGGATAGCACTGATTCCGCCGGTGAGTTGTATAATGATGAACTGGTACGGCGCCCCGATCATTGCCGAGCATATCAGTATAGATGCCATATGCGCGACAACCGCAATGTTGCTGTTTATGAAAAGGCATAGCATTGCCGGTGCAATTGCGAACGGGATTACATAGATGCTGGTTCCGCCTATTGTCAATAGTATTCCTGCAAGAATAGGGAATATGGTTACCGACAGGATCGTGAATGTGAACTTGCTGTTGCTCTCGAAAGTTTCACGTTGGTATAGACGCATATATATGGCCAGTGATGCCATTATGATTATAACGAACAGCAATTGTCCATAAAAAATCATCTTGCTGTCCTTCTTTTCATTTTTATCATCAATTTTCTTGACCTCGTTAAGGTAAGCCTCGATTGTGCGGAACTTCTCGGCATCTACAATCTCCCTGTTGTTTATGATTCTTTGACCAGCGATGAATATGCTGCTCACCGGATCGATTTTGCCGATAAGGTTCTTTGTCGTCTCTTCTGTGCGGTACTTGTCGAAGGTGTAGTTGGGGATTACACATCGGTCAATAGCATCGATGATTCTGCTTTTTAGCTCTGGTAAGGTGTCGTAATGGGCGGGGATAATTCCGTATAATGTGTCTTTGACTTCTGATACCGATTTTAAAGTAACGAGTTCCTGCAGTAATTTGCCATCCTTGCTGCTGTAGACGAGTTCCTTGTAGTTGTTTTTTACAATGATAGATGCATCCTTGTCCGATACGATTCCAAATCCGTATTGTCTGTTTAACTTTTTGCTGAATATTACAGGCAGGTCATACTCCACGACAATATTAAAGATTTTGGTTTTCAAAGAATCGCTTTGCTTGCCGGAAATGGATTCGTCATATACAAAATGGGGGATGGCATTTTTTCTTATACTATCCTGCTCTGCTGCAATCTGCTTCTTGGTTTTCATCACCTTGAAGTCGAATTCTGCTATAAGCTGGTCATGTTCCCACGGCTTTCCCTCTTCGTAATGTATCGATTCATACTTCTCTCTTGGCATGAAATAAACCATAAGCAATATGCTTGCCAATATGATAAACGCCCTGTATGTTATCGTCGAATACTTTTTCCAAAGTTCTTTCATTTCTCCAATGTGATTGTTTAGACTTGCCAAATGTACAAAAAATAACCGAAATCAATGCGAAGGCACCCACACTTATTGTAATTTGTATGTATATTACCTCTGATTTCATGTTCTGCAGCCCTGTCTTTGTGTGATTAAGAAATATGTTGTATTCTTAAAAAACAACTTCTGCAGGTGAGTATTTCCAAAAATCAATGAAATAATTTTGCAGGCAACTCAAGTTGTGCTAATTTTGCATATTGTTAACTATTGCAATTTGGATTATTGTGCACGTGCCTTAAGTTGAGGCGCATGTAATAGTGTCCTTATCACATTCAAGACTATGAGCGAAAGAAAAGTAAGGGTGCGTTTTGCACCGAGCCCTACAGGGCCACTTCATATCGGCGGTGTCAGGACCGCTCTGTACAACTACCTGTTTGCCAAGCAGAATGGCGGTGACCTTGTGTTCCGTATCGAGGATACCGATTCCAACCGTTTTGTTCCCGGTGCCGAGGAGTATATCCTTGAGTCGTTCCGCTGGTTGGGCATAAAGTTCGACGAGGGCGTAAGTTTCGGCGGTGAGTACGGCCCGTACCGTCAGTCGGAACGTCGCGAGATTTACAAGAAGTATGTCCAGGTGCTCCTTGACAACGGCAAGGCGTACATAGCATTCGACACCCCCGAAGAACTTGAGGCAAAACGTTCCGAAATAGAGAATTTCCAGTATGACGCATCTACCCGTCTGGGTATGCGCAACTCGCTTGCACTCTCTGCCGACGAGGTCAAGGCGCTCATTGAGAGCGGTCACCAGTATGTGGTACGCTTCAAGGTAGAGCCGGGCGAGAAGGTTCTTGTCAACGATATCATCCGCGGCGAGGTGACCATAGATTCAAAGATTCTTGACGACAAGGTGCTCTACAAGTCGGCAGATGAGCTGCCCACCTATCATCTTGCGAACATCGTTGATGACCACTTGATGGAGATTACCCATGTTATCCGTGGCGAGGAGTGGTTGCCTTCGGCACCTCTTCATGTGCTTCTCTACCGTGCGTTCGGCTGGGAGGATACAATGCCCCGTTTTGCACACCTCTCCCTGCTTCTCAAACCCGAGGGCAACGGCAAGCTCAGCAAACGCGACGGTGACCGTCTCGGCTTTCCTGTATTCCCTCTTGAGTGGCACGACCCCAAGAGCGGTGCAGTCTCTTCGGGCTTCCGCGAGAGCGACTACCTTCCCGAGGCTGTAATCAACTTCCTTGCTCTGCTCGGATGGAATCCCGGCGACGATGTAGAGATGATGTCGATGGATGACCTTGTAAAGAAATTCGACCTCTCCAAGTGCAGCAAGGCTGGAGCGCGTTTCGATTATAAGAAGATGGTGTGGTTCAACCATGAGTATATCCTCAGGAAAGCGGACCGCGAGATTGCCGAGATATTCATGCCTGTGGTGAAGTCGCATGGTGTGGACACTACAATAGAACACCTTGAGAAGATTGTATCTCTAATGAAAGGCCGTGTAAACTTCGTGCATGAACTTTGGGATGCGAGCAGTTTCTATTTTATTGCGCCTACAGAATATGACGAGAAGACTGCCAAGAAGCGTTGGAAAGAGGATTCTGCTCAGAAGATGGGCGAACTTGCCGCACTCCTTGCCGGCCTTGACGATTTCTCTATCGAGAACCAGGATCGTGCAGTGCACGAGTGGATCGAGGCCAAGGGCTATGGCATGGGCGAGATTATGAATGCTTTCCGTCTTGCTCTTGTGGGCGAAGGCAAGGGACCTCAGATGTTCGACATTTCGGGTCTCATTGGCAAAGAGGAGACATTGGCGCGTCTCGAAAGGGCAATTAAAGTCTTGGGATAAAGTATGTATACATTCGGAATATATATATATATCGCATTCGTCAGACTGGCAGCACTCTTCGGGCACAAGAAGGCCAAGCAGATGCTTGAGGGTCACAAGGAGATTTTCGACACTCTCAAGAAAAATATTGTCCCGGACACCGATTATGTATGGTTTCATGCCTCATCGTTGGGAGAGTTCGAGCAGGGTCGTCCTATGATAGAGAAATTGCGTGCCGAGCACCCCGAATACCGTGTCGTGCTGACATTCTTCTCTCCTTCGGGTTACCGTCCGGCAAGAAACTACCAACAGGCTGATATTGTCTGCTACCTCCCTTTCGACACAAAGAGGAACGTGAAGCGCTTCATCGACCTTGTCAACCCCAAGATGGTCTTCTTCATCAAGTACGAGTTTTGGATGAACTTCCTTGACGAACTCTCAAATAGAAAGATCAAGACATACAGCGTATCTTCGATTTTCCGCAAGGAGCAGACCTTCTTTAAACCATGGGGCGGCCGTTACAGATTGGCTTTGCACTCTTTCGACCATCTTTTCGTACAGAACGAGAGGTCAAGGGATCTGCTCAAGGATATAAACGTGACCAATGTGTCGGTTGTAGGCGATACCCGTTTCGACCGCGTTATAAAGATACTTGAACAGGAACGCCAGTTGCCGCTTGTCGAGGCATTTGCCAAAGGGGACAGGAAACTCTTTGTTGTCGGCAGCTCATGGGGCGAGGACGAGGCTGTATACATGCCATATTTCAACAGGCATAAGGAGTGGAAACTTATCATCGCGTCCCACGAGGTCAATGATGAAAGGATAAAGAAGATCGAGGAACTGTACGAGGGCAAGTGTGTCCGTTATACGAAGGCCGACATGGAGGCCGTGCGCAATGCCGATTGCCTTATCGTGGACTGTTTCGGGCTTCTCTCGTCAATCTACCGTTTCGGTGACATCGCATATGTCGGTGGAGGCTTCGGTGTTGGCATACACAATGTGCTTGAGGCTGCCGTTTACGGTATTCCTGTATTCTTCGGCCCCAACAACAGGAAATTCCAGGAGGCTCAGGCGCTCAAGGAGTGCGGCGGTGGTCTGGAAATAGCTTCGACGATAGCATTTGAGGAGAAGATGGATGCCTTTGCTGCCGACGCGGCGTTGCTTGACAAGGCCGGCAAGGCAGCAGGCGATTACGTCTCATCCAATTCAGGCGCGACAGGCAAGATATTCAAAGAACTCGGGCTTTAACACTTAAACATTGTTAATTGTGCTGTTCGGTGACGATTAATTCTTATTTTAGCACGATTGAATTTTACGATAGATAAATAACAGAATAATAAACCTTTAAATTTAGAAATTATGCAGTTTTTGACAGATGAAAAATTGGTGATTGTAGGTGCTGCCGGTATGATCGGTTCAAACATGGCACAGTGCGCCCTCATGATGGGTCTTACAACCAACCTTTGCCTTTATGACGTATTCTCTCCAGAGGGTGTTGCCGAGGAGATGCGCCAGAGCGGTTTCGACAATGTGAACATCACAGCAACAACCGACGTTGCCGAGGCATTCAAGGATGCAAAATATATCATCTCTTCAGGTGGTGCTCCACGTAAGGAGGGTATGACACGCGAGGACCTCTTGGCTGGTAACTGCAAGATTGCCGAGGAACTTGGTAAGAACATCAAGACATACTGCCCCGATGTTAAGCATGTGGTTATCATCTTCAACCCTGCCGATTTGACAGGTCTTGTTACACTTCTCTATTCAGGTTTGAAACCGGGTCAGGTTACAACACTCGCAGGTCTCGACTCTACACGTCTGCAGAACGCTCTTGCAAAGAAGTTCGGTGTTCTGATGAAGGATGTTACAGGTTGTGCAACCTATGGTGGCCACGGTGAGCAGATGGCAGTATTCGGCAGTGCAGTAAAGGTTGCCGGCAAGCCATTGACCGACCTCATCGGTACAGCAGAGTTCCCTGCAGAGGAGTGGGAGCAGATGAAGAAGGATGTTACACAGGGTGGTGCGGCTATCATCAAGCTTCGTGGCCGTTCATCATTCCAGAGCCCATCTTATCTCTCGGTTGAGATGATCCGCTCGGTTATGGGTGGCGAGACATTCCGTTATCCTGCAGGTACATACGTATCAAACGAAAAGTACAACCACATCATGATGGCTATGGATACAGTTCTCGATGCGAACGGTTGCTCATACAAGATGCCGGTTGGTACTCCCGAAGAGCTTGCTAAGCTCGACGCAAGCTACGAGCACCTCTGCAAGATGCGCGACGAGCTCGTTACTTTGAACATCGTTCCTGCAATTTCAGAGTGGAGCAGCATCAATCCAAATCTCTGATAATAGGGATAGCAGTTTTATAATGCAACGGGAGCGCTCTTGCGCTCCCGTGCTTTTTGGGCTATGGTAGTTTCCTTAGCCGGCATTTTTGCTCTTTAGTGCAAAAAATGGTGTAAAAGTTTTGCCATTTAAGAAATTGTATCTACTTTTGCGCTGCATTTTGTCTAATGTAGAAAATAATATAAACTAAATAAATAAATAGGAAATGATTGTAGTACCTGTTAAAGAGGGCGAGAACATTGAGAGAGCTCTCAAGAAATTCAAGAGAAAATTCGAGAAAACCGGTGTAATTAAGGAGTTGCGCGCACGTCAGCAGTTCGACAAGCCATCAGTGCTCAAGAGACTGAAGATGGAGCATGCTATCTATGTACAGAAGCTCCGTGCAAACGAGGAATAAAAAACCGGAGAATTTTCTTGTTTTTTTATTTGAAGTGATATATATTCGTTGCCGAAAGATATGGTCTTTCGGCAACGAATATGTTTATAGGCTCATTCATAGGGTATCTCAAAACCGAGAGGAACTACTCGCAGCATACGTTAAGGGCGTATGAGGGTGATCTCCGCTCGTTCGAGAGTTTCTTGTCCCGTATCGATGAGTCTATTGATTTTTTCAGTGCCGACCTTGACCTTGTACGTTCCTGGGTGTCGGAGTTGATGGATGCAGGTGCAGCCCCCTTGTCGGTATGCCGCAAGTTGAGTGCCCTCCGTTCTTTCTATGCCTACCAGCGTTCCAACGGTGTTGGTGTGGATAATCCGGCAGCAACCCTGCAAGGCCCTAAACGCAGGAAAAAACTTCCTGTGTTTGTCAAGGAGGAGGAGATGAACAGGCTCATTGACGAAGTCTCTTTCGGCGAAGGCTATGCAGCATGCCGTGACCGCATGATAATAGTGCTTTTCTACGAGACCGGCATTCGTCTTTCCGAGCTCATAGGGCTTGATACTGCAGATGTGGATATGGGTGCTTCGGTGATAAAGGTGACAGGAAAACGCAACAAGCAACGTGTTGTCCCTTTTGCGGCCGAACTCAAGCGCGAACTTGAGAACTACCTTGAGGTGCGTGCCGAGGTTACCGGCGGTGCAGGCGGCGCCCTCTTCCTTTCGTCACGTGGTGGCAGGATAGGACAGTCGGCAGTATATAGAATAGTGAAGAAGCAACTTTCCGAGGTTACCTCAGTAAAGAAGAAGAGCCCACATGTACTGCGCCACTCATTCGCTACCGCGATGCTGAACAATGATGCCGAGATTGGGGTTGTGAAAGAACTGCTTGGTCATGAGCGCCTTGCCACAACTGAGATTTACACACATCTCACGTTCGAGGAACTTAAAAGAAACTACAGAAAGGCTCATCCAAGAGCCGGTAATAATTAAATAATAGGAGGATTAAGAAGCTGTTAGAATTTATATCGCGCAGTTTTTGAATATAAAAAATGGCGAAACGAATGATGCGGCTTCTGTGAGAAAATATTTTTTAAAAATTTAAACAGGTTCTAATTATGGAGACAAGGATTCAATCAGTTCATTTTGATGCTACTCAGCAGTTGATGGAGTTTGTAGAGAAAAAGGTTGCGAAGCTGGAGAAACTTTGCGAGGGTGCAACAGCGCTCGACGTGAACATGAAGCTGATTAAGCCCGAGACAGCGATGAACAAGGAGGTTGCCCTCCGCCTGTCAACCGGCAATGGCGAACTCTTTGCTGCCAAGACCAGCGACACTTTCGAGGATGCCCTGCTTGGCGCTATCGACGCAATCAAGGTTCAGATAGAGAAGAACCGCAACAAATAGTGCGTCTCTCTTTGTGGAATATATATGGGGGTGGTCTTTGGACCGCCCCCTGCTGTTTTAGTTAAAAAAGAAAAAAAGCAGGCAAAGTGTTAAAAAAAGAATTGTAATGATTACATAAAAATAATGAAAAACAATATTTTTGCAACGAAAAGGAAGAGAAGGCAAAACAGAGCAAAAAGATAACCGCGCACCTGTCATCCTTAGCAAAGTCAAGGATCTCAAAGACGCAGATGAAAGAGTAAAGATAATTGCGTGCTTGTCATCCCGCCGACGCGAATGAGCGTTGGTTGCGACGACAATGCGAAATAAGCATTGTTTGCGACGACGGGAGCTTTAGCTCCCCAAAGGAGTGTGCTTCAGCACTTAGTTTTAGGTTCCCCGAGGAGTGCTGCTTCAGCAGCTTATGTAGCGACGAGGGATCTCTGTTTCTCCTTTCTGCTTTCTCCTTTCAGCGTTAGCACTTCTTGGTGCACTTTATAAACTAAAAACGAACAACTAAGAAACACAAATGCAAACAGGTAATACAACATACAGCATCAGTGCGTGGGCGGCTCCACCTGCTGCTTGTGGTTGCTGTTTTGCAACTATCTGCAGCACAGCGTGTTACCCCTCCCTAAATGTAGATATAAAATATAAGATATAATGCGCTATCGTGCGGCACAGCAACGTGCCCTGCGGTAGCGCGTTTTTTTTAAGATGAAAGATGAAAGTGGAAAGATGAAAGCTTGTGCCAAGCGAGCGAAAGCCAAGTTTACTTGAGCTTTTACAGCGAGCGCAGTCAAGGTTCAAGCCCACGAAGTGGGGTTAAAGTGGAAAGATGACAGATGAAAGATGACAGAGCAAAGAGCAAAGAGATAACCGCGCTCTTGTCATCCCGACAGAGCGTAGCGACGAGGGATCTCTGTTTTTCCTTTCTGCTTTCTCCTTTCTAATCCTTTTTAATAGCTTTTATAAATGAAAACAATAAACAACCAATGAAACAGAAAAAACCGAAAAAAGAATTTTACACACCGCCTGTAATGACGCTGGTGGAGATTGAGACTTCCCAGATATTGGCAGCTTCCTTTACAGGTAATGCACCGGATAGCGACGATAGCGAGTTTGGTGGTGCTCCTGAACGTCGCGGGCAATGGGGCGACCTTTGGGAAACTGAAAACTGAAAGGTGAAAACTGAAAACTGAAAATAATATATGAATAAACTGGAACATAAAATTTTGAATTGGATAAAGCTTTTCGCTTTAACCTTTCCCCTTTCCGTTTTCGTTGCTTGCCAGCAGGACGACATCGTGCCCGACACACCCGCTGAGGGTAAGCTTGTACGACTCACTTTCGGCACTGCCGATGCCGCGGGCACGCGTGCCGTTTGGAAAGATGAGGCCGGCAAAGGGAATCTTATTTTCAATTGGGACTCCCACGCTGACAGTCCGGCAATGGTGGCTGTAATATCAAATGGAGATTATTTTATCCCTAAC